>JAPKYX010000017.1 GCA_026394075.1 Acidobacteriota bacterium
CACGCCTGAAAACAGCGCCAGCCCTTCACGGATCTTCTCCACCGGAACTTCCAGTTCCAAGGCCACCGCGATGGAGGCCGTGGCATTCAGGACGTTATGCGCGCCAGGCACATGCAGCGCGAACCGGCCCAGGTCCCGGCCGCGGAACTCGAGCGCGAACTCGCTCAGAAACGGCGTCACCGCCACCGACATCACGCGCAGATCGGCCTGCGTGCTGTGGCCATAACTGATGGTGCGGCGCTTGATGCCGGGCAGAATCTGCTGGACGTTCTCATCATCCAGGCACAGGATGGCGGCGCCGTAAAACGGCACCTTATTGACGAAGTCTGTGAAGGCAGCCCGGATCACTTCGATGTTGGCGTAGTGATCCAAATGCTCGCGGTCGATATTGGTGACCACGGCCAGGATCGGCGCCAGCTTGAGAAAGCTGCCATCACTTTCATCGGATTCCACCACCAGAAAATCGCTTTGCCCCACGCGGGCATTGGATCCGCCCATGGTGCCCACGCGCCCGCCCACGACAACGGTCGGGTCCAGGCCGGCGTGGCTCAGGATGGTGGCCGTCATCGAAGTCGTCGTGGTTTTGCCATGGCTGCCGGCAATGGCGATACCGAACTTCAACCGCATCAGCTCGGCCAGCAGTTCGCCGCGAGGGATCACGGGAATCTGCAGCCGCCGCGCTTCCAACAACTCCGGGTTGCGCGGGTCAATGGCTGAGGACACGACGACAGCCTTGGCTCCGGTGACATTCTCGGCCCGGTGCCCCTCGGAAATATGGGCCCCCTGCGCCACCAGACGTTCGGTGGTGGCCGACAGCTTGGAGTCGGACCCGGTGATCTCGTAACCCAGATTTAGCAACACTTCGGCAATACCGCTCATGCCGATCCCGCCCGCGCCGACGAAGTGGAAGCGTTGCTTCTTGAAAAACATTTTTAGCTGTTATTGTTTCGGCTTTGAGAGCTGATGTCAATCGAGGGCGGCGCGGCGGGAGCCAAAATGCCAGCTCCGACCTGCACCTCTTCCCAGCTCATGCCCAGAATGCGGGCGATCGTCTGCCCGTCCACACGGGTCAGGCGCGATGGCGCCAACCGGCGGCCGGTCACTTGGTTCTCAATCATGGTGTTCATTGCACTCTCGCTATCTGTTCCAGCACTGTGGCGGCCCGCCGGGCTGCCTCCGGTTTGGCCAGGGAGCGCGCAGCGGCCGCCATGGGCGGCAACGCGGCACTCAAGGCCATCACTTCGTCAAACAAACGTTTCCCCGTCAACTCGTGATCCAGCACCACGCGAGCGGCCCCCGCGCGCTCCAGCGCTTCCGCGTTGCGCCGCTGATGATCATCGGCCGCAAAGGGGAACGGCACCAGGATGGCCGGCCGTCCCGCGGCAGCCAATTCCGCCACCGCCCCGGCACCGGACCGGCAGATCACCAGGTCTGCCTCCGCAAACGCCGCGGGCATGTCTTCCACAAAGGCCGTAACTGACCCATCCAGTCCCGCGTGCCGGAACTCCCGTTCCATCTCCGGCTGCATCGCAGTTCCGGTCTGCTGGATCAACCGCACCGGCACCTCCGCTCGCGCGAACAGCGGCCAAGCCTCGCGCACGGCATTGTTCAGCTTCTGGGACCCGCGACTGCCGCCGGTCACCAGCACCGTCAGCCGACCGTCGGCCACCTTTGGCCGGACGGCAAAAAAGCGCTCCCGTACCGGGACCCCGGTCACCTCCGCCACTCCCGGCGGAAAGAACGGCACCGCTTCGTCAAAGCTCACCAGCGCCTTAGCCACCCACCCGGAGGTCCAGCGGCTGACCAGCCCCGGCATGGCGTTGGGCTCCATCAGCACTTGCGGCACTCCACGAAACTTGGCGGCCAGCATCGGTGGACCCGCGACATAGCCCCCCATACTAAACATCGCCGCCGGATGCCGGCGCCCGAGGATTCCCCAGGCAGCCGCCACGCTGAATGGCAACTGCGCCAGCGTGCGCAACTGCGCCCCGAGGCCCACGCGGTTCAGCCCGGCTACCTGGATGTAGTCGATCTCAAAACCCGCTGCCGGAACCAGGCGCGCCTCAAACCCCTCGCGCGTGCCGATGAAGCTGCACGAGTGTCCGCGCCTTCTCAACTCGTCGGCTACGGCCAAGGCCGGAACAACGTGGCCGCCCGTGCCGCCGCCGGTCATCACAAAGTTCACTGGCTAGCCCGCCCGTTCGCTGACACTCAGCAAGAGACCGAGCGAGACCAGACTGCTCAACATCGAAGTGCCGCCATAGCTGATCAACGGCAATGGAATCCCCTTGGTGGGCCCCAGATCGAGGACAACACTGATGTTGATCAAGGCCTGCACGGTGAAGCAGACCGTCACCGCCAACGCCAGGTAGCGACCAAAGTCGTCCGGTGCCATCCAAAACAGGCGCAGCCCTCGCCACAGGATCACCATGAACGCCGCCAGCACTCCGGCGCACCCGAAGAAGCCCAGTTCCTCGCCAATCACCGAATAGATAAAGTCCGTATGCGCTTCCGGCACATAGAGCATTTTCTGCTTGCCATGCATCAGGCCCAGGCCCAGCAGTCCGCCGGAGCCGACCGCGATCACGGATTGACGCGCCTGATAGTTGGGGTCGCGCGTGGACATCGAGTTTTCAAGCCACGCCTTTACCTTGCCCGAGGCATCGGCTTTGTCCAGCAGTTCGTAGCTGGGGTCGACAAAGTGCACCACGCGGCGCAGCCGGTAGGGTTTAGCTGCAATGCCGACGACGCCGATCAGCATCAGCGCGGCCAGCGCCATCGCGGCATATCGTGGCGAGATGCCCGCCACGTAGAAGACCGCCGCTACCGTGATCATCAGCACGGCCATCGTGCCCATATCGCCCGCCAAAACCAGCACGGCGAGCACGCCGATCACCAGCGCCGCTGGACCCAGCGTGTAACGGCTGTTGATGGCCGAAATGCGCCGCGTGACAAACCACGCCAGAAAGATCGCCAGCGCCGGCTTGGCCAGCTCAGACGGCTGCAACTGAAAGCCCGGGACGCGGATCCAGCGGTGGTGATGCGAATCGAGAAAATAGACCGCCACCAGCATGGTCAACATCACGCCCATCAAGCCAAAGGCCCACTCCGGACGGTTCAGCTTGCGGTAGTCCAACCGCTTCAATCCCATCAAACACACCACGCCCACACCGATCAGCGCGGCTTGCTTGGCCATGAAGTAGAACTGCGATATGTGCATCAGCTCCGTCTTGGGGAGCGACGCCGAGAATATGATCACCAAGCCGAAGAAGGCCAGTGAGATGACGGTCCAGAACAGGAACCAGTCAGTCTTTAGACGTTGCGCCATAGGTTAGCGAGCCTCCATTTGGCGGACGAGCTGTTTGAAGACATCGCCACGATGTTCAAAGCTCTTGAACTGGTCAAAACTGGCGCAGGCGGGAGCCAGCAGAATCGTGTCACCGGGTTGCGCCGCTTGAAAGGCGTCACGGGTGGCTGCGTCCAAGGTCTGGGACTGATGCAACGGCAGCGCGTCGCCCAAGTGACTTTCGATTTTGCCCGCCGCCGCGCCGATCAACATCACACCTCGCGCGCGACCGGCCAGCGGGGCGATCAAAGGACGATAGTCGCTGCCCTTGTCCTTGCCGCCCAGAATGATCCACAGCGGACCATCCAGCGCGGCGATTGCCTTCAACGTCGCGTCCACGCTGGTGGCCTTCGAGTCGTTGTAGAAGCGGATACCCGCAAGCTCGCGCACGAACTCCAGGCGATGCTCCACTCCGGGAAACGTCTTGACGGCTTCCAGCATGGCCTGCTCGTCAGCGCCGGCGATCCGGCAAGCGATGATGGCGGCGTCGATGTTTTGCTGGTTGTGCTCGCCCGGCAACTGCGCCTCATATTGGCGAGAAGAGTGACGAGAAGTCTGGTTGAACCAGTGGATCGCCCCATGGCCCAACTGCTGATAGCCGCGGCAAATAGGATCAGCGAAGTTCAGCACCTTGGCATCCTGATCGGTCTGCTGCGCGAACATCCGGCCCTTGGCGGCGGCGTAGTTCTCGAGCGTATAGTGGCGGTCCAGGTGATTCGGCGTAACGTTTAAGCAGACGCCGATCTGGGGCCGGAAAGTGCGCGTGGTCTCGAGCTGAAAGCTGGACAGCTCCAGGACGTTCCACTGGCCAGGCTTGGACGTGGCAGCCATCGCCGCGGGGGCGACGCCGATGTTGCCACCCACCTGACAGGCGATGCCGGCATGCTGCAAGATGTGCCCGCACAGGGCGGTGGTGGTGGTCTTGCCGTTCGATCCGGTGATACCCCGGCAGATCCGCCGGAACACCGGGAGAGATGACGGTGAGATCGCTGTCCACGAACTCCGGCGAGAACGGCACCCCCATCTGGTCAAGCGCGGCCAACGATTCGGGCGCGGGCTTGGAGTCGGTGGCAACAACCGCGTCGCCACGCGAGAGCAACAGCTCACAGGCCGCCAATCCGGATTTCCCCAAGCCCACCACCAGTACCTTCATGCCGCTATCTCAACTTCAAGGTGGCGAGCGAAAACAGCGCCATCACCAGACCCGCAATCCAAAACCGCACGATCACTTTCGATTCGCGCCAACCCAACTGCTCAAAGTGGTGGTGCAGCGGAGCCATCAGGAAGATGCGCTTGCCGCGCAGCTTGAAACTGGCCACCTGGAGCACGACGCTCATCAACTCAATGACATAGACTCCGCCGATGAACAGCAGCAGCACTTCCTGCTTGATCAGCACTGCCACCGTACCCATCGCTCCGCCCAAGCCCAGCGCGCCCACGTCGCCCATGAAGACCTCCGCCGGGTGCGCGTTGAACCACAGGAAGCCCAGCGAAGCACCCGTCATGGCCGCGCAGAAGATGGTCAACTCACTGGCACCCGGCAAGCGCACCAGGTCGAGATACTGCGCGAATTCGCGGTGGCCGGAGGTATAGGCCAGCACCGTCATCGCGCCCGCCGCGATGATCATCAGGCCGGTCGCCAAGCCGTCCAAACCATCGGTGAGATTCACGGCGTTCGAGGAGCCCACGATCACCAGGATCATGAAGAAGTAGAACGGCACAAACGCGGCCACATAGGTCCACGGGTTCGAGAGCCACGAACTGATCAACAAGTCCGGGTGGAACTGTTTGAAGAAGGGTACGTTGATCTGCGTGTCGTACTGGCCTCGCGCATGGAGCACCAGCAATACCGCGCCGATCAGCATGGTGGCCAAAATCTGAAGTCCGAATTTCTGCCTCGACGTCAGGCCCAGATTGCGGCGCTTCTTCACCTTGGTGTAGTCATCTTCAAAGCCGATGGCGGCAAAGGAGAGCAGGCCCAGCATCGCCACCCAGACATAAACATTGCGCAGATTGGACCACAACAGCGTCGGCACTACGATCGAGACAATGATCAACAGACCGCCCATGGTGGGTGTGCCGGCCTTGGATTGATGGCTCTTGGGACCCTCCTCGCGGATGAACTGGCCAAACGACCATTCGCGCAGTTTGCGGATCATCCACGGGCCCAGGATCAAAGACACCACGAGCGCCGTCAGTGCCGCGAAGGCGGTCCGGAACGTCACCGCGCCGAACAGGCGAAAGGGCCCGAAGTACGGCAGCAGCTTTTCATAGAGCAGCCAATAGAGCACTAGTGAGCACCTCCGGCCGCCGCGCCCACAACGCGTTCCAGTGCGCGTTCGACGCGCGTGCCGCGGGAGCCCTTGAAGAGCACGGCGTCACCGGGTTTCACAATGGAGCGGACAAAGTCTCCGGCTTCTTCGGGACTCTCGAAAAAGAGAGCGGTACGGTCTGACAGACCAGCGAGCTTAGCGGCTTCCACCATCTGCCGGGCCGCACCGCGAATCCCGATGAGCACAGGAATCCCTTGCGCCGCGACGTAGGTACCTACGTCGCGATGCAAGGGCTCGGTCCAACTTCCGAGTTCGAGCATTTCGCCCAACACCGCAATGCGGCGCTCCGCGGGCGAATCCCGGAGCACGTCGAGCATCGCTCGCGCCGCATCCGGGTTGGAGTTGTAGCAATCGTTAAAAATCAAAGCGCCGTCATGCCAGAAGCGTTCGCCGCGCATGGCCGCGGGGCGCAACGATTGCGCCGCTTCCACCATTTGTTCGGGCGCAATGCCCAAGGTCTGGCCGACGGCGATACCCGCCAGGACGTTGCGGACCCCGTGGCGTCCAGGAAGCGCGGTGGTGAAGCGGGTGGCCCCCACATCAAAGCTTGCCTGGTCCAAGGTGAGCTGCACGTTGGTGGCGCGGACGTCCGCCGCTTCGCCCATGCCGAACGTGATCGCGCGGCCGGCAAAGCTGTTCCGGAAACCGGCCACCCGATCATCATCGGCATTCAGTACGGCTGTGCCCGTGGCGGGCAGTGCTTCCACCAGTTCGCGTTTGGCGGCGGCGATGCCGTCAATGCCATCGGCGAAGTTCTCGATATGCGCGGTGCCCACGTTGGTGACGACACCGGTCTGCGGCGCGGCGATCGCAGCCAGATGCCGAATCTCCCCCGCGTGATTCATCCCCATCTCCAGCACAGCCAGGCGCGCCGTATCGGAGATGCGCAGCACCGATAAGGGCAGGCCGATGTGATTGTTGAAGTTGCCGGTGGTCTTCGACGTCTCAAAGTGCGCCGACAGCAGCGTGCTGATCACTTCCTTGGTGGAGGTCTTGCCCGCGCTGCCAGTCACTCCGATCACGGTCCGGTCCGGGGCCGATGCCTGCCAATGCTGGCGGGCGGCCAGGGCCAGACGCTCCAGCGCGGACTGCGTGTCGGCCACCTGGAGAGCACAACCTTCCACCGGACGCTCCACGATGACGGCGGCCGCACCGGCGGCCAACGCGGTGGCCACATGGTCATGCCCGTCGTGATGAGGCCCACGGAGAGCAAAGAAGAGATCACCGGGGGCGATGGTGCGGGTGTCAATGCTCCACCCAGTGACCATCACGTCCTGGGCCGGTGGCGGCACATCCAGCCAGTGGGCGACCTGCGACAACGGAAACGTCATGCGCCGAAGCCCTCGAGAATTTGGTGGGCCACTTCGCGATCATCAAAATGGATGGTGCGATCGGCGAGCACCTGATAGTTTTCGTGTCCCTTGCCGGCGAGGATGACGATGTCGCCCGCTTCGGCGCGCAACAATGCGTGGCGGATGGCGAGTTCGCGGTCAGGCTCAACATAGTGCGGCGTGTCGAAGCGGCGCAGCCCCACCAACGCATCATTGATGATGGCCAGCGGATCTTCTGAGCGGGGGTTGTCGGAGGTCAGCACAACATAGTCGCTCAGCTCCGCCGCGGCTTCGCCCATCAGCGGGCGCTTGGACCGGTCACGGTCGCCACCACAGCCAAACAGCGTGAGGACGCGATTGGGTTTTAAGGAGCGCGCCACCTGGATGACGTTGCGGAGGGCGTCGGGCGAATGGGCGTAGTCAACGATGACCAGGAAGGGCTGCGACGATTCGACGCGTTCAAAGCGGCCGGGGATCGCGCGGCAGTTGGCGATGCCTTCTTCAATGACGCCGGGCTCCAAGCCATACGCCAGGCCCGCACCGCAAGCGGCCAGGATATTCAGGATGTTGAAACTGCCCGTCAACGGCGAATTGATCTTCAACAGGCCGCCATCGTAGCGGACATCAAACTTCAGGCCTTCAAAGGATTGCTCAATTTGGTCGGGCCGGATGGCCGCGCCGACACTGCGCCCGTACCACCATGTCCTGGTCCGGGGCGCCACTTCGATCGACCGGCCATAGCTGTCGTCGTAGTTCAGAATGGCGTGATCGGGTGCCGGTACGCCTTTGCCGCGGAACAGCTGGTGTTTGGCTTGGAAGTAGCTTTCCATGTCGCCGTGGAAATCCAGGTGATCCTGCGTCAGGTTGGTGAAGATGGCGGAGTGGAACGGTATGCCATAGACACGGCCCTGGGCCAGTGCGTGCGAGGAAACCTCCATCACCGCCTTTGACCCGCCCCGCTGCACCAGATCATCAAATAGCCGGTAAAGCTCCAGTGATTCCGGCGTGGTGTTGACCGCGGGACGGACCTCTCCCGCGACGTGATACTCAATCGTGCCCACCAAGCCGGTGGTGAACCCCGCGCAACGCAGCACGCTATCCACCAGATAGCTGGTGGTGGTCTTGCCATTGGTCCCGGTGATGCCAGTCAACTGGAGGGACTGCGCGCGGGGGTAGAACTGCCGGGCGGCCAGCGCCAAGGCGTGACGGCCGCGGTCAATCTGGATCCACGGCACACTACTTGTTTGGGACAGGTCCTCCGGGGGCAGATCTTCACTCACGATAGCCACCGCACCCTGGGCGATCGCTTGCGCGGCGAACAGATTGCCGTCGGCCTTGGCACCACGCCAGGCAAAAAACACTTGACCCGGCTGAATGCGGCGCGAATCAAAATCCAACCCGGTCACCGGCAGGCCAGCGATCTCAACGGGCAAATCATCTGACGCGACGGAACCCTGTAGCAGTTCACCCAGGGTCATGGTTGGAACCGCACTTTCAGGTGTTGTCCAGCGGCCAGCCGTGCTCCAGGCGGTGGATCCTGCAGGCGAGCGATCCCTGAGCCTTCGATATCGACACGGATGCCAGATTGCATCGCCTCATCCAGCACGGCCCGGGCCGTCTTGCCGATAAAGTTGGGCAGCTTCGGCCCCACCGCAATCAGGGTGGCCGGACGTTGCTCGGCTTCCATTTCCTGCTGCATCGCTTCGGGCGTCTTCAAGGGCGCGCTGGTGGTGGCCACATCGGCGACGATCCGCTCTGGAACGGTCTCGGTGGTCGGGGCCGGGTCGGTGAGATCCTGCTGGACGTTCAGGACACGCAGAGCGGTCTGGGTGATCTGCTTGAAGGCCGGACCCGCCGCGGTGGCCCCGTATTGCCGCGTTCCATTCAGCGTCACCACCACCACCACGGCCGGATTGGTGACGGGCGCAAAGCCCATGAAGGAGGCGTTGTAGCGGCTGACGTACTTGCCAATCGTCTTGTCGAACAACTTGGCCGTGCCGGTCTTGCCGCCGCAACTATAACCATCCAGACGAATGCCCTTGCCGGTACCGGTGAGCACGACAGACTCCATCACCTTACGCAGCGTCATGGCCGTTTCCGGGCGCAGGATGCGCCGGGGCTGATCGTTCTGTTCCGGCTGATAGGCCACGTTGCGCAGCGTGACTTCGCCCAGCGGGCGCGCCCGCGTCAGGTGCGGCCGGATCAGGAAGCCGTTGTTGGCGATGGCGGCCAAGCCCCGCGCCAACTGGAGCGACGTGGTCAACACCTCATGGCCGATCGCCACTGATCCAATCGACCCCGGCTGCCAGCGCTTCAACCGGAAGATCAAGCCCTGGCTCTCGGACGGCATCTCGAGACCGGTCGTCTGGTTGAAGCCAAAGCGCAGCAGGTAGTCGTGCAGGTTCTTTTCGCCCGTCTTCAAGGCGATCTTCACCGCGCCCACATTGGACGATTTGGAGATGATCTCCTCCACCGTCAGGTAGCCAAAGCCGCCGTGGGCTTCGCCGATGACGTGGCCGCCGACGTTGATGGTGCCGTTGCCGCAGTGCAGCACTGTGTCGGGCCGGATGTCAGTGGTCTCCAGCGCCGCTGCTAAGCCGAACACCTTGAAGATGCTGCCCGGCTCAAAGGGGTCCGTAGCCGCCAGATTCTTGCGGGCCACGTAGTCAGCCGTGGACTTGGGTACTTCGTTGGGGTCGTAGGTCGGGTAATTGGAAAGAGCCAGGATCTCGCCCGTGTTCGGGTCCAATGCGACAGCGGTGCCGCTGTCGGCCATGCTGCTGGCCACCGCCTCGCGGATCGCCTCGTCGGCTGCATACTGGATGCGCCGGTCGATCGTCAGCACGACATCGCGGCCGGCTTGCGGAGCTTTCTCGATGGATGAGTCAAAGCTGCGGCGTTGGACATCGCTGACCACCCATTCATAGCCCGGGTAGCCGCCCAGATCGTCCTCAAAGTGACGCTCAATCCCCGCGTTGCCCCGGGCCTGGTGATCGACACCACCCAGCACATGCGCACCCAGCGCGCCATCCGGGTACCGGCGGACGCCATTCGATTCAAAACCGATCCAGTCCACGCCCAATTGCCGTAGCCGGTCGGCTTTCTCGACCGAGACACCCTTGTCCACCACCATGTACCCTTTGCGGGCATTGGCATAGGTCTCCAAGCGGTCACGCAGCTTGGCTTCGTCGATCTCCAGAATCTTGGCCAATAGCTGCGCCGCCAGCGGCCGATCCGGCAACTGGACGGGGTTGACGATGACGGTCTCCACCGGAACGCTGAGTGCCAGGATTCGGCCCGCGCGGTCATAGATGCTGCCGCGAGGAGCAGCCAGTTGCCGCAGCTTGGTTTGCTGTTGGCGGGCCAGGTCGCGGTACTCTTCGTGACTGAACGCTTGAAGAAAGACTAGGCGCGCGCCAATGCCCACTGCCCAAAGCAGCGCGAACCGGGCCAGCCACCGGACCCGGTGGCGCGCCGGATGATCAGCGTACGCTTCCATCAGCTTCTTCCTCTTCGGACGTCGAACACGGCGCCGGCCTTCAAGACCAGCAGCCGCTCTTCAAAAAACCACGGGGGAGGTGGGTTTATTTGTTCTCGCCCGGCGTGCCGGCCGGGCTCTTGTCCAAGCGCGCAACGGCGTCCTTGGGTTGCGAATACTGAACTTGATCGCGGGTGGGAGCGGCATAGCCCTTGCTCCGCGCCACCTCATACAGACGATCCATCTTCACCAGGCTGGCTTCCTGGGAGTCGAGCGTCCGGAGGACATTAGAGAACTGCTCATGCTCCAGCTTCAGACGGGAAATCTGATAGCCCGCCAACAGGCGGTAGGCGTGTGGCAGCAGCAAACCAATCAGCAGAGCGGCGGCGATGCAGGACGAACCGATGGCCTTCCAGGCCGAACGGCCCGCCGTGGGGTCCGCCTGCCGGACGACGCGCTGGTTGTTGAAATCACTCTTGATGTAGAGAAAGTCCTCATAGGGCAAAGGGCGCATTTGGTAAACGTCAACTTCGACGTGCCCAGCCGCCTCGGAAACGGCTGGTCCCTGCGCCCGGCTGCGGCCCTCGTTCAAAAGGCTCTCCCGGTCATCTCGCGAAATACGTGGTGTAAAAATCTGTGCGAGCGTCGCCATGGCTTATTTCCACTCAATCGCCCGCAGCTTGGCGCTGCGGGACGCTGGATTGTTGCTGATCTCGGCCTCGGACGGCCGAATTACGTGTTTGGTCAAAATCGTGGCGCGGCCCTCGCGGGCCAAGGCCTGAAAATGTTGCTTGACGATGCGGTCCTCGGTGGACATGAACGTCAGAAAGACTACCCGGGCACCCGGTTCCAGCAGGGCGGGCAGATCTGCCAACAGCGCCTGCAGCTCGTCGAGCTCCCCGTTCACCGCCAACCGCAGCGCCATAAAGGTCTGCGTGGCCGGATGAGTTTTTCCCGTTCGAGGCACGACCCGCTCTATGACCCCGGCAAGGTGCAGAGTGGTACGGATTGGCCGTGCCCGAACGATTGCCCTGGCTATTTGCCGCGAACTCCTTTCCTCGCCCAACTGATAGATCAGGTCGGCGAGTTCTTTCTCTGCTGTAAAATTCACCAAGTCCGACGCCGGTTCGCCGCTCGAGCGATCCATCCGCATGTCCAGCGGCCCATCGGTCTGAAAACTGAATCCGCGCTCCGCGTCCGTCAACTGATACCGGCTGACACCCAGGTCCGCCAGCAGTCCGGCCACCCGCGGCAAACCCGACTCCCGCCACCGCGCCGCAATCGTCGAGAACGGCCCCTGCGAGAACACAATCCGCTCCGCGCAATCGGCGGTCGCCGTCCGCGCCATCGCCATCGATTCGGCATCCCGGTCGTTCGAGAAAAGCCGTCCCGTGGTCAACTGCCGGGCGATCGCCCCCGTATGCCCGCCCAATCCGCAGGTCGCATCCAGATAGACGCGCTCCGGCTGGAGCTTCAAATGCTCCAAGGATTCGGCCAGCATGACGGAATAGTGCATGCATTACTTCAGCCCCAGCTCTTCTTCGTTCTGCAGGTCGGTGGAGCTCAACTGGTCGGCATCGGCCATCATCTCGGCGTGGACCGCCTCGCTCCAGAACTGAATCACGCCGTCGTAGTTCATCAACCGGACGGGCTGGTTTTCCACATTCATGGCCCGGCGCAAATCGGTGTTCACCAGGACCCGGCCCTGGTCGTCCAACCGCGAATTTTCGCCAAACGCCATCGATTTCAAATAGATCCGCTTCCGCCGCTCACGGTTCTCACCGGGCGCGGTTAAATGCTTTTCGTTGGACTCCCACACCCCGGGGGTGTAGATTCGAGCTATGCGTCCGTCGAAGCTGGTCACGAACAGGTCCTTCTCTCCCAACTGCTCCAGGTACCCCTTGAAGGCAGCCGGAAGTTTGAGACGGCCACGCTCGTCCACGCGAGCCGGGAAAATCCCCTTCGGCGCCGCGACGCGAGCAGTTTCCGGGTTGTGAGCGACTTCCTCAGGCATACTAGACCCAAAATGGACCCCAAATGGACCACAACTGATTCTAGAGAGGAATCGGGCGCGGTTGCAATAGGCTTTAGGAGGGTGAGAGTCCTACTTTCGCCTTTTGTGCGCTAAAAAAGTATTTCGGGGGATCTTCCCTCGGCCGGATCGGGAACTGGGTTCGCAGATTGAGAGGTTGCCCTGGGATGACCCTCTCTTGACGAAACGATTCCTGAAGGAGGCGACGCCATGGAGAAGTGCAACAGGCCTATGGGCTTGTCACTGGATGCCTTCCTGCAGGAGGAAGGAATTTTAGAAGAGGTTCGCGCGGTGGTGTTGAAGGAGACGCTGGACTGGCAAGTTCAGCAAGCGAGGGAGAGAGACGAAATCAACAAAGAAGAGCTGGCCGGGATCGGCGCATTGGACTGATCTAGGTCAAGGAAGCGGGCAAGAGAGGTAGCTTCGGCGGGTGGGGCGCAGGCCAGCGTCGAGAAGGAGTGCGACGTCGGTGCCCCAGCCGATGATGTGGCGGTGGAGACCTCGTAAAATATCGATTATATTGAGGAAAACACTAGCAGGCTGCGGAAAAAAGCCGGGAACCGCTTGCTGACGCGCGCGGCTCAGAAATGTATTCTCGTATTTACAACGACTTACAGAGCCACGACCGTGAGGGAGTGGTCCTGCAAAACCCTTTTTACACAGCCTGCTAGGGCAGATGGTCTATTGGGACCGTGCCGCGAGGTTGCTGATGTTCTCCCGCCAAGCCGCAGGGGGAATGCTTGGCGCCTTGGCGGGAGTTTTGAAACCGAACTTCAAAGGGCCAGGCCGCGCGATCCAATGAATCCCGCGGCACTTCCCAGATTACGCGCGACGGCGGAGCAGGCCGACCGCTCCGAAGATGACCAGGGACGTCAGGAACGTGCCCGGCTCCGGGACGGGGCTGGTGCCGTCGACGGTGAAACCCAAAAGCTCAGTGGAAGTCGTGAAATTCGAGAGGTACGGATTCGTGACGTTCGTGTCGGGACCGTTGGAATACTGCGATCCCAAAAAAGCGCCGTTGGCCGTGTTGGTGGTGGCCCCACCCACCGCCCAGCGAATACTCACGCTACCCGTCGTGTCGGTGTTGAATAGGGTGAGGCGATATGCGCCACTTGCCAGAGACAGCCCGCTGAAGATAACGGTCGGAGTGAAGTCCGCAGGACTCGCGAAGGTGCCAACTGTCACCGTCGTGCTGTTAATCAAGTTTCCCGGAGTGTTTAGCTCAAGGTAGGCGTCAACGGCGTGCGAACCAGTGTTGATTATGTCAACGTTACCAATCAGCGCACTGATGGAGACGCCGGTTAGCGCGCTCTGGACCCAAACCACCGCCTCAGCCTGGCTGTTCGGGCCGCCGATCCGGAACGACGAGGAGGTCGCGGGGCCGTTGCTGACAATGACGCCGGCAGACAGCGTGGTCGCAACGGAAAGCAAAATCACCGGCGAGAGAATGTTAGAGAAATATCGCATGGTTCACCTTTGGCAATGATGGTAGCAGTGCATCGGCTCGGCCACCAAGCATTTTCGCGGTGGAAATTGACTATAGGAATACCAGTACCAATCGGAGGTGAGCGTTTTTTTACAGTCACTTGGCAACCGGCTGCCGCTACTTCAGGATCGCGAAGGCAGTCCATTAAGCTTCAAAGGCCTCGGTGGTAGCCATCGTCGCTCTAGTCACGTCAACCAATTCTCCACCTTCAACCCCGGCACCCGCTTGAACTCGCGAGTATTGTCACTCACCAGAATGAGGCCCAGTGCCAACGCTTGGGCCGCGATGAGAGTATCCAGCGGACCGATCGATTCGCCGCGCTTCTCCAACTTGGCGCGGAGTGCACCGTAGTGCGCAGCCGCTTTAGGGCCTAGGGCAACAACGGAAACAGCACTTTCCAGCGCATCCAGCCTGGCGGCTTCCCGGCTCGGGTGCTGACTTTTGGCGGCACCATACCGAAGTTCGCTCTGCACCACCACGGACATGCACGCCTCGCCTGCTTCGATGCGGCTCAACCGTTGCGTCAGTCGCGGATTACGGCCCCGGAGGATCTCGACGCAGATGCTGGTATCGAGCAGGTAGGTCATCAGTCTAGGTTGACCGGGCGCACCCGATCCCAGGAAGCATCGCGCTCAATCGTGGGGAAATCCGGGCAGGAGCCGATGACGCCTTCGAGCGCCTCGGCCAGATTGCGAGGCTTGGGGCGCAACACCAGTTCCCTTCCCCGCTGCTCAATAATCACTTCGCCCAACTCCAACTCAAACTCCTTCGGAATCCGGACCGCCCGGGAGTTGCCGCTTTTGAAGACGCGCGTGATCATGACAGTTAAAGTATACACCGGTGGTATATACGTCAGCCCGCTTGCTGGCGCGCGCGGCTCGGTAGCATTCGCGCGTGACCGAGCCGCGACCGCGAGGGAGCGGTCTTGCACCAACTATCAGCGGTTGACCAGCGCCTCAATGGCACCATCGAGAGGAATCTTGCCCCGCTTCAAGTCGTGCCCCGCCCCATCGAGATCGATCAGCTCGACCGGTGCCGGGATCAGGGCGATGGCGGCGCGCAGCTCCTCGGAGGTCGCAAACGGGTCGGTCTTGCCGTGAACGAACACGGAAGGGATGGCGAGCTGCGGGAAGTGCGCCGTGCGCAACTGCTCAGGCTTGCCCGGCGGGTGGAGCGGGTAGGAGAGCAGCAACAGGCCCGCGGCGACGCCCGCGTCCTCGGCAGCCAGCATGCTCGCCTGACGGCCACCATAAGATTGGCCACCCAGAAACACGCGGCCAGAAACCAGCGCCCGCATCGCTTCCACCGCTTCGCGAAGGCTCGCTCGATCAGCGGGTCCAGTGGAGGGCGACGGCATCTTGCCTTTCTGGCGGAAGGCCAAGTCGCAACGAAGCACGGTGACGCCACGCGCCACAAATGCCTCCGCCACCACCTTCAGCAGCGCCATCTCACAATCGCCGCCCGCGCCATGCGTGATCACCAGGCCATCCACAGCGCCGGGCACGCGGTGCAGAAAGCCCCGGACGCCGCCCTGTTCGAACCGTTCAACGGATGCCGCAGCGGCCATGCTATTCCACCTCCAGCAATGCTTCCACCCACCGGTTCAAAGAGAAGCCACCCACCGTGATGTCAGCCGTCAGCACCCCAAAGGCGGCGTCCGCATTGCGCCGGATGCGGGCTTTCGCTCGACCGGTGGCGCGTGGGTCAAGCGTCACCGCCCCCTGCGACTCCACCAACTGCCAGCCCTTCGGCACGTTCCACTGCACGTCGTATTTGGTGCGCTTGGCGGCGTGATTGGTGATCTCCACCGTCAGCTCCGTCACTGCACCAGCTTCGGGCTTGACGCTATAGGGATAGACCCGCGCCCAGCCTTCATCCACCGCGAAATTCGCCCCGGGGAGCGGTGTGATCGCCGCCAGCAACTCCGCCCGCTTGCGCAACTCGGCACGCATGCGAGCTAGACGCTCCGGGTCATACCGGAACATCGGCGCAACGTGCTGGTTGATCAACCAGTGCTGGCCGCCGAGTTTCTCGATTAAGCGCAGGCAGTAGAGATAGCCCTCGTTCTCGCCCACGAAATTGCGGTTCAGCAGGCAGTAGTCATCCAAACCCGAGGGCGTAAAGGAGTCCCCCACAAAGAACAGCTTCTCGGGCACCGCGCTGCTATCCACCGTCAAGCCGCCGTGATAGAGCGTCTGGCCGGGAAAGTCGTAGCTGGTGAACGTGTACTCCCGCCACTTCCAGCGCTCGCCGTCGGCGTGGGCTTTGCCGGTGGAGGGAACGTGCGTCAAGGCCGGCATGCGGTAACTGGCCGGACGCTCAATGATGTCGCGGATACGGTCCGAATAATGGACCGGCGCTTTCCAACGCGCGGCCACCTTGCCGACATAGTCCGTGTGATCGTCGTGATAGTGGGTGATCCAAATCCCTTCGATCGACTGGAACCGCCCCGCCGCATGTAGCTCTTCCAGCTTCTCGAAAACCTTTGGGTGCCCGGCATCGAGCAGAAAGGCATGCCCCGTGTACGACACGATCAGGCGCGAGTTCTCGATGGCGATCACCCAGGTGGGCAAGTCCCGCTCCGGCGCCATCGGCATCGGCGCGCCCGGCTGCTTGCCCATGGCGAGCGTGGCCCGCGTCTTCCAGCTTTCCTCACCCCAGTACTACCGCAACGCGTCCGTCGAGAAGTGCGAATCGAGCAGCGATTGCAGCCGTCCGATCAGCAGGTCGATCTCGCGTGACGGTTCAGTGATCATTGGCCCCCGCGCGGGCACGATCACATCCGGCCTCCAGGCCTGCACCTTCTTGAGGCTCGCAATCAACTGCCCCGCCCGTGCCGCATAGCCGTGATAGCCGCGCGTCTTGGTTTCGGGAATCGCGTCCTGCAGCGAATAGATTTCCAGCAACCGGCCGCCGGAATAGATCAGGTCGCCGGTGGCGGCGATGCGCTTGCCACCACTCGAGATCAGATAAGAGACCGCTCCGGCCGAGTAACCCGGCGTATCGATCACCTCGACGCTGGCCTCGCCCGCCGTCAGGCGGTCACCACCCTTCACCATCCGCGCCACAGCAAGCGAGTCCACCGGCAGCTTGGTGGAGCGTTGCGCGTAGTCATGAAATCGCGTCTGCCGGAACAGTGACCAGAACTTGCCCGCATCGGTCACCTGCCGAGCCTCAGCCTCCGGCACGGTCAACTTGGCACCCGCCGCCACATTCGCCTCCGCCGCCCACAGCACATCGCGCCGCACGTGCGTCACCCAGACTTCGCGCGGTGCTGCGCGTGAGTCACCATAGATCACCACATTGCCGGGTAGACGAAGAGTATTGATGGGTCCGCTGGAGAACTGGAGGCCAGCCGGGAGAGACTGTGCGGCGAGGCCGAGGCTGAGGAGGAAGATTGAGGAGCGGATCACAAGTCAGAATTCTATCTGACAATCGGCGGCGTACCAGGTGGCACCCGGAAAGCTGAAAAGGCCCGAGCCATTGGGACTCGGGCCTCTACCTGTGATTGAATGCGGAACTAGTTCGCGCTCGGGCGGCGCTTCAGCGTCGGGCGCTCATCCTGGTCGGCCTTGGGCTTCTTCTCTTCGCCCGTCTCATCATCCACCGGCACGGTGCCGCCGCCGGGGGCGCGGCGCAGGCGGGGACGGTTGGCGTCGTCAGAGGCCGGGTCCACCTTGCGGCGGTTGTGGAGGGCCACCAAGCGCGACTTCACGTTGTCGAACTCGCTGGTGGTCAGCACGTATTCGGGCTTGGCCTTCAGGATCTCCTGGATGTTCTTCTGGGCATTCTCAATCCGGTCACCGGTCGGCGGGTGGGATCCGAAGATCTTGGCCATCGTGCCGGGCTTGCGCTTTTCCTTCGATTGCAGCTTTTCGAAAAAGTCGACAAACGAGGTCGGGTCATAGCCGGACTTGTAGAGGTACTGCAAGCCCAGGTAATCCGCGTCCCGCTCAAAAGCCTGCGAGAACTGCATGAAGCCCAGCGGGATCAGCACGCTGGCGCCTTGACGAATGCCGTAGCCAGCCCAGCCACCCAGGAAGATCAACGGCAGCGTACCGTAGTTCACCAACTGGCCGCGGGTCGCTTGGCGAGTGCCGTGGCGCGCCGCAATGTGGGCGATCTCATGCGCCATCACGCCGGCCAGTTCCGCTTCGTTGTCGGCGGTCATGATCAAGCCGGAGTTGACAAAGAAGAAGCCGCCGGGGAGCGCGAAGGCGTTCACTTCTTCGGCATCCACCACCTTGATCGTGAACGGCACCTTGGCGTCGGAGTTGCGCACCAGGTTCTGGCCCAGGCGGTTGACGTATTCGGCGATCACCGGGTCAGTGACAATCTTCGATTGGCGCTCCACTTCCTGCGCCATGCCCTTGCCCATCGCGATTTCCTTCTCGATGGAGTAGAAGTTCATCTTGCCGTCGACATCGCGGTTGCCGATCTCGTCGGGGTTCTTCTTCTTGGCCTTCTCGCTGGCCTGCTTCACCTTCGGGGCAGGCTTGGACTTATCTTCGTCCGCCCCGGCAAAAGCCAGGGACGCGGCGATCGCGAACACCAACAAGCGTTGAATCATGACACTCCGCCTCATTCTCAGTATAGACCCGGACGCCGCTAGCGGCCGACATCCTTATTAACGTAATCTCATCCTTAGTGGTTGCGGAAAAAGTTCGAGCTCAATTCCCCGTCGCGGATCAACTCATTTGGTTGCATCACGCCGGCGTTTCTCCCCTGTGCCGCCCGGCTGCGGAAGCCATGAAGGCTCTGGCCGATGATGCCCTCGAGTTCGCCAGCGTCCACTACCAGCAATGGATGGACGCCTACGAAGCCTTCCGCGTCGCCTCTGCCCGCCTTATCGGCAGTTCCCCGCGCGAGATTGCGATCGTGAAGAATACCTCGGAAGGCATCGCCACGGTGCAGATGGGGCTCAACTGGCGGGCGGGCGACAAAGTGGTGGCCTTCAAGGAAGAATTCCCGGCCAACTACTACCCTTGGAAGCGCCTGGAAGAACGGGGCGTGCAGGTGGAATGGCTCTCCATCGACGATCCGCTGGAAGTGATTGACCGGGCCGCGCGCGGTGCCCGACTGCTCGCCATCAGCTACGTCAACTACTTAAGCGGCCGCCGCGTGGACCTGGCCGCGATTGGCGAAATCTGCCACCGCCATGGCTGTTTCTATCTGGTGGACGCCATCCAGGGCCTGGGCGTCTTCCCCATTGATGTCGAGGCGATGCACATTGACGCGCTCGCGGCCGACGGCCACAAGTGGCTGATGGGACCGGAAGGCTGCGGCGTGCTCTACATCCGTCAATCGCGCCAGGACGAAGTTTTCCCCGTCGAGTTTGGCTGGACCAACGTGGCCGGCTACAACGACTACGCCTCCCGCGACATGACGCTCCGTTCCGACGCCGGCCGTTACGAATGCGGCACGCTGAACACCATCGGCGTCTACGGACTGAAAGCCGCCATCGAGTTTATTCTCGAAGTCGGTGTCGACACCATCGGCCCACAAGTGCTCGCCCTTTCGCAGCGCCTCGCACAGGGAGCAGCGGCCAAGGGCTACGAACTGCTGCTGGCCCAACCCGAATCCGGCATCGTCACCTTCCGCCGCGCCGACATCGATAGCCGGATGTTGGTCAGCCAGTTGAAGCAGCACCAGATCCACGCCGCCCCCCGGCAAGGCTGGGTGCGCATGTCGCCGCACTTCTATCAGCGGCTGGATGAGATGGACGCGGTGATTGCCGCGCTGCCTTAGGCCGCCCGGCGACTTCCCCGTCGGGCATAGTCCTGCCTTGATCACCTAACCAGAATCCGGCGGTACCGTGTAGGTCCATCGGAGATAACTCAGAGTAGTATCCCCAGATGAAAGTCCGAAAGATTTTTTCAACTTTGTACTTGACTCACTGGGGCTCTTGCCCGTAGCATTGAAAGTGCAAATGATGCACAGATTCCAACTCGCTGGCTGCCCAAATGGAAGGCCAACGCGCTCGCTCGCCATGAATGGCGGGCGGAATGTGCGTGAGGTGACTTAACCGGCTTGGAATAGGTTCTATTTCTTGAAGGGGCGGCCACCAGCAGTGGCCGCCCCTTTTCCATTTTGTGCGCACTTTTGGCGCACATTGACCAACTAAATCTCAGCGGCAAGTAACAAGCTCGAAGTGTGTCCGGTCGTTTGACAACCGGACCTTATGAGCAACGCGCCGCTTAGATAGGTGTCCACGAGTCGTAGTTTAATTGTCCAGCTGACTTATTCAGCGTCGAAGGAGGAACGAACATGGCCGACAAGAATCTCTTCGCCACTCTGCGCGGGATGCTGCTTCCGAAAACGGACGCGGTGAATCACGCCAACGCCCCCGCCTACGCGCTGGCGCCCAAACAGGCGCTGGCTCAGTATGCGGCCACGGGATGCTTTGGCCGTACGTTCTACGCCACGGCCGAGGAGCAGCTGAGCCGCGTGCTGGAGCTGTGCAACGCGGTGGAGCCGGAGTTCGTGGCTCGCGTCGCCATCTACAGCCGGACGCAAGCCTACATGAAGGATATGCCCGCGCTGCTGTGCGCGTGGCTCTCCACCAAGGACGCGCGGCTGCATGAGGCAGTGTTCGCCAAGGTGATCGACAACGCTCGCATGCTGCGGAACTATGTCCAGATCCTCCGTTCGGGTGTGGTGGGCCGTAAATCGTTGGGCACGGCACCCAAGCGGCTGGTCCGCCAGTGGTTGGCGGCGCACGAGCCTGAGAGCCTGTTCAGCTCCAGCGTCGGGCAGAACCCTTCGCTGGCGGACATCGTGAAGATGGTGCACCCCAAGCCGGCAGATCCGGCCCGGGAGGCCTTCTACGGCTACATGCTCGGCCGCCCTTACGAAGCCAGCGCGCTGCCCCAGTTGATTGCCCAGTTCGAGCAGTTCAAGGCGGGCGAGTCGCTGGAGATGCCGGACCTACCCTTCATGATGCTGTCGGCGCTGCCGCTCAGCAAGAAGGACTGGACCGTGATCGCCCGCAATGCGTCCTGGCAGACGACGCGTATGAACCTGAATACGTTCGCGCGCCACGGCGTGTTTGAGGATGAAAGCGCAGTTCGCGAAATCGCGGACCGTTTGAAGAACGAGGACGCCATCGAGCGGTCGCGCGTGTTTCCGTATCAACTGTTGACGGCGTATCAGAATTGCGATGCGGCCGTGCCCCGGTTGGTTCGGGATGCATTGCAGGACGCGATGGAACTGGCGATCAAGAATGTCCCGGCGGTTGAGGGCACGGTGGTGGTGTGCCCCGACGTTTCAGGCTCGATGGCCAGTGCGGTTACGGGCCACCGTCAGGGTGCGACCAGCGCCGTTCGTTGTATCGACGTGGCGGCGCTGGTGGCGGCAGCGGTCCTGCGGAAGAATCCTCGGGCTGCGGTGCTGCCGTTCGAACATCGCGTCGTTCCGGTGGAGTTAAACTCGCGCGATAGCGTGATGACTAACGCCACCAAGCTGGCGGCCATTGGTGGCGGCGGAACCAGCTGCAGCGCGCCGGTGGCGCTGTTGAATCAGCAGGCGGCGAAGGCGGATCTGGTCATCTTTGTCTCGGACAACGAAAGCTGGGTTGATGCCGGTCGCGGGAATGGAACTGCGCTAATGGCCGAGTGGGCGCAGTTCCGCCAGCGGAACCCGCAGGCGCGTTTGGTGTGTTTGGACATTCAGCCATACGCAACCACGCAAGCGGCAGAGCGGGCGGACATCTTGAACATTGGCGGCTTCTCTGACCAGGTGTTTGAGGTGATTTCGGCGTTTGCCGCGGGCCAACTGGAGGCGGACCACTGGGTGGGGCGCATCGAGAAGGTCATCGAGAAGGTCGCGGCATAAGGAGGAGGCGGTCTGCTGGTAAAGGGACCGCCTTGAATAGGATCCAGTAGGGGCCGAATTCCGGGGGGGACTACATCTCGAAACCATGTCCCGTCTCTCCAAATCACTTGTCGGCTCTTTACTTAGCGGCCGGGCTTAGGATCAGCGGCGAATGCAGAAGGAAGTACATCTAAACTGTGGGTTCCCGGTTCAAATCCGGGGTGGGCTATTCAAAAGATCGCCCGTTAGCTCAATCCGGTAGAGCAACAGAATTTCTTCGCCACTTGTCGCCGCAGATCCCCGGTCAGAGAACCAGCGAATGCCCGTGGGAGTACATGGTAGAGGCGGGTTTCGATACCCGCTCCTGGCTCAACAGGTCAGGAAACTCTCACCCCACTTGTCGCTGGTAGAGAACGGGCCTGCCGCGAATGCAGGCCCTGGTTCCGAGTACCACTGAGAAACATGTAAAGGAAGAAAGTAATATGTCCGAGACTGCGTACAACCTCATCACCTCCGACAAGGGCGTGCCGATCAAGGCCTGGACCAAGGGAGTCCACCTGGACGACCATGCACGGCAACAGTTGATCAACGCCTCGCAGCTACCCTTCGTCTTTCAATGGATCGCCGCCATGCCCGATGTGCACTGGGGCGTTGGCGCCACGGTCGGAAGTGTCATTCCCACCAAGGGCGCGATCATTCCGGCAGCCGTCGGCGTCGATATCGGATGCGGCATGATGGCCGTTCAGACCAACTTGAGCGCGAACCATCTGCCGGACGATCTGAAGGACATTCGGACGGCCATCGAATCGGCTGTCCCGCATGGGCGCACCAACCACGGTGGGGCCGGAGACCGCGGCGCTTGGGGCGAAATCCCCGCTCGCAATCAGGAAGTATGGGCCAGTGAGTTGAAGCCGCGTTACGACGAAATCTTGAAGAAGCACCCGAAGCTCAATCGCGGCAGTCACGCCAACCACTTAGGGACGTTGGGTACGGGCAATCATTTCATTGAAGTGTGCCTGGACGAAGCGGACCAGGTGTGGTTTATGTTGCACAGCGGCTCGCGTGGTGTCGGCAACCGGATGGGCACGTACTTTACCGAGTTGGCGCGGAAAGATATGCGCCGGTTCTACATCAATCTCCCGGATGTCGACCTAGCCTACTTCCCGGAGCATACCGATCACTTCGACGACTATCTCCAGGCCGTGGAGTGGGCCCAGGACTACGCCCGGCTCAACCGCCACCTGATGATGGAACAGATCATCAGCGCCGTCGGCAGTTCCGGCAAGGTGCCACCGTTTAGTGCGAAGGTGCAGGCCATCAACTGCCACCACAACTATGTGGCCCGCGAAAAGCACTTCGGCGAGAGCGTCTTGCTGACTCGCAAGGGAGCCGTGCGCGCACGTGAAGGCGACATGGGAATCATCCCCGGCAGCATGGGAGCGCGATCCTACATTGTCCGCGGCAAGGGCAATCCGGAAAGCTACAACAGTTGCAGCCATGGCGCCGGCCGGGCGATGTCGCGCGCCGAGGCACGCCGCCGCTTTTCGGTGGACGATCATATCCGCATGACCGCGGGCGTCGAGTGCCGGAAAGACGAAGAGGTGATCGACGAAACACCGGCGGCGTATAAGCCGATTGAGCAGGTAATGGCGGCGCAGGCGGATCTGGTGGAGATTGTCCACACGTTGCGGCAGGTGGTTTGCGTCAAGGGGTGATTGGGATTCGGGTGCTCAACTCCAGGGCTTGACGTGGGCGCTGTGCATTCATAAACTATCGAATATGAATGCACGGCATCTCACGGTTCGCAATGTTCCAGAGGACTTGGCCGTGGCACTCGATTTCGAACGCCAACGCCGGGGCAAATCGTTGAATCAGACGGTGGTGGATTTACTCACCCAAGCACTGGGCGTTAAGGGCAAGCGGCGTAACGGACTGGCCCACTTGGCGGGGGGCTGGTCAGAGGCGGAGTTTGAGGAGTTCAACAAGAACACCGCGTCATTCAGCGAGCTGGATCCGGAGCTTTGGAAGTGAGCCGCTACTGCCTGGACACCAGCGCCTACTCCCACTTTCAGAAGGGCGATCCAGCCGTGGTGGAGCTGATCGAAACCGCCGAGACTATTGTTGTTCCGTCGATCGTGATCGGCGAATTAGCGGCCGGGTTCCGGGCGGGATCCAGATCTCAGCAGAACTTCGCCGTGCTGACAGAGTTTCTGGCAAACTCGGTGGTCGCCGAGTGCCCGGTCGATCACGAAACAGCCTTGATCTTCGGCGAACTGGTGAGTCTGCTGCGATCGCTAGGCAGGCCGATCCCCACCAACGATTTGTGGATTGCCGCCGTCTGTGTCCAGAAGTCCGCCACTCTTCTCACTTATGACAGCCACTTCCGAGTGATCGATCGCATTTCGAGCCTGATCCTGAAGGCAGCATAAGAATCGCTCGCCGTAAATCTACTCCGCCCGCAGCACCCGCGCCGGGTCCACGCGGATGGCGTGCCACAGCGGGGGCAGCGCCGCCAGCACCGCCGCCACCAGCAAGGTGGCCACCGGGGTCGCGATGATTGCCCAGTCTGTCACCTTGACGGCGTAGAGCAATGTTTCGAGATAGCGCTCTGAGCCGATGCCAGCCGCGAGGCCAACGCCTGAGCCCACCACCAGCATCGCCAACACCTCCGCCGTCACTTTCCAGGCGACGTGGGCGGGTTGCGCGCCTAGGGCCATCCGAATGCCAATCTCACGCCGCCGTTGGAGGACGGAGTAGTTCAAGACGCCATACAGCCCCACCCCCGCCAGCAGCAAGGCGACACCGGCAAAGAAGCGTGACAGCAAGGCGAGCAACCGCTCCCGCGTTGTGCAGTCGTCGACGATCTGCTGCTGCGTATCGATGCTGGAGACCCGCAGGCCAAAGCCGGTTTGCTGGACCTGGTGGCGCAGCGCACCGGCCAAGGCGAGCGGGTCGGCGCTGGCGGTTTTCACCATGAAGGTAGCGCGGTCGCGGGCACCCTCTGGCCCGTCCCCCGTTCCGAACGGCATGTAGATCGTGGGCCGGATGCCGACACGCGGGTCTTCGTAAAGGGCATCAGCCACTACACCCGCCACCGTGATCTGCACCATCTTGCCCTTGTTTGCCTGCCGCTCAAACGTTTTCCCCACCGGGCTCTCCTGCGCGAAGTAGCGCTTCGCAAAGGCTTCGTTCACAATGGCCGTCGTCTCCGGGTTGTCCGTGGACCGGAGGTCGCGTCCGCTGCGCAACGGGATGCCCATGGTTTCCAGCCACCCCGGCGCGACACTCAGCACATAGACACGCCACCCATCCGAGGTGGTTTGGCCCGGCATCCGGACACCAATCACCCAGGCATTGCCGCCCATCAGCGCCCACTCGCTCGGGCTCACCCGCGCAACCCCCGGCACTGAGCGCATCCGATCCGCCAACTCCGCCCAGACCGCCGCTGGCGGCTTGCCCTTGCTCACCACTTCCAGAGCCAGCAGCCGTTCCGCTGAAAAGCCCAACGGTTCATGCGAGAGGCGGTCAAAGGTGGTGACAAACAAGCCCGCCACAAAATGAATGAGAAAGCAGAACGCCACCTGAGCCAGCACCAGCCCGTTCATCAGGCGACGCCCGTGCGGATCGCCCCCGCCGCGCATCGCGTCGATCGGCTGCACGCCAGAGGCCCGCAGCGCCGGCACCAAACCGAATAGGAAAACCACCGCCGCCGTCAACGCCAGCTCAAACGCCAGGAAGCGCCAATCCGTGGGCAACAGCAGCCGGACCGGGTTATCCGGCGGGTTCAGCAGGCTGACGACAAAGGGGGCCGACCACCAAGCAAACAGGGCCCCGAGCAGTGTGGCCGCCAGCGCCATCATCGCGCTTTCCATCAGCACCAACTGCACCAACCGCGCCCGCCCCGCGCC
>JAPKYX010000204.1 GCA_026394075.1 Acidobacteriota bacterium
CGATACCGAGCGCCGGATGATTGAGATGAACGCTCGCGTGTTGAAGGCGATGGGCCTGTCCCACGGTGTCTCGCACACGGAATTCATCCTGGGCCGCGATGGGAGGCTCTATTTCCTGGAAACGTCAGCGCGCGTCGGCGGAGCCAATATTGCCGATCTGGTGGAGGCGGCGACAGGGTTGAATCCGTGGGTGGAATGGGCGCGGCTGGAGGCGAATCCAGCTGCCTACACATTGCCGCCGTTGCATCAAAGCTATGCTGGCTTGATTGTTTCGCTGGCGCGCCAGGATTACCCCGATACGTCCGAGTTTAATGAGCCGGAAGTTTGCTGGCGGATGAACAAGAAAAATCACGTAGGATTGATTGTCCGGTCCGATGACCGGGCGCGAGTGGCCGTGCTGCTTGACAGCTACACGGCCCGGATTAAAGAGCATTTCCTGGCGGTACTGCCGCCAAAGGAGCGTCCCACCCAATGAAACCGAATCTGGAAGCGTTGCGCGCTGAGATACCGACGGCGGTAGAGTCGCGCGGCATGGCGAATTTCTTCGGCCGGAGCCGTCATTACGAAGGCCCGGTGATGGAGTGGAACGTCACGCGCGCGCCGGACTACCAGGAGTTTCTCCAGGTGGCCCAGTCGCTGGCGGTGAAGGTGATCGTTTTTCACAGTGAAGAGTTCGCCGAAGCACTGGTGGAGGCGGCGCTGGAGGATCTGGAAGAGATCGAGATGCCGCTGGAAGAGCGGCGCGAGTTTGAATCGAAGCTGCGCGAATTCCGCAGCTACCACGGCTTTACCAGCCGCGTGGAGTTGAGCTTCATCCACGATGGGGCGATGTACTCGTTCGACCTGGCGACGGATTGGTTCGATGAGTTTGAGCAACTGTCGACCGAACTGGAAGCGTTTCTCGAAGAGACGGATGAGAATGACGAGCCGTCGATTGGCGGCTACTTCTCGCGCAACTAAATGGCGGCCCCACCCGCCGCGGCGGCTTCTTCAGGCCGGCTGCCGGCCCATTGGAAAGTAGCTCCGCCCGTGGATGCGGCCCCGTTGGCGCAGGCCCTGGGGTTGACCCTGCCTGCGGCTCGCGTACTGATGGGCCGGGGCTATCAAGACGTGGCGAGCGCCACCGCTTTTCTGCGGCCTCACGCCGGGCAACTGCATTCGCCGTCCCTGTTGGCCGGGGTGCCGGAAGCGGCGGAGCGTTTGCAGGCGGCCATCGCCAGTGGGCAGAAGCTTCTCCTCTACGGCGACTATGACGTCGATGGCACGCTGGCCGTCGTGATCCTGACCAAGGTGATCGAAGTGTGCGGCGGCCGGAGTGAGTTCCATGTCCCGCACCGCCTGAAAGAAGGCTACGGCATGCGCCCCGAGGTGGTGGAGCGGGCGGCGGCTGACGGCGTCAAGCTGATCATTAGCGTCGATACCGGCATCCGCGCCGGTGAAGTGGTGAAACACGCCACGGCCTTGGGCATCGACTGTATCGTCACGGATCACCACTTGCCGGAAGCGGAGTTACCACCCGCCTTGGCCGTCGTCAACCCCAACCGGCCCGATTGCACGTACCCGAACAAAGATCTCTGCGGCGCGGCGGTGGCGTTCAAGCTGGGCATGGCGTTGATGGAGCGGCAGGGCTGGCCGGAAGCGAAAGTGGCTCGCATGGCTGACAGCTTCTTGAAGCTGGTCGCGATTGCCACCGTGGCCGACGTGGTGCCGCTGAGGGGTGAGAATCGCGCCATCGTCAAGCTGGGGCTTTCCGGGTTCGGCAGTATCCACAACCTCGGGCTTCGGGCGTTGCTGAAGGTGGCGGGCATCGAAGAAGGCGCCGCTCCCTCGGTGCGGCAGGTGGGCTTCCAGTTGGGGCCGCGGATCAATGCCGCCGGTCGCATGGAGAGCGCGCGGCAAGTGGTGGAGCTGTTCCTGACCAGCGATGCGGGCCGGGCGGCGGAGATCGCCAAGGAACTGGACGAGCTGAACATCGAGCGGCGCGAAACTGAGAAGCGCATCCTGGACGAGATCCTGGCCAGTGTCGATCCCGCGCGGGCGGGCCTGGTGCTGGCGGGTGAAGGTTGGCATCGCGGCGTGGTGGGCATTGTCGCCAGCCGCGTGGTGGAGCGGTTCCACCGGCCGGTCTTCGTGCTGGAGATTGACCGGGAAGAGGGCGTGGCCCGCGGGTCCGGACGCAGCATCGAGGCGTTCCACTTGCTGGATGCGCTGGAGAGCATGCCGGAGCTGTTCCAGAAGTTTGGCGGGCACAGCCATGCGGCGGGCTTGACGTTGGGCCTGGAGCATTTGCCGGAGTTCCAGGAGCGGTTCAATGCCTACGCCTGGTCCAAGTTGACGGTGGACGATTTCCGCGCTGAGGTGCGGATTGATGCGGAAGCTCGGGCGTCAGAGTTGAACGAGCGGGCGGCGGAGGACATGTGGAGCCTGGGTCCGTTTGGGATGGGCAATCCGCAGCCAGTGCTGATGCTGCGCGGCTTGCGCGTGGTCGGCACGACGCCGCTGGGAAGCTCCGGCAAGCATTTCAAGGTGAAGATGGAGCAGAATGGTTCTCACGTGACAGCGAAGGCATGGTCATTTGATGAACGGTTGCCGGAGGTCGCCACCGGTGCGCTGGTGGACGCCGCGGTGACGCTCGAAGAGGATAGCTATTCAAGATGGTCAACAGTATTACGCGACGTGAGGCCGGCTTCCTGATGAGCGCGGGCATAGCGCAGGGACAATCGGGTCCGCGGGTGACCGTGGTGGGCGCGGGGGCGTTTGGCGGCTGGACCGCGCTGCACCTGCTGCGCGCCGGGGCCAGGGTGACACTGGTCGACAGCTACGGCCCCGGCAATTCGCGGGCGAGTTCCGGTGGCGAAACGCGCATCACGCGCGCGGCCTATGAGGATCGCGTCTATGCTGACCTGACGCTGCGCGCGCTCGAGATCTGGAAAGAGAGCGAGCGCAAGTGGAACCGCAAGATCTTTACGCCATGCGGCGTGGTGCGGCTGGAAGGCAAGGCTAGCACCGGCGCGGCGAAGCTGCTGAAGGTGTTGAAGGACTCCGGCGCTCCGCATCGCCACCTGACGGCGGCCGAGGCTACCAAGCAGTTTCCGCAGTTCGATTTCACGCGGGTCGAGAGCGTCATCTGGGAGCCGAAGCACGGCTTGCTCCGCGCCCGGCAGGGCTGCCAGGCGGTGCGCGATGCGTTTGAGGCTGAGGGCGGCAAGTTTGAGCAGCGGGCGCTGAAACCGGGTGATCGGGTGGAGGCGGATGCGGTGGTGTGGGCCTGCGGTCCGTGGCTGGGCAAGCTGTTCCCGGGCTTGGTGCCGGTTAAGCCGACGCGGCAGGAAGTGTTTTTCTTTGGCACGCCGCCCGGCGAGACCATCTACGACGAGCAGCACATGCCGTGCTTTATCGATGACGCCGAACCGGACGCGCATTACTACGGCACACCGGGCAATGATTTCCGAGGCCTGAAGCTGGGCGATGATGCCTACGGGCCGGACTTTGACCCCGATCGCGGCGAGCGGCGTGTGTCGGAGAGCATGTACGCGAAGATCCGGGCGTATCTGAAGTTCCGGTTCCCCAAGATGGCGGCGGCGCCGCTGGTGGAGACCCGCGTGTGCCAGTACGAGGTGTCGCCGGATGCGCACTTGATTCTCGATAAGCACCCTACTCAGGCCAAATACTGGATCGCCGGTGGCGGCAGCGGGCATGGCTATAAGCTGGGGGCCGCTGTGGGTGAGCGGTTGTCGGAGATGGTGCTGGGCAAGCGCGCTATCGATCCATTTTTCAGCCTGGCACGGTTCAAGAAATGAAATTAACGCTTCTCGATTGGTTCTTCGTCGCGCTCTACTTCGCGATCAATTTGGCGATTGGTTTTTACTACAAGGCGCGGGCGGGTAAGGATACCAGTGAGTTCTTCCTGGGCGGCCGCAACATCCCCTGGTGGCTGGCTGGAACGTCGATGGTGGCCACTACGTTCGCCGCCGATACGCCGCTGGCGGTGACGGGCCTGGTGGCGAAGGGCGGCATCGCGGGCAACTGGCTGTGGTGGAACATGGTGGCCAGCGGCATGATGACGGTGTTCCTTTATGCGCGCTTGTGGCGGCGGAGTGGCGTGACCACGGACGTCGAGTTCTCTGAGATCCGCTACTCGGGTCGGCCGGCGGCCTTCCTGCGCGGGTTCCGGGCGCTCTATTTCGGTATTCCGATCAATTGCATCGTGCTGGGTTGGGTGAACCTGGCGATGGTGAAAATCCTGATGCTGATCCTGGGTATCGAGAAGTGGCAGGCGCTGGGCGTGGTGCTGGGGCTGATCGCCATCACCTCGTTTATCTCAACGCTGTCAGGCTTGTGGGGCGTGCTGGTCACCGATCTGGTGCAGTTCGTCATCAAGATGAGCGTCGTGATCGCGCTGGCGTTTGCCTCCGTGAATGCGGTGGGTGGCATCGACGCGATGAAGGACAAGTTGATCGCCATGGGCCGGGCTGATGCGCTGAATTTTGTGCCCGATCTGAACAGCGCCTGGATGCCGATGATCACTTTCTTTGTCTATATCGGCATGACCTGGTGGGCCACCTGGTATCCCGGAGCGGAGCCCGGTGGTGGCGGTTTTGTCGCGCAGCGCATGCTGTCGGCGAAAGATGAGCGGCACAGCCTGTGGGCGACGCTGTGGTTTAACATTGCGCACTTCGCGATCCGTCCGTGGCCGTGGATTTTGACCGCGCTTGCGGCGTTAATCCTTTACCCGAACCTGGAAGACAAAGAGTCCGGCTACGTACTGGTGATGATCGACCATCTTCCCGCCAGCCTCCGTGGCCTCATGTTTGCGGGCTTCATCGCGGCCTACATGTCCACCATCGGCACCAACCTGAACTGGGGCGCCAGCTACATCGTCAACGACTTTTACCGGCGCTTCTACAAGCCCGATGAGCCGGAGAAGCACTACGTCTGGGTCAGCCAGTGGGTGACCATTCTGCTGACCATCGTCTCGGCGATTGTCACCTTCTACCTCACCTCGATTGCCGGGGCCTGGAAGGTGCTGCTGGCCACCGGCGCGGGTACGGGTGGCGTGTTGATGCTGCGCTGGTATTGGTGGCGCATCAACGCCTGGAGCGAGATCTCCGCCATGCTGTGCGCGGCGGTGGTTTCGATTGTGCTGCAACTTGTCATGGGCATGGATAGCGACCGTCCAGTGGACTTTGCCTGGATCATGATCATCACCGTCACGATCACGACTGTCGTCTGGGTGTCGGTGACGTTTCTCACCAAGCCGGAGCCGATGGACAAGCTTGTGGAGTTCTACCGGCGTGTGCGGCCTTCAAAGGCTGGCTGGGGTCCCGTGGCCAAGTTTGCGGGCCCGGTGGAGACCGCCGACGACGCGGGCGCGGGGCTGGTGGACTGGCTGCTGGGTTGCGGGTTGATCTACACGTCACTGTTCGGCACCGGGAAGCTGATCCTGGGTGAACCGGCGATGGGTTCCGGTTTGTTGGTACTGGCGGCTGCGGCGGCGTATCTGCTCTACCGGCGGCGGTAGCCAAACCAGCCCCATGCGTCAGCTTGGGGCTTGCTGCGGTAAAGCGAAGAAGCCCCAATCTGACGCATGGGGCTAGACGAATTGCGTCATAGAAATTGGGCTCAGGACGCCAGACTGCTTGCCCGGTTTAGGGCTTGGGCTGGGTCGATCACGATCTGGCGCAAGAATTTTCAGCTTACTTTTCAACTGGTTGGCATGCTGAGGTGAAGTTCCGCCGCCCGGGTTCGATGGAGACTCGTGCCCGGAGGATTTCGGAATGCCCGCAAATTGGCGCTTACGGCTGGCTTGGTTGACCCTGGCGGCTGCGATCGGCGCATCCCGGCTGGCTGCGCAGCCGCCGCTGACCACGATTCAAGACACTTTGTACAAGGCGGACGGCTCGCGTTTTGACGGCTTCGCCTTCGTCGAATGGAAGTCGTTTGATGCTTCAAACGGTTCTTCTGTACTTACCCAATCCATTGTTGTGCGAGTGGCGGGGGGCAATCTGCGCGTGCAGCTGGCTCCCACCACCAACGTCGATGGAGCCTACTATCTGGTGAAGTTCAACTCGGATGGGCGGATTCAGTTCACCGAGTATTGGTCCGTTGCTCCCAGCAGCGGTTCGCTTCGGTTGAAGGACGTCCGGCTGGCCTCACCGCCCGGTTCACTCACCGGCGGGCTGACGTCGTCTCTGACCACGGTGACCATCCCGGAAGTGACGGGACTCCAGACGGAGCTGGACAACCGGCCGGTGAAGGGCACCCCCTACACCAACGGCCGGACGGCGGTGATCAGCAGCACCGGAGCCATCGCCAGCGCGAGCGGCAATGCCACCGATTGCGTGCGCGTCGATGGTTCCACCGTCGCTTGTACGCCGGGCGGCGGACCCGGGTTTGTCGATAATGAGGCTCCGTCCGGGGCTGTGAATGGCTCCAACCGGGTCTTCACGCTGGCCAGCATCCCGCAGCCGGCGTCGAGCCTGACGCTCTATCGCAACGGTGTCCTGCAGAGGAATCCCAACGACTTCAGCGTCAGCGGCAGCACGATCACCTTTGCCACCGCGGCTACGCCGCAGACCGGCGATTCGATTCTTGCTTCCTACCGCCTCACCGTCGATCCCACGCCGGTGGGCACGGCCGGCGGCATGTTGACCGGAACCTACCCCAACCCGGGCATCGCCGGAAACGTGGTCACCAACTTCAACGTTTCGGCGACGGCGGGAATTACGGAATCGAAGCTGTCGCTGAACTTTCCCACCCACTCCAACGCCAATGACCCCACCACGGCCGAAAAAGGCGCGATGCTGGGAACCTCCGGCGTGCCTTCGGCCACCAACAAGTTCGTCACCGATAGTGACGCCCGGTTGACGACGGCCGGTGGCGGCGCCGGGCATGGCCTGCTGAGCACTCTGCATTCAGACACGACGCCCGGCACGGTGGCGCGCGGTGACGTGATCGTCGGCACCGGAGCCACCGCACGCTGGGCGCGGCTCCCGCTGGGGGCCGCCAATCGCTGCTTAACCTCGAATGGAACCGATGCGGTCTGGAACACCTGCCTCTATGCCGGATTCCCAACCGGGTCGATCCCCTATGTCGATTCCACCGGGAACATGGCCAACTCATCCGCCGCCCTGTTTTGGGATCCGGCCAACCGGCGCATCAGCGTCGGCAACAATCAGTCGCTGAGCACCGCCTACTTCTGGGATAGCAATGCGGCTGGTTCCACCACCGTCGCCGTCCGCGGAGGTCCGGCGCAAGGCACCAATACACTGATGCGCTGGCTGGCGAGCGATGGCACGGAACTGGCCAACGTCAGCTCCGCTGGCGTGTTTCAGGTGAAGGGTTTGCAAACGCAGACCACCAGCACCCAGGCCGCGATCCGCGACTTTGGGTCCTTTGTTGACCCGGATGTCCGCTTCAACGGCGACCTCTGGTACAACACCGCCCAGCAGACCCGCAAAACGATGGACGCCGGACAGCGCCACACAATGTCTCAAGTGGTGTGTAACTCCACTGGCGCCAATACCACCACCAGCGCCCGGCTAGGCTCCTGCTTCATCCCGTTCTCCTACCTGGATGCTGGCGATCGTATCGAAGTCCAGTTCAACTACCTCCATACCGGAACCACGTCGGACTGGAACATCGGCATCGCCTACGGCCCCGGCACCTTGATCGCCACCAACGTCAACAAGCTGGAAAGGCTGGTGGTGGGCAAGTCCGATGTGGCGATCTATGGCGCCGGTATCAACTGGGGCACGCAAAGCTGGGGCTCCGGTGTCTACAGCTTTACTGTTGCCTCCAACACCGCGGCCGCCTTGCCCACGCAAGCGGCGCTCATCGAGTTCTACGGCACGATCCTGACGCCGGGAACCGACCGGGTGGAACTGATCGGCTTCACCGTTATCCGTCATCCGGCCAACGCCAACCCGTACTAACCGGGTGATGGCAGGAGGGGGCGTTGCGTCCCCTCCTGAACTCTCCGTTTTGTCTGCCCACCTTCTTCCCACCTCAGTTTCACCGCTATTCCAGTGGTGTCGTCTTCCAGCCTCCCAACGCTGAACCGATAATCAACGTCTCCCCGCGTGAGCCCTCAAAGTGCGGTACTCCGGCGCGCACGATGAAGAATTCCCCGGTCTTGACCGCCTTCGTCGCTTTTTGATCCATCTTCTTTCCAAAACCCAACAGCAGTGTTCCCTTCACCACCGCCACATGGGCTTGCTGCGTGTGCGTGTGGGCCTTCACCCAAACTCCATCCGGCATCCAGAACGCGTAGGTGAAAGGCTGGCCGGGGCGCTCCCGGTCACCATCGATGACGGCGTACTTGGTGCCGTCAGGATCCGTGCGATCCCACCGGATCGAATCGGGCGACCAGATCAGCGATTCGGGCCGCTCCTGGGCCGCGAGCGGCTGATTCAACAGGGCAGCGAAGGGTGTGGCCAAAGCGGCGGACCACAGGTTGCGTCGAGAAATCGAAACAGACATGCCCCACTGTAGGGCGGCCTGCCGGTGGAAGACTATCCGCCGATTGCGGTGATTGACCTTTTTCTTTCAACTGGGCTGACTGCACGGAGCCCCCGTTTTCCGCACAAAGGCGGGCGGCCACGGCAATGCGAGAATATCTTCTGTCGGCAACTACGCGTGACCGGATAGCATCGATGAACCGATCAGAATCAAGTGAGCGGAGATTGGCCGTTTATGGGACGCTGGCTCCCGGTCAGCCGAACCATCACCAACTTGCTGAGCTGAAGGGCGAATGGACGGCCGGTAAAGTTCGGGGCCGGCTATTGTCCGAGGGGTGGGGTGCGGCGATGGGATATCCGGGGCTGATCCTTGATGCCACTGAAGGTGAGGTCAATGTGCAGGTGTTTGAGTCGGCCGACCTTCCCCAGCACTGGGCGCGTCTCGATGCGTTTGAAGGGGACGGGTATCGCCGGGAAACGGCGCGTGTCAGCACCACCAAGGGCGAGATCGACGCCTGCATCTATGTTCTGGCCTAGGCTTGTGCATTTTGGCCGGAGCCATCACGGATAGTTGCACCAGCTTGGTTTCCCCGCTCTCATGGATTTCGGTGGCTGGCCGATACGCATAGCGATTAGGCCGTTTCCGCGTCTGTCAGTCCCCTTCCATGCGATGCCGGCCGATTCTTCACGAAGAAATGCGGTCTGGCGATCAGTGCGTTAACAACTCACCAGGCATGTCGCGATAAGGAACTGGAATGAGAAGCTTCTTGCGTCGCCTAACGTTGGGCCAAAACATACTTGTCGCGGGGGCATTGTTGATTGTCACCGCCTCTGGCGCGCTGGGGTACTTCATCGCCAAGGGCTTTTCAAAAGACATCGCGTTTGCCATCACCGAACAGTACGGAAACCAGTACCAACGCCCGCTGGAGAAGCTGCTGGAGGCTCTGCCGCAGCACCAGGCCGCCGCGATGCGGATGCGGAAGGGTGACCCGAATGCACAGCCTGATCTGACGGCGGCCGCCGCTAAAATCGAACACGGGCTGGGCGAATTGAAGCAGGCCGATGCCCAGTGGGGTGAGGACCTGCAGTTCACGGCCGAGGGTCTGGCGAAGCGGAAGCGGAGCCACAACAAAAGCTCCACTCTGGCGGAAGAATGGCGATCGCTAAAAGAGCGGTTGGCGCAGATGTCCGGCGAGGATGTGGATAAGGCGCACGCGCACCTGGTAGCGGATGTACGCACGATGATCGTCCACGCGGGTGACACGTCGAACCTGATCCTGGATCCGGACCTGGACAGCTACTACCTGATGGATGCGACGCTAGTCGCGCTGCCCCAGACGCAAGACCGTCTGGCCACCATCCAGGCCATGGGCGCGGAGTTGCTGGCGGCTCCACTGAACGAAGATGGACGCCGGCGTCTGGCGGTGGCGGCGGCCTTGCTGAAGGAAGCAGACGTGGACCGCGTTATGGCTGACATCCAGACCGCACTCAATGAAGACCCAAGCTTTTCCGGGATCAGCCCTGGCTTGCAGCAGAACCTGCCCCCCGCTGCGAAAGAGTACGCCCGGACTAACGAAGCGCTGCTTGATCTGCTGAACCGAGCCAGCGCAGGCGCTGAACCCGGCGTAACCGGACCCGCGTTGGAGACGGCGGCCCGCGAAGCGAGACAAGCCAGTTTCCGGCTGTGGGAGACGGGGGCGACCCAACTGGACGGCCTCCTGCGGCTGCGAATCGAAGCACTGCGGAGCACGCGAAACTGGGCGCTGGCGCTGACGGCACTCGCGCTGCTGGCCTGTGGCGCTTTATCCTACACGGTGGTCCGGATGGCCACCGGCTTGATTGAGCAGGCCGCCGGTCAATTGGTGCAGCATTCCGGTGGAATCTCCCAGGCTTCCAAACAAGTGGCTTCGGCGGCAAATTCGCTGGCCGTAGGGGCGGAGCAACAGGAAAAGGCCTTGGCCGAAACGGTGGCCTCCAAGCAGGCCATCTTGAATGTGGCCCGAGGCAATGCAGATCAGTCTCAATCGGCCGTGCTGACGGTGGAATCAGTGGTGGGCCGCATCGCCGTGGCCAATGAGAAGCTGAATGAGATGGATGCTTCGATGACCGAAATCAGCCTCTCCAGCGCCAAGATTTCCAAAGTGATTCGCACGATTGATGCGATCGCCTTCCAGACGAATCTGTTGGCGCTGAATGCTTCGGTGGAGGCGGCGCGGTCGGGAGCGGCCGGGCAGGGCTTTGCCGTGGTGGCGGAGGAGGTCCGGAATCTGGCGCAGCGATGCGCCCAAGCGGCCCGGGAGACCACGGAGCTGGTTTCCAATTCCAGCACCACCGCCAATGCGGGTCGATTGAAACTCGCCCAGGTGGCGGAAGCGGTTCGCTCCATTGATGAAAGTGCGTCTGAGATCCGAACGCTGATCCGTTCGGTGGATGAGGGGAGCCGCCAGCAAGCCGTAAGCCTGGAGGAGGTGGCGCGAGCTCTGGCTCAAGTAAGTGGGCACACGCAAGCGGCGGCGGCGGAGTCAGAACAGACGGTGGCCGCCAGCGACGAGCTGGATGGACAAGCGACGGACCTGCATTCGGTGGCGCTGCAGTTGCGTGCTCTGGTGGGCGGCGCCAGCATGGGTGTGGCCCGTTGATGAATTGCTGACCGTCGCGCCGGGCAGCCTCTCGATTGGGGCCAACGGAAACCTCTTGCGCGGTGCGAGCCAGCGTTGATAATAGACGCATGTCTACCGTTGCTCTGCTGTTGCTGGCCTCCACTTCGATCTTTGCCGCGGCGCTACCTTCGCCCGCGCTGATCGTGCTGAACAAGGAAGAGGCGACGCTGGCCATCGTCGACCCCAATACCGGCAAAGTCACCGGTCGGGTCAGCACCGGCGACGGACCGCATGAAGTGGAACTCTCCGCCGATGGCCGCTTTGCCTATGTCACCAACTACGGCTCCAAGTCCCCCGGCAATTCGCTATCGGTGATCGACCTGGTTGCCCAGAAGGAAGTGCGGCGTTTTGAAGTGACGCCCATGGCGCGGCCGCACGGCATTGCGGTCTCCGATGGCAAGGTATGGTTTACGGCGGAGGCCAACAAGATCGTCGGCCGCTACGACCCGCAGGCCAACCGCATCGACTATCTGCTGGGCACGGGGCAAAACTCGACGCACATGGTGATGTTGAACAAGGACGCCAGCCGAATGTTCACCGCCAACATTGGCTCCGATAGCATTTCGATCTTTTCGCCCACGCCCGATGGCACCAACTGGAATCAGACCGTCGTGCCGGTCGGCAAGGGGCCCGAAGGCATGGATCTGTCGGCCGACGGCAGCCAGCTCTGGACGGCGCACTCTCGTGACGGCGGCGTCTCCGTCATTGACGTGGCGGCCAAGAAGGTGATCGCCACCATTGATGTGGCCACCAAACGCTCCAACCGGATCAAGCTGACGCTGGATGGCAAGTACGCGCTGATCTCCGATCTGTCGGGTGGGGAACTGGTGATTCTGGATGTAGTGACGCGCCGCGTGATCAAGCGCATGCCGCTGGGCAAGATGCCCGAGGGCATTCTGCTGGACCCCAACGGAACCCGCGCCTTCATTGCTGTGGCGGGTGATAACCGCATCGATATTCTCGATCTGAAAACGCTCACGATCACGGGGCGCCTGGAGACTGGCGCCGGTCCGGACGGCATGGCCTGGGCGGCCGGGAAATAGCGCATGGCGGGCCCGGCCCCGAAGTTTGCGCACGGCGAGGAGCATCTGGCCCGCGTCCGCCGTCTCTCGCTCGCCCTGCCCGGCACCAGCGAGAAGATCTCCCACGGCGAGCCCACCTTCTTTGTGGCCAAGAAGGTATTTGTGATGTTCGCCAACAACCACCACAACGACGGCCGCCTCGCCGTCTGGCTGCCCGCCGCACCTGGCGAGCAATCCGCGCTGATCGGCACCGAACCGGCCAAGTTCTTCAAGCCGCCCTATGTCGGTGTGAAGGGCTGGCTGGGCATCCAACTGGAGGCTGTTGATGATGACGAACTGGGCCTCTATATCACCCAAGCCTGGCGTCTTGTTGCACCGAAGAAGTTGGTCGGGCCGACGTTTTAGTGGGCTACCGCGAATACTCGGTGAGGTGCTGCTTGGTCGTGCCGCGCCAGTCGCCCAAGGGTGGCGCGCCGATCTTTGTGAACCATCGCCGTAGGTCGGTACGCAAGGGCTCAATCATTGCTTGCGAGGCTGGCTGGTCCATCAGGTTCTGCTTCTCTCCTGGATCGCGGGCCAAGTCGTAGAACTCACCTGGCCACTCCGCCGTACGTTCGATGAACTTGGCCGTAGGTGTTCGCACACCGCGCACCATTGAGTATTCAAAGTAGAGCTTGTTGTCCCACTTGGGGTTCGCCCCCCGCAGAAACGGCGCATAGCTCCGCCCCGGCCGGGCCGCATCGGTGGGAGCCGAAACGCCTGCCCAGTCAAGCATGGTGGGGAAGAAGTCATACGACGACACCATGGCGTCCACGGTCTTCGATTCCGGGATGCGGCCCGGATGGCTCCAGATCATCGGTACGCGGATCGACTCGTCATACATGTTGAACGGCCACGTGCCGTTGCCCTTGCCCCACACGCCATGATGCCCCGCGTTCCAGCCTTGGTCGGCCGTAAACACCACCGTCGTCGAGCTACGCAGCCCGGCACGATCCAGGTGATCCATCACGCGGCCCACATTGCGGTCCGCGCCTGAGATCAGTGCTGAATAGGCTCGCATCGAAGCTTCTTCCAGATGATGCTGCCGCAGTTCCGGGTTCTGCCACGGATGCCGCGGCTCCCGCGGGAAGCAGGCGAACTTCGAGTTCACATAGTGCGCCCGGTCGCCCTCCGGCTGATAGTTGTACGGCGTATGCGGCGCATAAAAGGGCACCAGCAAGAAGAACGGCTGCCGGCTGGGTGCGCTCAGGAATTCGAGCGCGCAGTCGCCAATAAAGTCTTCCTTAAAGCCCGGAGCCTTCACCCGCTGGCCGTTCTTGACGAACTCGACATCCTTAAACGGCCCGCCCCCGCCCGGCACCGTCGCCCAATAGCCGAACCCCTCCTGCGCATGCTCGTCATCGCCCATGTGCCACTTGCCCACCATGCCCGTGCGATAACCGCCTTCGGCAAGCAGTCGCGCATAGGTGGTGTGCCCGGAGAGCCAGCGCCGCGTGTCTTTGCCAAAGCTATCTTCCGGCCGCAGCCAATCCTGCACGCCATGCTGCGACGGCATCTTGCCCGTCATATAGCTCAACCGGCTGGGTGAACAAACGGGCGTCGCCGCATAGGCTTGCGTAAACCGCGTCCCCGTCCGCGCCAGCCGGTCGATGTTGGGCGTAAACATTTCGGCGCACCCATAAGCGCCCGTCGCCCAAGCGCCATGGTCGTCGGTCATAAAGACGATGATGTTCGGGCGAGCGGGGGCCGCCAGTGCCAGAGGAGCAGCCAGCAGGCTGCGGCGGGTGAGCATGGAGGTGATTGTACTGCGATGGAGTTGTGGGTGAATCTGGCGCGCGGCACCTGGCGTGAAATTGTTCTAGCAAAAATCATGCGACCGCCCGGCGGCTACCGGGGCCGCCTCCATCGCCCGCACATCGCTTGCCTTCACCGACGCCACGCCGCGTTGGTTTTGGAGGATGCCGTCGATTATCAGTGCCGGGTGACCGAGGACGGTGAGTTTGTGGCGGGCGTACAGGTCGGGTTGGAAGATGACGTTGACGATGCCGGTTTCGTCTTCCAGGCTCAGGAAGACGAAACCTTTGGCCGTCGAGGGTTGCTGGCGGCAGATGACGGCTCCCGCGACGCGGATGGGTTTGCGGTCCGGTAGATACCGGACTTGCGCGGCTGTGACGACGTTCAGGTGGGCCAGTGTTTCGCGGTGCAGACGCATCGGGTGCGCGCCAATGGTGAGGCCAGAGCGGCGGAAGTCGGAGCTTAGGCGTTCTTCCAGCGTCATGGGCGCGAGCGGCGAAGGCTGGGCGGTTGAATCCAGTTGCTCGAACAGTTCGCCCGCGGGGCGTAGGGCGAGCTCGGATTGCCAGAGCGCGCCGCGGCGGTGCTGGGTGGTGCCGGGCGTTTCGCGGCCAATATGATTCAAAGCACCCAGCTCCGCCAGCGACTTCAGCTCTTCGCGGGAGATGGCGGTGCGCTGGGTGAGGTCGTCGATGCTTGCAAAGGGGCGCTGCGCGCGGGCGTGGGTGATGTTGCTGGCGGTCAGGTGGCGGAAGCCCTTGACGTAGTTGAAGCCCAGGCGCACTTGCCAAACACCTGCATGCTGTTCGAGCGTGCACAGCCAATCCGATTGCGTCACGTCCACCGGTTGAAAGTGCAGCCCGTGCCGCTGCGCGTCCTTGACCAGCGTGAAGGAGTTGTAGAAGCCCATCGGCTGATTGTTCAGGATCGCCGCCGTGAAGGCCGCCAGATAGTGGCACTTCAAGTACGCACTGGCATAGGCGATCAAGGCGAAGCTGATGGCGTGCGATTCGGGAAAGCCGTACAAGGCGAACGACGTGATGGAGAGCACGATGGCGTCCTGCGCGGCCTGGTCGATGCCTTTGCGCGTCATGCCTTCGCGTAGGCGCACGTCGATCTCCGCCATGCGCTGCTGGCTGCGCTTGAAGCCCATGGCGCGGCGCAATTCCTCCGCTTCACCGCCGGTGAAGTCCGCCGCGATCATGGCCATGCGCAACAGTTGCTCTTGGAACAGCGGCACGCCGAGCGTCCGCTTCAGCACTTCATCGAGCGTCGGATGCAGCGAAGTCGCCGGTTCCATACCCTGGCGGCGGCGGAGATAAGGGTGCAGCATTTTGCCGACAATCGGCCCGGGGCGGATGATGGCCACCTGCACCACGATGTCGTAGAAGTGCTGCGGCTTCATCTGCGGCAGAAAGGAGATTTGGGCGCGGCTTTCCACCTGGAACATGCCCACCGTGTCGGCCTGCTGCAAGGCTTGATAGACCTTGGGGTCCGTCTTGGGGATCTGCGCCAGGTCTACTTCTTCGCGGTAATGGTCGCGGATCAGGTTGACGGAATCGCGCAGCACGGCCATCATGCCCAGGCCCAGCAGGTCCACCTTGATGATGCCCATGTCGGCGCAATCTTCCTTGTCCCATTGCACGATCACGCGGCCGGGCATGGTGGCCGGTTGCAGCGGGACGATCGCATCCAGTTGGCCTTGGCAGATCACCATACCGCCGGAGTGTTGGCCCAGGTGGCGCGGCAGGTCCTGGATCTGGCCCGAGAGCGCGACCAGCTTGCTCACCAGCGGATGCTGGCGGTCCAGACCAGCGGCGCGCAGTTGCTGTTCCAGCTTGCCTGCCTGCTCTTCTGCTGGCGTTTCTTGCGCATGCTCCCAGCCGCCGCGTGAGGAGAGCTTGGATAACCGGCCCAACACCTCTTCGTTGAAGCCCAGCGCTTTGCCGACATCGCGCACGGCGGAGCGGCCCCGATAGGTGATGACGTTGGCCGTCATGGCCGCGCCCAGTTGGCCGTAGCGGCGGTAGACGTATTGGATCACCTGCTCGCGGTCGTCACCGCTGGGCAGGTCGACATCGATGTCGGGCCACTCGCCGCGGTTCTCGGACAGGAAGCGCTCAAACAGCAGGTCCATGGCGATGGGGTCGACCGCGGTGATGCCCAGCGCGTAGCAAACAGCGCTATTTGCCGCCGAGCCTCGCCCCTGCACCATGATCCCCTGGCGGCGGCAGAACTGGACGATGTCCCAGACGATCAGGAAGTAGCCGGCCAGATCGAGCTTTTCGATCAAAGCCAGTTCGCGCTCCATCTGGCGGCGGGCCCGCTCATGATAGGGCCGGAAGCGGTCGTGCGCGCCTTCATCGACGCGCTGGCGCAGGAAGGAGTTCATGGTCTCGCCCGGCCCCACGGGATAGCGGGGGAACTCATAGCCCAGGTTGGCCAGCGAGTAGGTGACGCGCTGCGCCAGTTCGAGCGAGTTGCTGATGGCCTCCGGCCGGTCGGCGAACAGGCGCTGCATTGCGGCGGCGGACTTCAGGTGCCGCTCGGCATTGCGGGCCAGCAGTTTTCCGGCGCGCTGGATAGTGGTGCGGTGGCGGATGGCGGTGAGCGTGTCGGCCAGTTCGCGTTCGGGCGGCGTGGCGTGATTGATGCCGTTGGTGGCCAGCAGGGGCAGCTTCCAGCGGCGCGCGGCTTCCACGTCGGCGCGGTTCACCGCCTCTTCCTCGCGGTGGAGATGGCGTTGCAGTTCGACGTAGACGCCCGAGCGGCCAAAGATGCTGACCAACTCGTCCATTGGCCGGTTGACGCCGCGTGTCAGGCAGATCAGGCCTTCCGCGTGCTGCTCAATGTCTGCTCGCGTGGCGCCGGGTTGGTTGTTCAGTTTGATCGTGCTCAGCAGACGGCACAGGTTCTGGTAGCCCTGCCGGGTTTCGGCGATCAGCGGATAGCGGAACCCTTCCACCGCTGTCACTTCGGCGCCGATGATGGCGCGCAGCCCGGCCTTCACCGCGGCCTTATGGAAGCGGACGGCACCGGAGAGATTGTCGCGGTCGAGCATGGCCACGGCCGGCATCTCCAGGCGCGCCGCTTCGGCCACCAGATCCTCCGGTAGCGTGGCGCCTTCCAGAAAGCTGAAGGCGGAGCGGGCGTGCAGTTCGGCATACATCAGTCGTAGCTGCCATCGAGGAACCAGTTCGCCCTTTGCGGCGCATGCACGCAATAGAGCCGGTAGAGGCCGCCGGTATCAAGCGCAATGTCCCACTCATCGCGGTTCCAGGCGGTGGAGGCCCACCATTCGCCGGAGGTCCGCCACGGGCCCGCGGTCTGGCAGACCACCCCGGCCACCTTCTGTGACCTGACGCGGCGGGGCGCGCCATGCTGCAACTCCACGGCGGCTTCGAGCGGCGGGCGGAAGTAGCGGAAGGCTAGCTGTAGGCCGGGTTTGGTCAACGTGCCCGGCTCCTTCACAACCATGCCAGGCACCGGTTCAAAGGCGCAGGGCCGCAACTGATAGGCGTCGGGACGGTGCGTGTCCAGCAGAGCGGGTGTGCCGACATGCTCCGGCCCCACCAGCGCACCCAGCCGCGCGATCAGCAGTTGCAGCTTTTCGGGCTCGGGTGCCGTGGGGACGAACAGCCCATCCTGGCGCGACCGCGTTTCAGCCGGGTGAAGCGTCACTTCCAAGGCCTGGATCGCCGCCTTTATTGGGTGGGCTTCCAGATCCAGCTGCACTTGCTTCAGCAACACCATCGGGTCCCGTAAGGCGACCGGGAATTCGAGCGACCTTGTCCGTTGCTCCCCCTTGATCAGCGTGAACCGGAGCGTGATGCGGTTGGTGGAGAGCGATTGCCGCGCCAAGCGAGCGGTGAGATCCCGCACCAGCGCGGAGACCACGAACAGCAGCGGCTCCAGCAGTTCCACCGGATGCTCCAACTCCTGCCGGGCGGTGTAGTCCTCCGGTGGGGCCGCCACTTGCAGCGGCCGGGAAAGCTGCCCGCAGGCCAGCAGGCGCAGCCGTGTCCCCGCTTCGCCCAGCCGCTCCGCTATCCCCATCGCGGGCAGCGCGGCGAACTCGCCAAACGTGCGGATGCCCCAGCTGAGCAGGGTGTCGATCAGCACCGGGTCCGCTGGCAGATGTTGGATTGCGATGCGGCCGAGCACTGCCGCTTCATCACCGGGCGCGATGATGGTGACGCCCCGCAGATGTCGTGCCGCGACGACGGCGGCGTCCGGGTTGCGGGCGATGGCCAGGTTCGCTTGAATGCCCATCGCCTGCCCGCGACGCGACACTTCGGAGGCCAACTGGTGCGTATCGCCGAACAGGCGCGCCAAGCCGGCCAGCGAGAAGACCACCGTATCGGGCGCGGTCAGCTCCAGCAAGGGCGAAAACTGCCCGGCCAGTTCGGCCAGCAGGGGCGAGGTTCCAAACAAGCAGGCGAACATGGCGGCTTACGCTCCCAGGGTGGCGGGCAGGCGGGCTGCAAGCGTCAGCTTCTGCGTCAGCACCGGCTTGCGAAGCCCGGCCTCCAGCTCCATGCCTTCCAGCAGCGCGAACGGCGTCCGGCCTTGCCACACCGGGCTCTGCGGGGTCAGCTCAATCTGTCGCGCCGCACAGGCGCGAGCGAGTGACTGGGTGCCCAGCACGATCAACACCGTGGGCGTATGCTCCACTGCCCGCTGGAACCGGTACCAGTGCGAGGTGGGGATGCGCTGGGTGGCCGTCACTGGAGCATCGGCCAGGTCCAGCACCACCAGGCCAAAGCCGCCCGCATGCAGAATCATGTCCGCTGCCCGCATGGCCTTGTCTACCTGGTGCGCGCACTGCACCCACAGCAGCTTGCCCAGATCAGCCTCCGCCAACCGGGCGGACTGCGGGTCAAAAGCGACGTGCGTATCGACGACGGCGCACACCTCGCCGCCGCGCGTCGCCGTCGCCAGCATGGACTGCATCACCGCCGTCCGCCCGGACGATGCCGCGCCCACAATCTCCGTGATCGCCCCGCGCGGCAACCCGGAAAGCAGCGGGTCCAAGGTGGTGTAGGGGAGCAGATCGGATGTGGGTTGCCGGAGGGGCAGGGGACGGGGGAGGTCGAGTTTTGCGGTCGCTTGTTTCGCCATTTGTTCGCCTATGGAGATTGTAGCGTGCCGCAGGGAAGATGGCGTTGGCGAACTGGTGGTAAAAGGCGGACGGGAGCGTTTATGTCTGGCGAAGGGATTGAGAAGTTCGAGTTGAGGAAACAGACCCAGGTAAAATCCGCAGTTCCGGGTGAACAGCCGGGAAGCCTGATGCAACGCGTGTGCCCCGATCAGAAAATCTCCCCAAGAACTCACCAGTTGTCCTCCCTTCTGGTGTCAGCCATACTTCACGAAAAGCTTATGATTGTATTGATTTTTAAAATGTTATAAAGTACCCGCCATGAGGTCTCGCTTCGCAGCCCTGTTGCTCTTATCTTTCGGTGCCCTGTTCGCCCAATCCGAACGTGGCACCATCACTGGCACGGTTACGGATACTTCCGGGGCCGTCATCCCTGGTGCAAAGGTCATCATCACCAATACCCAAACGGGTGTGGCGGTGAATGTCCCCAGCAATGAATCCGGCGACTACACGATTCCGCAACTCCAGGTCGGTACCTATTCGGTCCGCGTGGAAAAGGAAGGGTTCCGTCCCGCTTCCGTCACCGGACTCGTGTTGAATGCATCGGCCACCACCCGAGCGGACGCGGTGCTGGAAGTTGGCACCTCGACGCAGGCGATCGAAGTTTCGGCCGCTGGGTTAGCTCTGTCTACTGAGAACGCCAAATCCAGCGTCACCATCAACAACAAGCTGGTGGATGAACTGCCGCTGGTGGTGGGTGGCACGCTGCGCAGCCCGTTCAATCTGGCGGCGCTGACGCCGGAAGCCAAGAACGTGGGCGGCGACAACGGCTTTATCCTCGGCGGCGGCCAGGCGGCCGGTTACGGAACCAACCTTGATGGTGTTTCGGCCAACACGACGCGCGCTTTGACGCAAAGCTGGGTAGCGGTGAATGCGCCTTCTATTGAAGCGATCACTGAGTTCACGGTGGATACCAATGGTTTCAAGGCCGAATTCGGCCAGGCCACGGGCGGCATCATGAGCTTTGCTTCGAAATCCGGCACCAACGACTTCCATGGCACGGCGTATGAGTTTCTGCGCAACAACGTGATGGACGCCAACAACTTCTTCAACAATGCCCGCGGCATTGCCCGGCCCATCTACAAGCAACACGATTTCGGCGCCTCGGCCGGCGGCCCGGTATGGATCCCGAAGATCTACAACGGTCGCAACAAGACCTTCTTCTTCTTCAGCTACGAAGCGTTCCGCAATCGCGAAGGGGCCACTGGCGCGCAGCGCACGGTGCCCACGCCCGAGATGTATGGCGGCGACTTCCGCAACTGGGTGGACGGCACTGGCCGGCAGATCCCCATCTATAACCCGTTGACCCAGACCGTGAACGCGGCCGGCCAGACCGTGCGCGACGTCTTCCCTAACAACCAGATTCCGGCCTCCAGCTTCGACCCGGAAATCGTTAAGGCACTCGGAGTGTTCCGCAGCGGCACGGTTCCGGTCCCGAACAATGGCTCGGTACCGGGCACGGTGGGTTATGTCCAGAACAACTTCCTGGTGACCGGCGGCAGCGTCGTCCGGCCCAACACCAAGATCAGCGTCAAGGGTGACCACGTCTTCAACGACAAGCACCGCATTTCAGGCTACTGGGGCTACAACCGGTCCTTTGAGAAGCCGGGTGCGCAGGGTCCGGCGGATCTGCCGGGCTTATTTGTGAATTACAACGACACCCGCCGTCCCTCCGACGTTTTCCGCGGTAGCTGGGATTGGAACATCTCGCCCACCGTCTTCAACCACTTCTATGGCGGCGGCAATAACTGGAAAGAGAATCACGATCCGCCCCAGGCGACCGTTCTCAGTGGCGTCAATTGGAAGGAACGCTTCTGCGCGATCAACGTGGCCGATTGCGCCCAGAACCTGGTGAACATGAACTTCTCCAACGGCTATAGCCAGTGGGGCGGCCGGGCCAACAACGGCTCAGAGAACTTCATCAAGCAGTTCGCTAACGACGTCACGATTATCAAAGGCAAGCACACCATCAAGTTTGGTGGTCAGGCGATGTATCAGTATTACAACGGGTTTGGCCGTCAGTGCGTCTCCGGTTGCATGTCGTTCGACTTCAAGCACACAGGCCGCCCGGGCGATACCAACTTCACCACCGCCGGTGGCAGTCCGATTGCTTCCATGCTGCTGGGCTACGCCAGCGACGGTGTCGCGGAGACGGTCCGCTACATTGGCCAGCAGTGGCCCTCCTATGCGGGCTTTGTGCAGACCGACTGGCGCGTGAAGCCCAACTTGATGATCAACCTGGGCCTCCGTTGGGAGACCATGCTGCCGCCGACCGGTGAGAATGACCGGTGGAGCGATTTCTCCCCCACTCGTCCCAACCCGCTGGCCGGCAACCTGAAGGGTGCGCTGATCTATGCCGGCACCGGCGAAGGCCGCGAAGGCACGCGCACACTGGCCGACAGCTACTTCAAGGCTTTTGGCCCACGGTTTGGGCTTGCCTACACCTACAAGGACAAGACCGTGATCCGCGCTTCGGCTGGCTTAAGCTACGGCAACATCACCACCGTTACGGGTTCCACCCATCAGCGCGGCTTCACACTGGGCCTTAGCTTCCCGGATAACAGCAACGGCATTACGCCCGCCTATCGCGTTCGCGACGGGCTTCCGGCCTGGTCCGCGCCGCCCTTTATCGACCCCAGCTTCGCCAACCGCGATGCCATGCCGTGGTGGCAGGGTCAAGAAGCGACTCGCCCGCCCGCCTTTGTCACCTGGAATCTCTCCATCCAGCGTCAGTTGAGCCAGACGATGGTGTTTGAGACGTCCTACAACGCCTCGCTCGGCTCCGGCTTGCAGGCCGGCTTGCTGAACTACAACCAACTGGACCCCAGCTTGCTGACTAAGTACGGCGCGACTTTGCTGAACTCCCGCTTTGATTCCCCGGCGGCCATTGCCGCGGGCATCACCGCACCTTACCCGTCGTTCGGCCAAGCCCCCGGCTTGCGCGGGACCGGCGGCTGGGGCGCGCAGGCCACAGTGCGCCAAGCACTGCGTCCGTATCCGCAGTACAACACGATTGACACAGGTTCCGGCGGTGGCGACCACTCCGGGCACTCCACTTATCACGCCTTCATGGTGCGCTTTGAGAAGCGTTACTCCAGTGGTCTGCAGTTCCAGACCTCGTACGTATTCTCAAAGATCCTGACCGATGCGGATAGCTACTGGATTGGTGGGCAGGCCATGGACCACTTCAACCGCGGACTCGAAAAGTCGGTCGGCCAGTTCAACGTGCCCCACAACTTCAAGATCGGCACGGTGTATGACCTGCCGTTCGGCAAGGGCCAGAAGTTCCTCAACAAGAGCAATGCCCTCAGCTATATCGTTGGCGGCTGGCGCGTGTCGGGCATCGCTTTCTACTCCAGCGGTCTGCCCATGGGGCTGGGCACCAGCAACAGCCTGCCGCTGTTCTCCGGTGGCCTGCGTCCCATCGTTTCCGGTTATGACGGCTGGCAGGGCGCGATCAAGGGCGACAAGTTCGACCCGTTCGTTGACCGTTTCGTGCAACCGGCCAGCTTCTTCCCGGCGCAACCGGCCAACACGTTTGGCAACCAGACCCGCTATAACCCCAAGTTCAGCCAGTTTGGTAACTACAACGAGAACATCTCGATCGCCAAATCGTTCCCGCTGAAGGAAAAGATCCGCCTGGACTTCCGCGCCGAGATGTTCAACGCCTTCAACCGGGTCCGCTTTGGCACGGGCAGCCTGCAGATCCAGAGCAACCAGTTCGGCCAACTCACCGGCTCCGGCGACCTTTTGAACTCGCCCCGCCAAATGCAGATGGCGCTGAAACTGTACTTCTAGCCGCCTTCCATTACACGCTTGAATGGGGCTTCTTCCTTCGGGAAGAGGCCCCTTTTCCATTTCTCCTATCGATTCCGCCTTCCGTCCGTAGCGCCCCTCCCTGGCACCAGGCCCCGCAACATGTGATATGTTTTTGGCCAGATTGCTTTGCCAAGGAGTTTTTATGAAGTCCAGATTAATTCTGCTGGCCGCCACTGCCTGCGCGTTGCTGAACGCCCAACAGGACCGCGGCCTGATCACCGGCGTGGTCAAAGATTCGACCGGCGCCATCATTCCCGATGCGGCGATCACCGCGACGCGCACCGAAACCAATGCCATCACCAAGGTCAGCTCCGCTTCTTCAGGCGACTACACACTGCCCTCGCTTGAAATCGGCACCTATACCGTGCGCGTCGAAAAGCAGGGCTTCAAGGCCGCCATCGCCAAGGACATCATCGTCTCCGCCTCCGGTACCGCCCGTCTCGACATAACGCTGGAAGTCGGCACGACGCAGCAGGCCATCGAAGTGACCGCGGCCGGTGTGCAGGTGCAAACCGAGAACGCACGCATCCAGACCGCCGTCGCCAACCGGCTGGTGGACCAGTTGCCGCTGGTTGTCGGCGGTCAGCTCCGTTCGCCCTTTGATCTTGCCCTGTTGGCACCGGAAGTGAAGGCTCCCAATGACGGCAACAACAACTTCTCGATCGGCGGCGGTCAGGCGGCCACCTACGGCGTTTCACTGGACGGCGTTTCTTCAAACACCGGGCGCGCTCTCCAAACGCAATGGGCGGCGATGAATACGCCCTCGCTCGACGCGATCAGCGAGTTCACCGTGGATTCCAATGGCTTCAAGGCCGAGTACGGCCGTGCCCAGGGCGGCCAGATGAGCTTCGTCTCGAAATCCGGCACCAATGAGTTCCACGGCAATCTGTTTGAGTTCCTGCGCAACGACGCGCTGGACGCGGGCTTCTACAATAAGGCCACGAAGAAGCCTGTCTATAAGCAGCACGATTTCGGCGGCACCTTTGGCGGCCCCATCTGGATCCCGAAGATCTACAACGGCAAGAATAAGTCGTTCTTCTTTGTCTCCTACGAAGGCTTCCGCAACCGCGAAGGCGCGAACCCCAGCTTCCTGTCGGTGGCTCCCCGGGAGTTCTACGACGGCAACTTCACCAACTGGGTGGACAACAACAACAACCGCATCGCGATTTTCGACCCCACCACCGGCGGCTCCGGCACCCGGTCGCCCTTTCCGAACAACCAGATTCCGGCGGCACGCTTTGACAGCATCTTCCGGGCGATGAGCCCCATTGGGCAGACCGCCTTGCCCAACGTTGCTGGCATCACACCGGGCACGTCGGCTTATGTGCGCAATAACTTCATCCAGACGGGCACCCAGGTGGCGCCGTGGGATAAGTTCAGCATCCGTGGCGATCACAACTTTAACGAGAAGCACCGCATGAGCTTCTATTATTCGGACAACAAGCGCTCCAGTGCGCCCGGTGCGGCGGGTCCGATTGGCCTGCCGGGTTTTCTGAATGGCAACAACTACAACAACACCACCAGCAAGCAGTACCGCATCAGCTGGGATTGGACGATCAGCTCCAACAAGATCAACCGCTTCTTTGCCGGTGGCAATGACTGGCGCGAGATCAACCGGGCGTTGGCGGTGGGCGCGCGGCCCTGGAAAGATACCGTTTGTCTGGGCAACGTGCCGGATTGCAACAACAACCTGCTGAATGTCTCGCTGGCGGATTTCACGGGCTGGGGCGGCCCCTCCGACAATGGCTCCGACAACGCCGTCTACTCGTTCAATGACGACTTTAGCTGGATCAAAGGCAAGCACAGCTTCAAGATGGGCGGCCTGTATGAGATGGTGAACTACAGCGGCTTCGGCCAGCAGAACATCATGGGTCAGGCGTCATTCAACCGCCGCGTGACGGGGCAGTTGGGTGACTTGGCGAACTTGACCGGATCGGGCTTTGCCAGCTTCATGCTGGGCGGTGCGGTGACCGGCAACATCCATACACCGCGCTATGTCGCCCAGCGGTTCCCCTATTACGGCGGCTACTTCCAGGATGACTGGCGTGTCAACCAGAAGTTGACCATCAACTATGGCATCCGTTATGACGTCAATGTCTCGCCGTTTTCCGCCGACGATCAGTTCAGCGATTTCAACCCCACGCGCCCCAATCCGGGTGCCAACGGACGTCCGGGCGCACTTGTTTTCGCGGGCACGGGCGAAGGCCGCGAAGGGCGCCGCCGCTTGGTGGATACCTGGTACGGTGGCTGGGGACCGCGCCTGTCGCTGGCCTATAGCTTGAACGACAAGACGGTCATCCGCGCTGGCGCAGCGCGCACTTTCGGGGCCGTTCGCGCCGTCGGTGGCTCCACTCACTTCCAGGGATTCGTGCAGATCTACGACACCCCGCAGGTGGACCCGCAGGGCTTCAACCCCACGTTCCAGCTGCAGAACGGCTTCCCGGCTTGGCCTAAGCCGCCGTTCCTGGTACCGGATTTCAATAACTACAACTCGCAGCCCTGGTGGCAAGGCAATGAAGTCAGCCGGGCACCGGAGAACCTGACTTACACCTTCAATCTCCAGCGTCAGATCAACAAAGACACGGTACTGGAAGTGGGCTACAACTATGTGCGCGGCACGAACCTGCAGGCCGGCCTGTTGAACTACAACCAGCTGAACCTGGCGTCGCTGCCGGCGAACTTAAGCCCCTTCACCGCGGCGGGCCGGACGCTGTTGAATTCGCCGATCAGTTCGCCTGCGGCCCAGGCGGCGGGCCTCACGAAGCCCTTTGCCAGCTTCCGCGACAACCTGAGTGTGGCGTGGTCGCGGCGGCCGTTCCCGCAGTACAGCACCATCGACACGGCCGGTGGCAATGGCGACCGCAGCGGATCGTCCAAGTATCATGCCTTTGTCCTGAAACTCGAAAAGCGTTACTCGAGCGGGCTGACCTTCCTCACCAGCTACGTGTTCTCGAAGATCCTCACCGATGCGGATTCGGCCTGGGTTGGTGGCGCGGCGATGGACCAGAACAACCGCTCGCTGGAATACTCAATCGGCCAGCTGGACCAGACGCACAACCTGAAGTTCAGCTACGTCTATGAGCTGCCGTTCGGCAAGGGGCGCAAGTACATGAACGCCGGCGGCTTCAGCAATGTCGTGCTGGGTGGTTGGCGGCTGGGCGGCGTGCAGGTGTACAGCTCCGGCACTCCCGTCGGCATCGGCACCACGGTCAGCTTCCCCTACTTTGGCGGAGCCAACCGGCCCACTGTTTCCAGCTACGAAGGTTGGCGGACCAATCCGGCCGGTGATCGGTTTGATCCCTTCAAGGAGACCTACATCAGCCGCGCCGCGTTCCCGGACCAGCCGACTGACCGGTTGGGCAACATGACCCGCTTCAATCCCAACTTCCGGTTCCTGCCGAACCTGAGCGAGAACTTCTCCATCGCCAAGGACTTCAACTTCACCGAGAAGATTCGCTTCAACCTCCGCGGCGAAGCTTTCAATGCCTTCAACCGCGTATTGTGGGGCGGCGTCGGTGGAGCCCAGACTTTGCAGGACCCCAACTTCGGCATCTGGCGCAACCAGATCAACCAGCCGCGTCGCTTGCAGATTGCTTTGAAGCTCTACTTCTAAGCGCCGCAACTTTGGTTCGTGGGCCAGGGCTTCTTCCTTCGGGAAGAGGCCCTTTGGCTTTTTTGGGGTACCTTCGGTGTCAGTGTCCATCGTGAAGTCCAGCACACCAACTGGTGAGGCCCATTAACCTACTTGCCAAATAGAACCTGAATAGGGCAATATGGGTTCGTGGAGAAGCGGACGCCCCACTGTGCCTTGGCGCTCGTGAAAACATTGGTTGCGGCGGGCAAAGTGCGCACCACCTTTTCGGCGCTCGCCGGCGGCGCGGCCTTGGGATTCGGCTTTGAGGAGATCGTCGGCGTCGTCCTGGCGCTTACACCAAGGGCCTTCTACAAAAGCATGACGACGCATGCCGATCACCGCATTTGGCAAGATGTCTACCGGCCCAAGACGCCGGCCGGTGAGGTGTATCTGAAGTTGACGGTCCTTGAAGACGTGTTGATCGTGTCGTTCAAGGAGTTGTGAGATGAGGAGCTATGGCATGAAATGTCCATCCTGCGCTGAGGCGAAGCTGGTGCGTGACACCCGTGACCTCCCCTACGTCTACAAAGGTGAGGCAACTACCATACCGGCCGTACGCGGTGAGTTCTGTCCGGCCTGCGGGGAAAGCGTCCTCACCGCGGCCGAATCGAAACGAGTCAGCGCCGCGATGCTGGAGTTCAACAAACAGGTGAACGCCTCCATCGTCGAACCTGGCTTCATCGCGCGGGTCCGCAAGAAACTCGCGCTTGACCAGCGAGAGGCGGCCGCGATCTTCGGAGGCGGTGCCAATGCGTTTTCGCGCTACGAAAACGGCAAGACCAAGCCGCCACTCGCGTTAGTGAAGCTACTCCGGGTGCTCGACCGGCACCCGAATCTACTGAACGAGGTCCGGGCCGGGCAATAGGCGGGCCAAAGCGCGGCGACTACGCCGGTCAAAACTCAATCGACGCCAGCAGATCGCTCGGCTTCTTCTCAAACGCCCTCGAGATGGCCAGTAGGCTTTCGATGGAGGGTAAATTCGTCCCCCGCTCAATCGAGCTGATTTGAGATACCGAAAGGCGCGTGGCGGAGGCCAGATCCTTGAGCGACCAGTCGCGTTCGACGCGCATCATTTTGATGCGGTGGCCTAGCTTTTCGCGTAACCGGTCCTGCGGCGTGCGGCCCAGGCCGAAGGCTTCCAGTGCGTTGTTGAGTGTCTGGCGGAGTTGGGCGATGGTGAACGGCTTGGCCAGATAGTCAAACGCCTTCTGTTTGAAGGTGGCGCGCATGTCTTCGAGCGACGGGTAGCCGGTGACGACAATGACGCAGAGCTGTGGCCAGCGGGCCAGTAATTGTTCCAGCACGCGGTCCCCCCGGACTTCGCCCATCTTCATGTCGAGCAACACGATGTCGGGCGCTTTTTCGGCTTCCAGCAATCGATCCGCGGCCGCGAAGGTGCGGACGGCGTAGGGGCCTTCGTCGCGCAGGATGTCTTCGACGTAGTTGCGGAAGTCGAGGTCGTCATCGAGCACGGCCACATCCACGGGAGGCAGCGACGACAGTTCGATCAGTTCAGGAGTGATCTCAGGATTTGGCACGAAACTCCTCCGTTACGCGGCCGGCAGCCGCACTTCCAGAGACGCACCGCCGCCGGGACGGTTTGACGCCGCGATAATGCCGCCGTGCTGGGAGATGATCCCCTCAGCCACGGTCAGCCCCAATCCCGTACCCCGAGCGTCCAGCCGAGTGGTCACAAATGCTTCGAAAATCTCCGGCAGTACCTCGGGCGGAATGCCCGGTCCATCATCTTCCACTCTAATCGATACTTCACGTTGTGCGTGGTTGGAGACTGCCGAGGCGGTGGTCTCGATCAGCCCGCCGGGGCCAATCGCATTCAAAGAGTTGCGCAGCAGGTTCACGAAAACCTGGATCAGCCGGTCGGCGTTGCCCACCACCTTCACGTCCGGTCCCACCAAGTTGCGAAAGTGTACTTCGGCCGATTTTTCATCAATCGCCACCAACTGCCAGGCCTCTTCAATCAGCGGCTGCAGGGCGACCGGCTCCATTTCCTGCTTCCGGACTCGGGCGAAATCCACCAGGCTTTCCGAGATCTTCTTCAGTCGTTGGGCCACGCGCTTCATGCGGGCCAGCCGCTCCTGCACCGCCGCCCGCTTTTCCGTTTCTTCCAGCTTCTCGATCGAACCCAACAGCACGGCCAGTGGCGTATTCATCTCGTGGGCCACCGAGGCCGACAGCAGGCCTAGACTGGCTAGCCGGTCCTGCTCCTCCAGCGACCGCTTGGCGGCCTCCAGCGCCTCCTCCTGAGCCCGCAAATTGGCCACGGCGGCATTCCGGCTTTTCATGATCCGGCCAATTTCATCACCCATGATCAGCTTGCTGGGAATCAGTTCCTCTTCCCGCCGCCCCGCTTGGACCGCCGCGTCGGCATCGAGGAAATGCTGAATGGGTCCATACACATAGCGCGGCATGATGGCCAGCTCCAGCACGGCAATGGCCAGGGTATAGAGAATTCCGAGCACCAGGAAAATCGTGATTTTGGCGCGCTGAACGACGCTATCGTAGAAGACGTTGGGCACGCTGACACGGCGGAACAGGCCGGAGCCGGGCATCAACCGGAACAGCGCATCCTGGGCATCGTCGTTGTACACCTGACCGGGGTGTAACTCTAGCCAATTGATAATTTTCGGCGGAATGCCTAACGCCAGGGCCGAACCCTCCCGATAATCGTATAGCTCCATCCCGGGGACCTGGAAGACGACGCGGTCCTGGAGAAAGAGCTTCGTCAGGAGAGAAACTTCGCGCGCTTTGGCCGTCGCCACCCGCTGCTCAAACAGTGGGATCAGTGAAAAATAAACGCTCGCTCCCAGGAGCAGAAAGAATAAGTTGTGCAAAACCATCAACTTAGGGCGAACCTTCAGATCGCCGAACAGGCGCCCCAGTGGGCCCGGACGCTCGGTCGACGGCTTCGGCAAGCTCCAGCGGACGCGGGGAGCCGTGAGGAACCGGTAGGCCGTAGCGGAATTGCGGTCAGACAAGAAAATTTTCTCCTATTGCGGAAATTCTACGGCCATGGTAGAAAAATAGACAGTCGTCCGACCATTCTTCCAGGTTTCTGAGTCGACGAAAGTGCGTGCTTCGAATCAATGCCCCTCTTTACACGGCAACATGACCTGATCGCGCGGGCTGCCACTGCGCTACTTGCTGTAGGCGTCTTGTCTGGCGCCGCGGCTTATGCCTATTTCTCCCATCCACTGGTGATCGATGTCGGTTACCAGCCTCACCAGCCTGTCCCGTACAGCCACAAGCTGCACGCGGGCAATCTGGGCATGGATTGCTACTACTGCCACAATACAGTGGAAAAGGCGGCCCATGCGGCGGTGCCTCCCACCGAGACTTGCATGAACTGCCACGTCCGGGTGAAGCCGGAGAGCCCCTTGTTGGCCCCCGTCCGCGCCAGCTACAAGACTGGCCAGCCGGTGGAGTGGGTGAAAATCCACAAGCTCCCCGACTACGTGTTCTTTAACCACTCGGCGCACATCACAGCCGGTGTCAGCTGCGTCTCATGCCACGGGCGCGTGGACCAGATGATTGAAGTGAAGCAGGTGCAACCCCTGTCGATGGGCTGGTGCGTGGACTGCCACCGCAACCCGGCCGCCAAGATTCGCCCCACCGAACTGGTGACGAATCTGTCGTGGACGCCTGATCGTGATCCGGCCGAAATTGGCCGTGAACTGATCGCCCAGAAAAAGATAGCTCCTCCCGTCAACTGTTCGGGGTGTCACCGATGAGTTTGGTCAACATTACCAAGATGGCCCCTAAATCGGGGCCCCAATACTGGCGTAGCCTGCAGGAATTGTCGGGCACTTCGCAGTTCCGCGACTGGGTCTCGCAAGAGTTTCCCGGTGGGGCGGAGTTGTTTGAAGGCGAAAGCCGCCGCAATGTCCTGAAGCTGATGGCCGCTTCTTTCGGCTTGGCGGGCTTGTCCGCCTGCCGCCGTCCGGAAGATAAGATTCTGCCGATGGCCAAGGGCGTCGAGGATCTGATCCCCGGCAAGCCCTTCCTGTACAACACCGCTTACACGCTGGGTGGTCAGGCCATGGGCCTGACGGTGGAAGCTCACGACGGTCGGCCGACGAAGATTGAAGGGCATGCGGCGCACCCGCAGGCGCTGGGCGCGGTGGGCGCTTTTGCTCAGGCTTCCGTGCTGGGTCTTTATGACCCGGACCGTTCGCAGCAGGTTCTCCGTGACGGCAAGCCCGCCAAGTGGGCTGACTGGGATGCCTTTGCGGCTTCCCAATTTACTGCCGAAAAGCTGGGCCAGGGTGAAGGCCTCCGGATCGTCAGCGAGAAGGTTGTTTCGCCCGCGCTGGCGGATCGCGCGGCCGCTTTGGCTGCCAAGTTCCCCAAGTCGGTTTGGATCAGCTACGACCCGATCAGCGACGACAATGCCTACGAAGGCTCGGCGGTGGTGTTTGGTAAGTCGCACAATGTGAACTACCACTACGACAAGGCCGATGTGGTGGTTTCGCTGGACGCTGACTTCCTGGGTGGCGACTCGAAGACGCCGCTGGCGATCAAGCAGTTCTCCAAGAAGCGCCGCGTGAGCAAAGAGTCCGATTCGATGAACCGGCTCTACGTGGTCGAAAGCCAGTTCTCGCTGACGGGTGCGATGGCGGATCATCGGATCCGGACCCGCTCGTCGGAAGTGGATGCGTTTGCGGGTGCTTTGGCTCGCGAACTGGGTGTCGTTTCCGATCTGGCCGTGCTTGCGGGCGCAGCCGACAAGACGCAGAAGACGCTGATGGCGATGGTGCGGGACCTGAAGGCGAACGGCGGCAAGTCGATCGTCGTAGCTGGTCCGCGGCAACCGGCGCGTGTTCATGCGCTGGCGCTGATGATCAACGCCGCGCTGGGCAATCTGGGCCAGACGGTCACGCTGACGGCTACCAACTGGACTTCGCAGACGGCCGCGCTGAAGGCGCTGGCGGCGGATCTCAATGGTGGCAAGGTCTCGACGCTGGTTGTGCTCGGGAACGCCAACCCGGCGTTCACGGCTCCCGCGGATCTCGATTTTGCCGGTGCGATGAAGAAGGTGGCGGTCTCCGTTCACCTGGGTCTCGAAGTGGATGAGACCGCGGTGGTGGCCAAGTGGCACCTGCCCGAAGCGCATTACCTGGAAGCTTGGGGCGATGCGGTGTCGGCGGACGGCACGGCCTCGATTCAACAGCCTCTAATCGCGCCTCTGTATGGTGGCCGGTCTTCGCTGGAACTCACGGCGCAGTTGGCCGGCGACAAGGCGCCGAAGGGTTATGAGATTGTCCGCGCCGCCTGGTTGAAGCAATTCACTGGCGACAAGGAAGCAACCTGGCGCAAGGCACTGCACGACGGTCTGATCGCCACGGCAGCCAAGCCGGCGGAAGTAAAGCCGGCGGTCGACGTGAAGAAGGTTCAGCTTCCGGCGGCGGCTCCGAAGGCCGGGGAGTACGAAGTTGTGTTCGTTCCCGATGCCTCGATCTACGATGGCCGGTTTGCGAACAATGCCTGGTTGCAGGAAGCGCCGGACCCGATGACCAAGCTGGTCTGGGATAACGCGGCACTGATGTCGGCGGCGACGGCCAAGAAGCTTGGTGTGGCCGATGGCGACCTGATCAAGCTGACCAGCGGTGGCAAGACCATCGAGATCGCGGCGATGACCCAACCGGGGCAGGCTGACAATTCGATCAGCATCTCGTTGGGCTACGGCCGCACCGAAGTGGGCCGCGTGGGCAAGGGCGCGGGCTTCAATGCCTATCCGCTCCGCTCCACGGCCAAGCTCGGCTTTGGTGAAGTGAGTGTGGCCAAGGGCAGCGGCACCTATAAGCTGACCACCACGCAAGAGCATCACACGATGGTGGAGCCGATCACCAATCACAAGCGTCCCATCGTGCTCGAAGGAACGCTGGAGTTCTGGCGCCATGATCCGCACTTCGCTCCGGAGACGGTGGAAGCGCCGGACGAATCGATCTACGGTGTTCATGACTACTCCAAGGGCTACCAGTGGGGCATGTCGATCGATCTCGCCACCTGCATCGGCTGCAATGCCTGCGTCGTGGCTTGTGTAGCTGAAAACAACATCCCGGTGGTGGGCAAGGTGCAGGTCGGCAACGGCCGTGAAATGCACTGGATCCGCATGGACCGCTACTACACGGGCTCAGAAGATGACCCGCAGGCCGTCATGCAGCCGCTGAATTGCCAGCAGTGCGAAGCGGCGCCGTGCGAATCGGTCTGCCCTGTGGCTGCCACGGTGCACTCGCCCGAGGGCTTGAACGACATGGCGTACAACCGCTGCGTCGGCACCCGTTACTGCGCCAACAACTGCCCCTACAAGGTCCGCCGGTTCAACTTCTTGAACTACCACAAGACGATGACCGAGGTGGAGAAGTTGGCTTCCAACCCGGACGTCACCGTCCGCATGCGCGGCGTCATGGAAAAGTGCACCTACTGCGTGCAGCGTATCCAAGAGAAGCGCATCCAGACCAAGCTCGAAGGCCGCCGCCCGATCCGCGATGGCGAGATCGTCACCGCTTGCCAACAGGCCTGCCCGGCGGAAGCGATCGTGTTTGGCAACATCAACGATCCGGACTCGAAAGTCTCCCAACTGAAGAAGCAGACGCGCAATTACGCGCTGCTGCCTGAGCTGAATACGCGGCCCCGGACCACCTTCCTGGCCAAGCTGCGCAATCCCAATCCGGAGCTTTCCGGCGAAACCGCTGGCGCACCGAAGGAACATCATGGCTGATCTGGCAATTAAATCTCCCGAAATGCTGGACGAGGTGACACCGCGCCTGGTCCAGGGCAACTCGACCTATAGCTCGCTGACCAACGACATCAGCCGGATTGTCGAACGCGATACGCCCATTCAGTGGTGGATGGCCTTCCTGCCATCCGTCGCGGTGGCGGGCATGATGTTTGCCATGTTGGGCTACCTGGTGATCACCGGTATCGGTGTCTGGGGCAACAACTCGCCGATCGGCTGGGCTTGGGACATCACGAACTTCGTCTGGTGGATCGGTATCGGCCACGCCGGTACCTTGATCTCGGCTATCTTGTTCCTATTCCGCCAGAAGTGGCGTACTTCGATCAACCGTGCGGCCGAAGCGATGACTTTGTTCGCCGTCGCTTGCGCGGCCCAATACCCGCTGTTCCACACTGGCCGTCCGTGGCGCGCGCTGTACTGGCTGTTCCCGCTGCCCAATACGGATCTGAACATGTGGCAGAACTTCCGTTCGCCGCTGGAGTGGGACGTCTTCGCCGTGTCCACCTACGGTACGGTGTCGGCGCTGTTCTGGTTTGTCGGACTGGTGCCCGATTTGGCGACGCTGCGTGACCGGGCGACCGGTGTTCGCGCCTACGTTCTGGGCTTCGCTTCGCTGGGCTGGCGCGGATCTGCCCGCCACTGGCGCCATTACGAAATGGCGTACCTGATTCTGGCCGGTCTCTCGACCCCGCTGGTGCTCTCGGTGCACACGATCGTGTCGTTCGACTTCGCGGTGTCGCTGATTCCGGGTTGGCACACGACGATCTTCCCTCCCTACTTCGTCGCCGGCGCTATCTTCTCCGGCTTCGCCATGGTGGTGACGCTGATGACCGTGGCCCGCTGGTCGCTCCAGTTGGAGCACCTGATTACCACCAAGCACTTGGAGAACATGTGCAAGGTGATGCTGGCCACCAGCATGATTGTCGGCTACGCCTATGGAACGGAACTGTTCATTGCCTGGTACTCCGGCAATCCCTACGAGCAGTTTGCATTTGCCAACCGCGCGATGGGGCCCTACTGGTGGGCCTACTGGTCGATGGTCAGCTGCAACGTGATTACGCCGCAAATATTCTGGTTCAAGAAGTGCCGGACCAGCGTGCCGATCATGTTCGTCGCTTCCATCTTCATCAACATTGGTATGTGGTTTGAGCGGTTCGTGATTATCGTCACCTCACTCCACCGGGACTTCCTGCCCTCCAGTTGGGGCTACTTCCACCCGACCTATGTCGACATCTTCACGTTCATTGGAACGATGGGCTTGTTCATGACCCTGTTCCTGCTGTTTATCCGCTTCCTGCCGGTGATTGCCATCAGTGAAGTGAAGGGTGTGCTGGCCCAAGAGGACCATGTCACCAAGCACGGCCACGGGGCCCATCATTAATCCGAGGAGCATGGAGCGAATGGAAAACTCATCCCTGCCCGCTGCGCTGGAACAGAAAGAACTCCATGGCATCGCCGCGGCGTTCGAGAGTCCCGACAAGCTGCTGAAAGCAGCCAAGGCCGTGCGCAAGAGCGGCTTTACGAAGGTGGAAGCCTACACGCCGTTCCCAATCCACGGCATTGACGATATCCTTGGTATCCCGCACTCGCACCTGGGCCGCATTGTCATCTGCTGTGGCGCTATCGGTGCCACCGCCGCGCTGTCCCTGATTGCCTGGACCGGTTCCGGTGATCCGCTGCTGCTCCCTTATTGGACTGGCTTGGGCGCCTATCCGTTGGTTGTGGGCGGCAAGCCGCTGTTTGCCTTCGAGCCGTCGATTCCGATCACTTTTGAATTGACGGTACTTCTGTCCGCCTTCGGCGCAGTGTTTGGAATGTTCGCGTTGAACGGACTTCCGCAGTTGTATCACCCGATCTTCAATTTCCGTCACGCCAACCGCATCACCGACGATCAGTTCGTGCTGGTGATCGAGAAGGCGGACCCCAAGTTTGACGCCACCGAGTGTACGCGGCTCCTCCAGGAACTGGACCCGGTCTCGGTGGAGATGGTGGAAGAATGAGCCTCAAACGCATCACACCGCTGGCGGCACTCCTGATGGCGGCGGCGCTACTGGCCGGTTGCTCCGGCCCCCAGCGCGTCCCTCCGATTGAAGTCTGGCCGGACATGGACCGCCAGGAAAAGTTTAAGGCCCAATCCGGTACAGCACTGTTTGCTGACGGCCGCTCCAATCGGGCCCCGGTTGAGGGTACGGTGGCCGTCGGCCAGTTGCGGGAGGACACGATCTTCTCCGCCGGCCTCGAGAACGGGCAGTACACTGGCAAGAACCCGGTGGAGGTGACGCCTGAGCTGTTGAAGCAGGGCCAACGCCGCTTCAACACTTACTGCTCACCTTGCCACGACCGCACCGGTCAGGGCGGGGGCGTGGTTCCCAAGAAAGCCGCCGGCTGGATCCCGACCAACCTCATGGACCCCCGCATTCTGGGCGTCAATGACGGTGAGCTGTACAACGTGATTTCCCACGGCCGCCGGTCGATGCCGGGCTACCGCTTCCAGATCGTGGAGCGGGACCGCTGGGCGATCGTCGCCTACGTCCGGGCCCTCCAGCGTTCGACGCTGGGCACGGTGGAGGATGTGCCGACTGAATTGCGGAGCGAACTTCGATGATTGAATACGCAACTTTAGATCACTCGCGGGAATCCTGGCGCCTGGATGAAACCGTCTGGACCCGTGTCCGGAATGTGATTGCCTTCCTGATGCTGCTGGGTTGGGCGGGCTGCGCGGCGGGTTACGTGCAGGACTCCGACCGCTTCTTCCGCTCCTACCTGGTGGGCTTTCTGGATATGACCCTGATCGCCCTAGGCTGCCTGTTTTTCGTCATGGTGATGTACCTGACTGGTTCGGCGTGGAGCGTCACGGTCCGGCGCATCTTTGAAACCGTCATGGTGACCATTCCCTTGGCCGCGGTACTGGTCCTGCCCGTTCTTGGCGGCATCCACAATTTGTACGAGTGGTCCCACAGTGAGCATGTGGCACACGACAAGATCCTTCTAGGCAAGTCGGCGTGGCTGAACCCGGAAGCGTTTGTGATCCGGGCCTTCGTATATGTCCTGATCTGGTCGGTGATCGCCATTCGGATCTACACGAATTCGACGGCGCAGGACAAGACGAAGTCGGTGAAGCACATGGACAGCACTTCGACGTGGTCGGCTCCCGGCCTGCTGCTGGTCTTTCTCAGTGTTTCGACGGCAGCCTTTGATTGGATTATGTCGTTGAATCCTCACTGGTACTCGACGATTTTTGGGATTTATGTTTACGCCGGCGGCGGCTTGGCCTGCATCGCCACGGTTACCGTGATCTGCCTTTGGCTTCGGCGGCACGGCATCCTGGCGCAGTCCATCAACCTGGAGCACTACCATGATCTGGGCAAATGGATGTTCGCGCTGACCGTGTTTTGGGCCTATATCGCCTTCTCTCAGTACATGCTGATCTGGTATGCCAACCTGGCGGAAGAGACAGTGTTCTACTCAAAGCGTTTGGTGGGGAGCTGGAAGTTCGTCAGTGGTCTGCTGTTGTTCGGCCACTTCATCGTGCCCTTCTTCTTCCTGATCCAGCGCCGCGTGAAGCGGAACCTGGGTGCGCTGCTGGCGGCGGCGCTCTGGATTCTGACCATCTGCTACATCGACCTTTACTGGCTGGTCATGCCTAACTTTGACAAGGAAGGCGTCCGCCTCCACTGGCTGGATGCGGTGGCCTGGTTGGCGGTGGCGTCGACCTATGCCTTCGCCTTCTGGTGGCAGCTGAAGAAGCACTCGCTCGTCCCTGAGGGCGATGCGCGGTTGGAACAATCGTTGGCTCACGTGAACGTCTAGGGAGCAAAACGCCATGTCTGAATCGAAAACCCTAACTCCCGAACAGATTGCGGCTCTCGAAAAAGAGGGCTTCGACCGGAATGATCCCAGCGGCCCGTGGGTACTGGCCTTTGCTGCTGGTATCGTGATCACGCTGGTGCTGGTGGTGTTGGCCGTGGACTACTTGTTCCAAGCGACGCTGGACCAGAACATCAACGACAGCGTGCTGACGCAGGACAGCCCGGAGCTGCAAGAGATCCGGACGAAAGAAGCTGAGCAGCTGAATCACTATCGTTATGCCGATGCGGAGAAGAAGGCCGTGCGGCTGCCGATCGACCGGGCCATGGAACTTTTTGCCGTCGAAGCGAAGTCGGGTAAGCTTTTCTACCCCACTAAGCCCTCTCCGGTAAAGGCTCCGGAGCCTGACGCTGCCGCTGCGGGAGCAGCTCCGGCCGCCGCCGCCACATCAACGCCCACACCCGCTCCAGGAGCCGCGCCCCACAAGTGACGCGAATCCTGCCAGCTGCGGTGGTGACGTGGATGCTCCTGCTAGGGAGCGTCAGCGCACCCGTTTGGGCGAAAGACCCCGAAAAGCCCCGCGAACTGGAAGGCGTCGGAGTGGATGAGCAGCTGGGGCGGACCATTGACTTGAATTTGGAGTTCATGGGCCTTGATGGCTATCCGAAGGCGTTGAAGCAGTATTTCCGCCAAGGTCGGCCGGTGATTCTCAATCTGGTCTATTACACCTGCCCGATGCTGTGCAATTTGGTGCTGAACGGAGAGACCGCAGTTCTGCGCGAGATTCCGTGGACGCCGGGCAAGGAATACGACGTCATTACGATTTCGATCGACCCGACGGAGACCTGGAATCTGGCGGCGAACAAGCGTCAAACGGTGCTGTCCAGCTTTGACCGTCCGGCGCCGGGCTGGCACTTCTTTGCCGACTATCAGGGCAACGTCAAGAAGCTGGCGGAACAAGTGGGCTGGCGGTACAAGTTTGATGCCAAGACGCAGCAGTATGCGCACTCTTCGGCCATCATGATTTTGACACCGGAAGGAAAGGTCTCCCGGTACTTGTACGGCATCAGATATAAGCCGCAGGACGTGCGGTTGGCTTTAGCCGAGGCGGGCGAAGAAAAGATCGGCCCGTTGACGGTGGACAAGTTGCTGTTGTGGTGCTTTCACTACGACCCCAAGGCGGGTGCCTATGTGGTTGCGGCGACCAATGTCATGAAGGCCGGTGGAGTATTGACCATGCTGGCGATTGGACTGTTTTTACTCAAAATGTTTCGGGGAGAGCGTAAGGCCGTGCCCCAATTGGCGGTGAATCAATGAGCTGGTTTCGTGACTTCTTTTTGCCCATGCAAGGGACTTCGCATGCGGTCGCGGTGGACAACCTCTTTATGTTCATTGTGTTTCTCAATATCGGGTTCTTCCTGCTGATTGCCGGGTTGATCGGGGTTTTCGTGCTGCGCTACCGGCGCAAGTCTGCCAATGACCGGACGCCCAACATTACCCACCATCTTGGGTTGGAGCTGACGTGGTCCATCATCCCGTTGTTGTTGTGCCTGGTCGTCTTCTTCTGGGGCTTCAAGGACTACATGACGGCGACGGTGGCTCCGGGCGACGCCTTGGAGATCAGCTTGACGGGCGAGAAATGGATTTGGACCTTCGAATATCCGGACGGCATGCGTTCGCTGGGTGAGCTTTATGTCCCCGCCGGCAAGCCGGTGAAGTTGATCATGCAGTCCAAAGACGTCCTGCACAGCTTCTTCATTCCGAATTTCCGGATCAAAATGGACGTTTTGCCAAACCGCTACACGGAACAATGGTTCCAGTCGAACATCCCGGGCGAGTACCAAGTGCAGTGCACCGAATACTGCGGCAAAGGTCACTCCGGCATGAACGCCAAGATTGTGGTGATGTCCCAAACGCAGTATGAGGATTATCTGCAGAATGGCCCTCCCAATCTGCGGACGATGCCCCTGGCTGAGCTGGGTGCGCTGCTCTATGAATCCCGCGGTTGCGCCACCTGCCACTCGTTGAATGGTGTCAAGGGCCAGGGCCCCACCTGGAAGGGTTCCTACGGCAACATGCGCAAGATGACGGATGGCCGCGACATGATGATGGATGAAAACTACATCCGGACCTCGATTCTGCAACCGCAGTCGATGGTGGTGAGCGGTTTTGAAGGCATCATGCCTACGTATCAGGGTTTGCTGCGTGATCGCGAGATCCTCGCGCTGATCGAATTCATCAAGAAGCAGAAGTAGACTAGAGGAACAGGCGAAGAACTGTATGGCTACCACAAGTACTCCGGTAACGCATCACGGCGGACATCACGCCGCCCACGCCAGCTTTTTGGAAGACCCGCAGCACCGCGGGCTGATGAGCTGGCTCACCACTGTTGATCACAAGCGCATCGGCCTGATGTACCTCTGGTCGGTACTGACGGCGTTTCTTCTGGGCGGGTTGTTCGCCTTGGCGCTGCGTTTGGAACTGCTGACGCCGAAAGAGGATTTCATGACAGCGGAGACGTACAACAAGGTCTTCACGCTGCACGGCGCGGTCATGGTGTTCTTGTTCATCATCCCGGCCATCCCGGCCGCACTGGGCAATTTCGTGTTGCCGCTGATGCTGGGTGCCAAAGACGTGGCCTTCCCCCGTCTAAACCTGGCCAGCTACTACGTCTACATGACCGGCGCGATCATGGCGCTGACGGCCATTCTGACCGGCGGCATCGACACTGGCTGGACGTTCTACACGCCCTACTCCACCACTACCGGTGGCGCGGTGACGCTGATGACGTTCTCGGTGTTCGTGCTTGGGTTCTCGTCGATCTTTACAGGCATCAACTTTGTGGCGACCGTGCACAAGCTGCGCGCGCCGGGTATGGGCTGGTTCGACCTGCCGCTGTTCGTCTGGGGCACCTACGCCACGGCGATCATCCAGGTGCTGGCTACTCCGGTGCTGGCGATCACGCTGCTGCTGCTGGCCTTTGAGCGCATGTTCCAGATCGGCATTTTCGATGCCAAGCTGGGCGGCGACCCAGTGCTGTTCCAGCACTTCTTCTGGTTCTATTCGCACCCCGCCGTGTACATCATGATTCTGCCGGGCATGGCGATCATTTCCGAGATCATCCCGACTTTCTCAAAGAAGCACATTTTCGGGTACCGGGCGATCGCGTTCTCTTCGGTGGCTATCGCACTGATCAGCTTCATCGTTTGGGGCCACCACATGTTCACCTCCGGCCAATCTCAATTGGCGGCGGTGATCTTCTCGTTCCTCACCTTCCTGGTGGCTATTCCCTCCGGCATCAAGGTGTTTAACTGGGTGGCGACCATGTACCGGGGCTCCATAGCGCTTGATACGCCGATGCTTTATGCCATCTCGTTCCTGCTGCTGTTCACCATTGGCGGCCTGACCGGAATCTTCCTGGGTGCCCTCAGCGTTGACATCCACCTGCACGATACGTATTTCATCGTGGCTCACTTCCATTACGTGATGATGGGCGGCACGGTGATCGCGTTCCTGGCCGGTGTTCACTACTGGTGGCCGAAGATGTTCGGCCGCATGTACAACGAGACCTGGGCGCGCATTGGCTGCATCCTGGTGTTCTTCGGCTTTAACATTACCTTCCTGAACCAGTTCGCCATGGGTGCCAAGGGCATGCCTCGCCGCTACTACAGCTATCTGGACCAGTTCCAGGGCAACCACATTGGATCTACGGTTGGAAGCTGGGTTCTGGCGTTGGGCTTGTTTATCGCCGCTGGCGTGCTGCTGGCTTCGCTGCGCAAGAAGTATGACGCTCCCGATAATCCCTGGGGTTCCAAGACCATGGAATGGGAGACCCAGTCTCCGCCGATCACCCACAATTTCCCGAACAATCCTGTGATGCAGCACGGCCCGTATGACTACAATGCGCCGTCTGTCCGGCGGGAAGCCTAACTCAGGAGCAAAACGTATCTATGTCTTCTCACACGCTACCGGCTCCGGGCGACACCCACGGCCACGACGATCACGGGCATCATGACCCGAACCTGCAGCACCATTTCGTGGAAATGGCGCAACAGTTCGACACGGCCAAGCTGGGCATGTGGCTCTTTCTGGCAACAGAAATCCTGATGTTCGGTGGTCTGTTTGTCGGCTTCGGCTTGCAGCAGGCTAAGTTTCCGGAAGCTTTCAAGGCCGCGCACCATCATCTGGACCGGACCATGGGCGCGCTCAACACCGTCGTCCTGCTGATCTCCAGCTTCACGATGGTGCTGGCCGTTTGGGCTGCGCAAACCGGTCGGCGGAAGGTGCTGATCACCAACCTGGCCTTGACGCTCGTCTGCGCTGGAACCTTCCTGGTGGTCAAGTACTTTGAGTACAGCCACAAGATCCACGATGGTCTGCTGCCGGGCAAGTTTTTCCATTACGCCCAGGGGCAGCCCAACGAATACATCTTCTTCAGCTTCTACTTCATGATGACCGGCCTGCACGGATCCCACGTGATTCTGGGCATGGGTGCCATCACCTGGTTGCTGATCCGGGCGATCAAGGGCGACTTTGGCCCGGGCTATTACACCCCGGTCGACTTGGTTGGCCTCTTCTGGCACTTGGTCGACTTGATCTGGATCTACCTGTTCCCGCTGTTGTACCTGATTGGATAGACGAATGAGCCACCACGCACCCTCTACTACCTCGGGCGGACACGCCGCCGGCCATCATGACCATTCCAACGACTGGAAGCTGTACCTGGGCATTCTGCTCGCGCTGCTGGTCTTGACGGTGGTTACCGTAGCGGCGGCCAGTTTTGACTTTGGATCGGCCAACGTCATCATCGCGGTCCTGATCGCTACCTGCAAGGCCACATTGGTGGCGCTGTTTTTCATGCACCTGCGCCATGACAGCCCCGTCAATGCGATCATCTTCTTGTCATCGCTACTGTTTCTGTCTTTCCTTTTGATCCTGTGCATCATCGATATTGGCAGCCGCATCGAACCGAAACCCGCCAACTGGAAGGGCCCCTCGCCGGGTCTGATCTCGCCGGCCGACCTGGACAAGCCGGTGGTTCCCGCTGGAACGGCCCCCGCCGCTGGCGCTGCTCCAGCAGCGGCTCCGGCGCCCAAGCACTAATCCTCCTGTCCCTTCTGGTGGCGTGCGGCACTCCGCGCGCCACCACCCCGCTTCCCTCCGTCGACACGCAGCCCTTTCTACCGTCTATCAGCCGCGCAATTCGTGTGGCCCAGGCGGACGCGGAAGCCAAACCGAACGACCCGGCGGTTATCGGACGCTTCGGGATGGTGTTGCATGCCCACGAACAGCTTGCCGGAGCCGCTGCTTGCTATCAGCGAGCCCTGGAGCTTGAGCCAGCGCGTTTTGACTGGCCCTATCTGCTCGCGCGGGCGGCGGCGGCCTCAGGCGACACGTCTCGGGCCGCGGCAATGTTCGAGCAGTCCCTCCGGCTGCGGCCGGAATCAATCCCGGCGAGGCTGGGGCTGGGCGATGCCGAGTTGACTCAAGGCCGCAACCCAGAGGCGGCGCGAGCATTCCAGGCCGTGCTCGACCGGGACGCCAAGCAACCCCAGGCATTGTTTGGCCTGGGCCGGGCCACCAATCAGCCGGCCAACTACGAGAAGGCCTTGGCCATTTATCCGGCGTACGGCGCCGCCATCTTCGCGTGGGCGCAGCATCTGCAACGAAGTGGCCAGCCAGAGCGGGCGCAGGCCTACATGGCGCAGTACCCCAAGCTGAAGACCAGTGGCCCACCACTGGAGGACGGATTAATGGAGGCCGTTCGGGATCTAAATGCGGGCCCCTCGCGCTTGCTGCGGCAGGCCCAGTCAGCGGAGGCCCAGGGGCAATTGGCGGCCGCCGTCCAACTGCAGCTCCAGGCTCTCCAACTGGACCCCAAGCTTGCGCAAGCGCACGTGAATCTCATTTCGCTCTATGCGCGTCTGAATCAGCCCAAGAATGCGGAAGCTGCCTACCGCGCGGCGATCGCACTGGCGCCCAATTCCGCGGATGCCTACTATAACTACGGTGTTCTTTCCGGGATGAGCGGCCAGCCCGCGGAAGCTCGGCGAGCCTTTGAACGGAGCCTTGCGATCGATCCCGGAAATGCCGATGCCCATCACAATCTGGGGGCACTGCTGCAGGAGAGCGGCCAACTGGCGGCGGCGGCGCGGCAGTTTGAGCAGGCGATCGCGCTGAATCCCGCGGCGGCCAATTCACACTTTCAATTGGGACGCTTACAGGCCAACCAGAAGCGGTATGCGGAGGCCCTTTCCCATTTAGAGAAGGCCGCCCAAAGTGACGATCAGGCGACCCCCACGTATCTCTACGCCCTGGGCGCGACGCAGGCTCGGGCGGGCAATCGCGAAGGCGCGCGCGCTAGCTTGCGCGCCGCTTTTCAGCAAGCCAACCGGTGGGGCCAGCTTCAGCTGGCAAACGCCATTGATCAGGATCTGGCACGCTTAAAGTGATGTCTCTTTGTCGTTTCCAGTTTCTGGCGACCGCTGCCGCCTTTCTCGCGCTGGCGGGCTGTTCCGCCACCAAGCCCGGTCCGGCGGCACCGTCTGTTGGCCCGGCCCTGTTCCGCGAAGCTGCCTCCGCCACCGGACTTGTCTTTGCCCACCAGACCGGTGCCAAGGGTGACTTTGAGATGCCCGAGATCATGGGCGCTGGCGTCGCCCTGCTGGACATGGACGGCGATGGTGACCTGGACGTTTATCTGGTCCAGAGCGTGGGCCCGGGCAAGCTCTATCGCAACGACCTGGTGCCCAGCGGCAAGTTGACCTTTACCGATGTGACCGCCGGTTCCGGCATCACTTATGTTGGCTATGGCATTGGTGCCGCGACGGGGGACATCGACCAGGACGGCGACCTGGACCTGCTGATCACCGGCTACGGCAGCCGCGCGCTTTACCGCAACGATGGGGCAGGGAAGTTCACGGAAGTGCCGTTGCCGCCGCCGCCCGTACCGCATCAGTGGAGCAGTTCGGCGTCCTTTTTCGACTATGACCGTGATGGCCGCCTGGATCTGGTGATCCTGAGCTACGTCAATTTCACCCGTGAAGGAAACAAGAAATGCCAGGCTCCCACCGGTGAGCCGGATTATTGCACTCCCCGGGCGTATGCTTCGGTCGCCGCGCGGATCTATCACAACGAGGGCGGCCGCTTCACTGATGTCACCACGAAGGCCGGCCTGGACCAGGCGCTGGGGCCGGGATTGGGGGTCTCAGCGGCGGACCTGAATGGTGACGGCTGGCCCGACCTGTTTGTGGCCAACGACACCGCCGCCAACCACATCTGGATCAACCAGCACAACGGCACGTTTAAGCAACTGGGGATCGAATCGGGTGCGGCCTATTCGGAAGACGGCCTGGCCAAGGCTGGCATGGGCGTTGCGGTGGGCGACTATGACCAGGATGGCGATGATGATCTGTTCGTCGTGAACCTGATGCGCGAAGGCTCCACGCTTTACCGCAATGAGGGCCCCGCACCCAACGGCTGGCCCACGTTTCTGGACGTCACCCGTGCCACCGGACTCTACCCCATCACTTTCGCCTTTACCGGATTTGGCACCGATTGGTTTGACTACGACAACGACGGCGCACTCGATTTGTTTATCGCCAATGGAGCAGTCACGCTGCGCGAGGAACAGCGGGGTAAGCCGCGGCCGTTCCGGGAGCGGAACCTGCTGATCCGTGGCGATGGCCGGGGGAAGTTTACTGATCAATCGGCCGCTGCGGGTCCCGCTCTCGCTGTGGACGAAATCTCCCGCGGCGCAGCTTTTGGCGATCTGGACAATGATGGTGATACCGACATTGTGGTCACCAGCAATGGCGGCCCGGCGCGTCTTCTGCTGAACGAAACCCCGCGTCAAAACTATCTGCAGATCAAGCTGGAGGCACCGGTGACCGCCGGCGCGCTGGTGACGGTTTATCGCGAAGACCTGCGCCCGCTGCTGCGCCGGATGCATACCGATTCCAGCTACGCCTCCGCCAGTGACGCCCGGCTCCAGTTTGGTTTGGGTGACAAGCCAGTGATCTCGCGGATTGAAGTCCAGTGGCCGAATGGCGCGCGCCAGACATTTCCGGCCCCCGCGGCCGTCAACCGGGTGGTCACCCTTCAGCCCTCCGGGCCCGCCAAGCGATAATCAGGAAAATGGTGCGGTAATTTCCCGCTAAGTCGCCGCGAACTGGCGAGGCCGGCCCAGCTCCGGCCGGAGCGGACTGCGCCTACCCTGTGAGCACATCTTCATGCCTTCGCCTTCATTTCGACAGCACACATGCCAGATCACGGTACGCACTCCGGGACCGGGGCTCCATGAGTTCACGGCACAGGTGGAACAGTGGGTATCGGCGGCAGGAATTGAGACCGGGCTCCTGACGTTGTTTATCCGTCACACCAGTGCCTCCCTGACGATTCAAGAAAATGCCGATCCTGATGTTCTATTTGATTTGAATCAATATTTTACGCGTTTGGTGCCGCCGGATTCCCGGTTCTACCGGCATACGGCTGAAGGGCCCGATGATATGCCGGCGCACATCCGGTCGGCGTTGACCGCGACGCAGTTGAGCATTCCGGTGGTCGCGGGGCAACTGGTGCTCGGCACCTGGCAGGGCATCTACGTCTTTGAACATCGCGCTCAGCCCCACCGCCGACAGATCGTCCTCCATCTATTTGGTGAATAGTTGGTTTATCCTCTTTCCAAGAATAGACAAATGAAATACACTCAAATACAGAGGAAATAGCCATGTATAAAACAATGATTTATTCTTTGCTCTTGGCCATCCCGGCCTTTGCGGTGGATATCCCCGCTTCTTCAGTTCCGGTCCCCCTGTTACCGGGTCTCGGATTGTATGGACAGATCTGGCAGGCGGTTGACGGCAACGGCGATCCGGTGGCAATGAACTGGAGCAACTTTGCGCAGGTCAAGGCGGATCTCAACGTCGATGGCCGTGCTCCAGATGCGACCTTTATCGGTGGACTGATTGATTACGGCAGCGGTTCCGGCAACCTGATTGCGGACTGGCTGGGTGCAGACGCCGCGTCGCTGAGCCCGAAGGGCTTCGGCAGCCGTCAGTTGCGGGGTGCGTATATCCGCCTGCAGGGTTCACTGGCGATTCCGGATACGTACAACACCATTGCCCTCCCCAACCAGAGTCTCGTCTTCGCCATCACTTCGGATGACGGGATGCGGTTGACCATCGGCAATGAAGTGGTGGCGGAGTATGACGGCCCTCGTGGCGTGGATACGGATACTACTTTGGTTGTGTTCGGCGGTCCCGGCCTCTATCCCATCACGCTCGAATATTTCAATGGACTTGACGACGGGGCGGTTCTGAAGCTGGGTTGGGATATTCTGCAGGACCAAAACTACGCCGCCGTTCCCACTTCCTTGCTTTATCCCGCTCCGGAACCCGCGAACTGGACCCTGGTGCTGGCTGGAATCGGCTTGCTGGCCATTGGCGTCCGCCGGCGCTAAACGATCCTTCCCATACTGGCGAGGATGTCCCGGTCCCACCGGTGACCTCCTCGCCGACTTTTTTTCTGCCCTCCATTTCTCCGCTCCCGTAATCGATATACGATAAGGATCATGCTCTCCCGCCGCACGTTTCTGGCCGCTTCTGCCACCGCCCCTTTGCTTGACTCCCAAGCCCTGGCGGCGGCTCCCATGCCCATGAGGACGCTGGGCCAAACCGGTCAACAGGTATCGTGCCTGGCATTTGGCGGCGGCAGCCGCTTCCTGATGTACAAGACCGAAGAGGAAGCCGCGGCGGTTCTGAACCGGGCGCTGGAATTGGGTATCACGTATTTCGACAATGCCTTTGGCTACGGCGATGGCAAGAGCGAAACCCGCTACGGCAATATCCTGAAGCCGCACCGGCAGAAGATCTTCATGGTCACCAAGACCAACGACCGGACTTATGACGGCACGATGCGTCTGGTGGAAGGCAGCCTGAAGCGCATGCAGACCGACCACGTCGACCTGCTGCACATCCATGCCCTGAGCGGAGCGGACGATTTGGCGCAGATTGAAGCCCCCACCGGGGTGCTGAAGGCGGTCTACAAACTGCGCGAGCAGAAGATGACGCGCTTTGTGGGCATCTCCTGCCACAACGACCCGGAGATCTTGAAGCAGGCGCTGGAGCGGCATGATTTCGATGTCACCCAGATGGCCCTGAATGCGGCGCGCATCGGCGCGGCTGGTGAACGCCCCACGTCGTTTGAGAATCTGGCGCTGCCGGTGGCCATTCGCAAGAAGATGGGCGTGATCGCCATGAAGATCTACGGCCAGGAGAAGCTGAACGGCAAGGCGACGCCGGCGGAACTGATCAGCTATTCGCTGTCGCTTCCGGTGACCGCCGTGGTGATCGGCATGCCGAAGCCGGAGCATTTGGAAGTGAATGTCGCCGCCGTGAAGAGCTTCCAGCCGATGTCCCGGCCGGATCGCGATGCGCTCTTTGGCAAGCTGGCACCCTACAAGCTGGCGATGGACCGGTACTTTGCCGACCACATTGATGCGTAGAGCCTAAGCTGGCTCTCGCTTGCGCAAGTTTTCAGGATCGATACCCATTCCATGATTGATCGCGTGCAAAAGTCCCACCGCGTGCTGTTGGACGCCTGGGATGCCTTGGCCTACGGCAGCGCCGCCGCGGAGAGCGTCCGCGGTGGTTTGATCGAGATCGCCTGGTGCGGTCTTCCGGTCAGCTTCTTCAACCTGGCGCTTACCTCCCGCACCCCCGCCTCAATTGCTGAGTTTGAGGCTGCCTTGCAGCAGACCTGTAGTTGGGCGAGTACCCGTCAGCACGGCTGGATCCTGGCTCTAAGCCATGAAACGATGGGCGACCTGCTGGATCCGGCGAAGGCTGTTCTGGAAGGCCAGGGGTTTGCGCCCATGATGCCTTTGACGGGCATGGAAGCAACGGAGCTATTGCCTCCCGCCCGCGAAGTGGCGGGCGTGGAGTGGTTGACCGAGACGGCTCCGGATCTGGGCGGAACCGTGCTGCGGCTGAATGAGGCGGCCTACGAGTTGCAGTTTGCTGAGCCCGGGACTTTGCCGATGGAGCGGGCGGATTGGTGGGACGGCCAAGCGCGGATGGCGTCCGTTTTGGTGGCTGATGGCGAACCGGCCAGTTCCACGGCGGTCATCAGTGTGGATGGCTTGCGCTACGTTGCTCTGGTGGCTTCTCCGCCCGCAAAGCGCGGCCGGGGCTACGCGGAAGCGGCCATGCGACACGTTCTGAATCGGGCACTTGCTGCCGGTTGCCGGGCCGAGACCTACTTGCATGCCACCGCCGCGGGGCGGCCCATCTATGCCCGCATGGGTTATCAGCCGACCGCTGAATACACGCTTTACGTCAAAATGAGCTGAGTTCTTGCCGCGGCGAGCGTTGCCATCTGACTGGCCAGCCGCTGGGGCGCGAGTCCTGGCTCCGGTTTGGTTCATCATAGTTCTACAGTGATGCCGCACAAGTCCACGCCCGAAGAGCCACCACCGTTTCTCAAAACGTGGCCGCGCGTCTATGCGGCGGTGGTGATCTATCTGGTGATGATCATCTGTTTGTTTGCCTGGTTCGGAAAGGCCTTCTCACGATGAGGCCGATTGACTGGGCGGTGATGATCGCCACCCTGGCCTTCATCATCCTTTATGGACTGTGGCGCTCTCGCGGCACCGGCACTACTTCGGGCTACCTGCTGGGTGGCCGCGCCATGCCCTGGTATGCGATGGCGCTGTCGATCATGGCGACGCAGGCCTCCGCGATCACATTCATTTCTACAACCGGCCAATCCTATGTCGATGGCATGCGGTTTGTGCAGTTCTACTTTGGCCTGCCGCTGGCGATGATCATCATCTCAGTGACTGCCGTGCCGATCTTCCACCGGGCGGGCGTCTTTACGGCGTACGAGTATCTGGAGCGCCGCTTCGACATGAAGACGCGCCTGCTGGTGAGCATCATCTTCCTGCTGCAGCGCGGCCTGGCCGTGGGCGTGTCGCTGTCGGCCCCGGCGATTGTGTTGACCGTGATCTTTGGCTGGCCCGATCAGGTGACCACCATGATCATGGGCACGGTGGTGGTGGTCTATACCGTTCTCGGCGGCATCAAGGCCATTACCTGGACCGATGTGCAGCAGATGATCATCATGTTCCTGGGCATTGCCACCGCGCTGGTGCTGGCGGTGAACATGCTGCCCGCGGATCTCTCGTTTGTTGATGCCATCCGCATTGCCGGGGCGGCGGGACGCATCAATCCGGTAACGACGACGTTTGATTGGAATGACCGCTACAACCTGTTCAGCGGTGTAATCGGCGGCATGTTTCTCGCACTGGCTTACTTCGGCACGGATCAAAGCCAAGTGCAGCGTTACCTGACCGGCAAGAGCATCGCCCAAAGCCGGCTCAGCCTGCTGTTCAACGCCATCGCCAAAATCCCGATGCAGTTCTTCATTCTGTTTGTCGGGGCCATCATCTTCACGTTCTACACGTTTGAGAAGCCGCCGGTGCTGTTCCAATCGAAGGAAGCGCCGAAGTTCGCTGCCCTGCAACCGCAGTTCGACGCGGCGTTTGAAAAGCGTAAAGCCGCTGCTCGGCCGATGCTGGCGGGTGATGAAAAGGCGCGTGCGGAGTTCCAAAGCGCCACGCGCGAAATGGAGTCGTTGCGGAAGTCGACCGGCGTCAATGACACCAACTACATCTTTCTGAGCTTCGTCTCGAAGTACATGCCCGCCGGCATGGTGGGCCTGTTGATTGCCGTCATTCTCGCCGCCGCGATGACCGCGATTTCGGGCGAGGTGAATTCGCTGGCCACGGTGAGCGTGATCGACATCTACAAACGCCACTGGCGCCAGGACGCAACCGACCACCACTACTTCCGGGTGTCGCAGATCGCCACCGCGTTCTGGGGCGTCTATGCGGTGATCACGGCGCAGTATTCGCGGAACTTGGGCTCGTTGATTGAGGCCGTGAACATGGTGGGGTCACTTTTCTACGGGGGCCTGCTGGGGATCTTTGTGCTGGCGTTCTATTTTCCGCGCGTGGGTGCCAATGCGGCCTTTATCGGGGTGCTCGCCGGCGAAGCGGCGATCTTTGCGACGCGCGCTTTTTCAAGCATCAGCTTCCTCTGGTACAACGTGATCGGCTGCGCGGTGGTGATCGCGACTGGGGTCGTAGTGCAGGCGATCTCAAAGCCGGTAGAGCAGCGCTCCTAGGCCCGCTGCAATTCCAGCCACAGCGCCCGGTACCAGCGCAGGAAGCGTTCGGGTTCTTTTGATTCCTGGCACTCACACAAGGTGTAGCGCTCATACTTGGCTTCGCGCAGGAGCGTGAAGAGTTCGCGGTAGGGGTAGGGCCCGGCCAGTTCGTTGATGTGGACGTTCTTGATGTAGGGCTTCAGCATCTCAAAGGCGGGCTTGAGGCTGCCGTTGATCAGGTCAGTGGGGTTCGAGTTCCAGCAGGCGCCTACTTGCGGGTGCTTGGCTGCCCTCATGATGGCGGCGGAGGTTTGGGGCAGCTGCGTGTCCTTGCCATGCACCTCCATCCAGATCTCCACGCCGCGCCCGGCGCCATAGTCGCCCAGTTCGCGCAACGCCGCGCCGGCGAACGTCTGCTCCGGCGTCAAACCTGGGGTGAGGCCGTTGGGACGCACCTTCACCGCCCAAGCGCCCGTGTCGTGCGCCAGGTCGATCCATTGCTTAGCCAACTCCACATTCTTGCGGCGCACGGCGGCATCGGGCGAATGGAATTCGCAGGTGGAACCATAGCTCAACAGACGCACCCTGCTTTTGGCGAACCGCGCGGCCACCTGCTTACGCGCCGCCGCATCGAGGGTCACCTCGACGCCGTGCTTGTGTTCGGTGCGCAGTTCGACCGCTTCGAACTTCGCTTCTTCCAGCTTCGCGATCAGGGTCTCGAGATCCCAATCCTTGCAGATGTTGTAGGTGACAGCGCCCAGGAGCATGGGGACAGCGTATCAGACGCAGCGAAGGCTGGTGGTGCCCGTCGCCCCACCACCTGGCTGAGCCGCATTCAAGCTGGTCTTGACAGACTTCCGATTGTAAGGAATAATTAGGCTGTTCGCTAATTAGACAACGGTCTAAGTATTGTGGGTCTCAACGACACATTCCGGGCACTCGCCGACCCCACGCGGCGGCAGATACTTGACCTGCTGCGGCGGGGGGAGATGACGGCCGGGGCGTTGGCGGAAAGGTTCAACATGACGAAGCCTTCCATGTCACACCACTTCGCGGTCTTGAAGGAGGCTGACCTAGTGACCAGTCGCCGCGAGGGGCAACAGATCTGGTACGCGCTGAACACCACGGTGGTGGAAGACGTGCTCGTGGTGGAAGACGTGCTCGCCTGGGCCGTTCAGTTGGCGGCTGACGGCCGCGACAGGGGAGGGAAATCAGAATGACTCGCAAGTATCTGCTCGCAATTGCCATGACCGTGGCGGCTCTGATCGCCACCGCAATTGCATACCCACATCTGCCCGCGACCGTCACGACGCATTGGGATATCAACGGCCGGCCGAACGGTTTCAGCGCGAAATGGATGCTCTTCCTGGTGCCAGCCTTGATGGCGGGGTTCATCACCCTGACTTGGCGGTTGCCGTGGCTGTCGCCCAAGCAGTTCGAGGTGGATGATTTCCGGCTGACCTCCGGGTACCTGATGGTCATCACGGTGGGGCTGCTGGCTTACGTGGACGCTTTGATTCTCTGGAACGGTCTTGGTCATGAACTCGGCATCTCCCGTGCCGCCATGGTTGGCGCTGCCGTGTTTCTGATGCTGCTGGGTAATGTGATGGGCAAGGTACGCCGCAACTTCTACATTGGGGTCCGCACACCGTGGGCCCTCGCCAATGAGCGGGTCTGGAATGCCACGCAGCGGGTAGCAGCGAAAGCGTTTGTCGTGGCAGGTTTGGCGGGCGTGGTGTTGACGCTGTTCGGTCTTTACGCGTGGTTCCTAGGCGCGATCACCGTGGGGGCTCTGATCCCGGTGGGCTATTCGCTCTACTTCTACAAGCTGCTCGAACGGCGGGGCGAGCTGTAGGAGCGGACGCGGCCGACGAGTTGCACGACCACCGGGCCACCTCGAACGCTGGATGGGCTCTCTACATCCGCCGGTCTAGACTGGCGGATCTTTTGTTTACTGGGAATTGCCGTGATACGGGTGAAGGGATCGCGCTTGGCCATCTGCCTCTTAGGGCCGCCGGCCCTCCCGCTCCAGTCCCTCATGGACGATCATTTTGAGGAGCGTCTGATAGCCGATTCCTTTGCGCTCTGCGATCTCCTTGGCCTTCGCCAAGTCGGGCGTTGGCAGCCGCAAAGCAATCTGAACGCTGGCCGTCTTCCCCAGATTGGCCACAAGCTTTGACCCACCCGATACTTTTCTCGGGCGCTCCGTCGATTGTTCCTTCAAGAACCCGCGGCCTTCGGCACTCGCCCACCAAAGGGCTTCTTCATTCTCGTTCGCGAACTTGGGCATCTCCACCGTCTTCATTGCTCTATTCTCCTCTCAAGCGCCGTTCGAGATAGTCACGCTTCTGGCCAGCATCGAGTTCGTAGGCGGTGATCACCCGAATTGCGCCGTCGCGTTCGGTTAGCACGACCGCCAATAGCCGAAGGCTGGATGTCTCTCCGTAGTAGACGTACCGTGGCTCAACTTCGGCATCCTGCTCGTAAATCAGAATTGGGCTGATCTCCAGAGCTTGCTCCACTTCCTCAGCCGAGATCTTGTGCGCCTTAATCTTCCGAAGATTGTGACGATCCCAATCAAACACGCTTCCTTATTGTATATGCAATGCATATCGGAAAGAGGCGCGCGAGCCACGAAACGGCGACCGCAGCAACCGACACATTGTGCTTGACCGCATACCCAGACATCTATATACTCAGATTGCTGATTATGCCCAAGCCCGATTCCCTGCAAGGCTCGCTCGACCTGTTGGTCTTGAAAATTCTCTCGCGCCGTCCCCGGCTGCATGGGTACGCGTTGATGACCGCCATCCAGGAGATCTCGGAAGATGTGCTGCGCGTCGAGGAGGGGTCGCTTTACCCGGCGCTCCATCGTATGGAAGAGGCGGGCTGGGTGCAGGCGGATTGGGTGATCAAGGACAATGGCCGCCGCGCGCGGATCTATGAGTTGACGGCTGTGGGGCGGGAGCGTCTGGCGGTGGAGCAGTCGCGCTGGGAGGCTGTGAGCGGGGCGGTCAATCGTGTGTTGAGGATGGCCTGAAATGTCACTTTGGAGCCGGTTGAGCAACGTTTTCCGCCGCGAGCGGGTGGCCGATGAGATCGACGAAGAACTGCAGGCGCATCTGGACGAGGCCGCAGAAGCCGGACGCGATCCGGTGGAGGCACGGCGTGCGCTGGGCTCTTCGCTGCGGCTGCGGGAGGAGAGCCTGGACACAAAGCTGGCGTCGTGGCTGGATTCGCTGCGCGCCGATGCCGTATTTGGGTCGCGACTGCTGCTTAAGAATCGCGTAGCCTCCGGTGCCGCGATTCTGTCGCTGGCGCTGACGATCGGCACCTCGACGGCGGCGTTCCGGTTGATCGATGCGATCCTGCTGCGGCCGCTTCCGGTGGCCCATCCTGAGCGGCTGCATCTACTGACCTTTCAGACCACGGACCAGAGCGGAAAGAAGAGGACCGGTGATTCGTTCGACTATCCGCTTTTCCGCCAACTGCGCGCCTCGGTGGGTGGGCAAGCAGAGTTGTTCGCCGTCTCGAACACGGGCCGGGTGGATCTGACTTACTCCTCAGACCAAGAGATGGAGCCGGCCTTCCGGCAGTTTGTTTCCGGCTGGACGTTTGCCACCTTGGGGCTGCAACCGTCGCTGGGTAGATTGCTGACGGCGGAAGATGATCGCACTCCGGGAGCGCATCCGGTGGCCGTGCTCTCACACGACTACTGGAACCGCCGCATGGGCGGGGATCCGAAGGTGATTGGCCGCACCTTCCGGCAGGGCAACGATCTTTACGAGATTGTCGGCGTGGGGCCCGCCGGGTTCACCGGAACGCAGCCGGGAACCATGACCGATATCTTTGTGCCCACGATGATGAACGCCGCGTCCATCGGCAACTCCAATTGGGGTTGGATCCGTGTCTGGGTCCAGTTGCGGCCTGAAGCGTCAGCTGAGACGGTCCGTCAGCAATTGGCGGCCGGAGTGAAACAGCAGCGCCTGGAAAAGGTGAAGGCCTGGACCGGCACATCGCCGAAGGTGATCGACGACTATCTGAACGCCGCGGTCGAGCTGCCCTCGGCGGCATCCGGGGCTTCGGGCATCGAAAGAGAGTATCGGAAGGCGTTGCTCATCCTGGGCGCGCTGGCGGGCCTGTTGCTGTTGATCGCTTGCGCCAATGTGGCCAACCTGATGTTGGCCCAAGCCGCGGCCCGAGCGCAGGAGATGGCGCTGCGGGTCTCGATTGGCGCGGGGCGGGCGCGGTTGGTGCAGTTGGTGCTGATGGAAAGCGCGATGATGGCGCTGGCGGCGACACTGCTCGGGGCCCTGTTTGCTTGGTGGTCGGCCCCCTTTGTCGTAAGCCTGCTGAACCCGCCGGATAACCCAGTCCGGCTGCTGTTGCCCACGGATTGGCGCTTCCTGGCGTTTGAGTTGGCGCTGACGGCAGCGGTGGTTTTACTATTCGGTTTAGTGCCGGCGCTGCGGGCATCGGGCGTGCAGCCGATCGACGCGATGCGCGGCGGGGGCGATCCGCA
>JAPKYX010000259.1 GCA_026394075.1 Acidobacteriota bacterium
CTAATGGCGGTCCAGGCGGGCTATTGAGGGCCGCTCCCGTTTTCAGATTCCGAACCTCAATTGTGTCGTGACCGTCCCATCCCCCGGGACCACCGTTCTGGTAGCTGATGTATAAGTGTTCGCCCGATGGGTCAAGGGACATATACTCGGGCGCCGGTTGTGTGACAACCGAAGTGATTTCGCCCGAACCAATAGATACCTTCAAGACCCCCAGCCGTCCCATTGCCGCGTAAAGAGTCTCTCCGTCCGGAGCAACTACCAATGTATGGACCATGCCTCCCAACTGGTAGTCGCGCTGTCGGCCACTTCTGACACGAACCGACCGGATACCCCAGGGTGTGCCACAGAAAATCAAGTCAGGGTCGGCGCCAGCAGCAATCACCGTCACTGGCACCTGCGTTTCGATCGCCGTCTTTGCCCAAGTCGGGTAGTCATACCGGTAGACCGTCGGCTGTCGCAGCGTCGCGGTGAAGAAATGCCGTCCGTCGGGCGTGGCCGCTAACCGGTCGGTACCGGCCGGCACAGCCACTTTGACAAGGTGTTCTCCTTCGGAGGTACCGCGAGAGAGGATACGTCCGGGTTTCGCCAATGCCTGGGAGCCAGCGAGCCGCCCCACCTGCGGCCATGCACTATAGGCAGCCCAAGCCAACAAGAGTACAAGGCAAGCCAGACCGAACGGTAACAGCGGTAGGTCCGGCCGGGGGCTTTCGTTGCCGGCATTGCGTTCCGGCGGCGGAGTAAATGGGATACGATCGGTATGATTTATTGTCTGGACTAACTCGTGCGGTTTCGCGGGCGCCGCCACCACGCGATTCGCCATCCAGCGGTCAAGCTCTTCCGAGTGGGCAAACACTCGGGCGCGTGGCAAATCGGACTCGCGGCAGACCGGCAGGCCCTGTTGGGCCAACTTGCGGGCCGTCTTGGGATCGCACTCAAGGTACTCTGCAATACTTTCCCAGCCCCACAATTGTGAGCCAGATCGACCAGGAACAGGGGTTGCCGTCAGGTGGATGTCTAAATTAGTAACGCCACTTCCGTCGATTCCCATGATTTTCCCGTTGAATCCCTTGACCCGGACGGCGCTTGGGCATAGCATTGTGTCCTAGCTAAGCGCCCAAGTTGTTACGGTGACGCTCAGTTGTAATGGGAGGGTGTGTGATCCGTCGCTTACTTGTCTTGATGATCCTGGGTACCGCGTCGCATTTCGCCGCGACCATTACCGTTGATTTCGAAACCTTAATGGACGCCGAGTTGTTAACGAACCAGCAATCCGGGCTGACGTTTTCCAACGCGATCATCTATTCGGCGGGCATCTCGTTGAATGAATTCGAGTTTCCTCCCCGTTCCGGGGCCAATGTGGCCTCCGACAGCGGTGGGCCGATCACGATCCTCTTCTCCTCGCCCGTCGCGTCCGTTTCGGCGTTCTTCACCTACGTGACGCCCATCTCCGTCGAGGCCTACAGCTTGGCGAATGCGTGGCTCGGCACAGCCACTTCGTCATTCCAGGCCAACCTGGGGATTTCCGGCGATGCCGGCAGTAGCCCGAACGAACAGTTGACCGTTACCGCGCCGCAAATCAGCAGGCTCGTCATCACCGGCGACCCTGCCGGCGTCTCGTTCACCCTGGACGACCTCACCTACACCGAAAGCCCGTCCGGCGTGCCGGAACCCGCGACTTGGTTGGCCGGTCTGGCCGCCGCAGCGCTGATCACCTGGAAGAGGAAGTAGCCCATGCGCTTTGCGTTCGCCACCCTTGCCTTGACCGGCTTGGCCGCCACGGCTGCTCCTACGATTGGCGCGGTTGACATCAACCCCAAGTCCTTCCCGCTGGCCGTTCCCAGCGTGGTCACCATCACGGCGGTGATCGCAGACACCTCGCTGATCGATGGCGGAGCGAACCTGCAGCGCATTGATTCGTCCGGCCGTGTGATCGCCACCTACGGTGTGCTCCGTGACGATGGCAAGAATGGCGACGCCGTGGCGGGCGACCGGATCTTCACCGTCCAGCAGAGTTTCACCGAAGGCACGGTGGGCCCCATCCAACTCCGCGTGGCAGCGGCCTTCAAGGGCGTGTTGACCCGGGTCTTCTCCGGAATCTTGACCGTGAACGTCTCCGGCACGGCCGCACCCAAAATCACCATCCTGTCGCCCCAGAACCTGGCCTACCTGAACACCGCCACCACCACGATCACCGGCACGGTGGATATCGCCAATGCCACCGTCAAGGTGAACGAGGTGAACGCGCCGCTGTCCGGGAGAAACTTTAGCGTCGCGCTTCCACTGGCTGAAGGCCCGAGTATCGTCACGGTGACCGCCCAGTCTCCCGGAGCTCCGGTGGCTTCCTCCAGCATCAGCGTCAACCTGGACACCACGGCCCCGCGCGTCACTATCACCTCGCCACCGGACCAGTTCCAAACCGCGGATTCGGCCATCAGCGTCGCCGGAGTGGTGAACGACATCGTCGTCGGCACCGTGAACGCGGAGCAGGTCACCGTCGCCGTCAACGGCCAAAACGCCCAAGTCTCTAACCGGACCTTCGGCATCAACTCCATCCCCCTGGCCGCCGGAGTCAACACCATCACCGCCACCGGCCGAGATCGCGCCGGGAACACGTTTACCACCGCCATTACCGTCAACCGGATCATTCCGCCCCCGATCCGCCTGAGCCTGGTGTCGGGCAACAACCAATCTGGACGCATCAGTACCGCGCTGCCGCAACCGCTGGTGGTCTCCCTGCTCCAGGGGACGACGCCGCTCGTGAACAAGCAGGTGATCTTCAAGATCACCCAGAACAACGGCCAGTTCACCGTCGGCGCCAACCCGCCCGCCGCCAGCGTTTCCGCAACCACCGACGCCCAGGGCCGGGCGCAGGCCGTGCTCACGTTGGGTACACGCTCCGGCGCGGGGGGCAATCAGGTGGAGGCGTACGCGGTGGGCTATGACGGCTCGGCATTGTTTACCGAAACCGGCGTGCCGGCGAACGCGGCGCTGATCGTGGTCGATTCCGGCAATGCGCAGACCGGCGAAGTGAACCAGAAGCTCGCGAAGCCGTTCATCGCCGTGGTCACCGATGCGGGCTTCAACCGGCTGGCGAACGTTCCGGTGACCTTCACCGTGAAATCCGGTGGTGGCGGAATTGACGGTAAGGCGGCCATTGCGGTGAACACTGATTCTGACGGCCGGGCGGCGGCGGTGCTGACGCTGGGCTTCCAGGAAGGCGCGGGCAGCAACCAGGTGGAGGCCAACTTCCCCGGCAACACCAGCTACCCGGCCGTCTTCACCGCCACCGGCAAACTGACGGCGGACCCCACCAAGACCTCCATCAGTGGCGTCGTGCTCGACAACAGCAACAACCCGCTCCCCGGCGTCACCCTCCGCACGGTGTTGACCAACCAGCTCACCATGAACTCGAGCATCGTTGCGTCCGCCCCCGTCACCACCACCGACGCGCAGGGGCAGTTCAAGCTGCAGCCGGCACCGGTGGGATTTGTGAAGCTGATGGTCGACGGCAGCACGACGGCGAAGCCGGGCAAGTACCCGAGTCTCGATTACGACCTGGTCACCGTCGCCGGGCAAAATACCACCGTCGGCCAGCCCATCTACCTGCTGCCCATCAAGGAAGACAACAAGCTCTGCCTGACGCCCACGACGGGCGGCGGGACGCTGACCATCCCCGAAGCGCCGGGCTTCTCACTCACCGTAAAGCCCGGCCAGGTGACATTCCCTGGCGGCTCCCGGACCGGTTGCGTCAGCGTGACCGTGGTCCATTCCGACAAAGTCCCCATGGTCCCCGGATTCGGCCAGCAACCCCGCTTCGTCGTCACCATCCAACCCGCCGGCGCCCTTTTCAATCCCCCGGCGCCGATCACCTTGCCCAACGTGGACGGCCTGAAGCCCGGCGCGATGACAGAGATGTACTCGTTCGACCATGACATCGGTTCGTTTGTGGCGATTGGGACGGGACAGGTGAGTGATGACGGGCTGATCATCCGGTCGAGCACGGGGGTGGGGGTGCTCAAGGCGGGGTGGCATTGCGGAGGTGATCCGATTTCAGGCGGAGCGGTCGCACAGTGTCCGATTTGCTTCTTCTGCCCAGGATCGCTCTCTAACTGCCAGCCCCAAGGTAACGGAACACCGTGCGGCAATGGCGGTACCTGTCAATTCGGCCGCGGTTGCGTTGGCGGTGGTGGTTGCCCGGTTGGGTACACCCTCAACTCTAATGGCCAATGTTGCCAGGGCAGCATGTGCTCTCCCCCAGAATGCCCCGTTGGCCAGGTTCTCGATCAGACCACTGGCCAGTGCGTCAATCGCGAGCCTTGTCCGCCCGGCTATACGCTGAATGCCGGGCAATGCTGCCAGGGAGGCATATGCACTCCGCCGGAATGCCCCCGTGGGCAAACCTTCGATACAGCTACCGGGAGTTGCGTTAACAATCCGCCCTGCCAGCCTGGGGAGGCCTTCAACCCGGGCACTGGAAGTTGCGAGCGAGTGCTCGATACCTGTTCGGCTCAGACAACCGGGTGCCTCTGCCGGGCCGGTGGTTCCGCACCCGGTACCTGTACTGCCAACTCCAGCACCGGTGCTATCGAGTGCAGGGGTAGTGGCGATCAATGCCCTTCGAGTTGCAGCGGCAGATCATGCACCAATGGAAACTGCGATGGCCCGACACTGACCATCACGTCGGTGTCCGTCTGCCGTAGTGAACTCCTAGGCGGAGCCCCGAACTGCAATTCATCAACATCCAATAGCTTTGTAGCCGCAAGGGACACGATTACGATCACCGCAGATGCTCCCGGCGATCCGGCCTTATTGCGGAACAGTCTGTGGGAGGTTACCCCAACAGGTCCCGGAGGGCCCCCCAGCGCAGTCAGTTCTCCCCAGCCTGGCGTCTACACCTTCTCCCCAGTCTCTCTGAACAGCACCGATGGCAGCCGAGAAGCAAATCTGCCAATCGGATATACCGTCAAAGTAAGTCCGCCTGGTGCTGGGGCGACGCCTATTCTTCTGCCACCGACAATTCCTCCAATCGTTCAGGACATGGCAGACGTTCTGAGGCAAGAGTACGTCGACATGAGGGCTGACTACCCAGGAAGGAGTATTTCGGTACCACTCCTGACCGTACCATCAAGGAGAAAATACAACACCGGAAATTACAATGGCAGGATAAACCTGATTGCGGACATTGGCCTTTCGGGGATCGAAGATCAATATATTTCTTTCTTTAACTCACTGATATCCAGTGCGGATATTCAGCAGATATCGCCCTGTACGTGTTTGGAGCTCGACATGCTTTGCCGCACTGCCTTCCGGAGCAGGTGCATGCTTTCTCCTACCACTGTTGTAGTTCAGGCGGGAACAGTGAAGTCTTCCAGCCGCCCTGCCGAAACTAGAGACGATCGTCGGGTAGTGGTGTTTCATTCTATCCCGGGCGGCGATGATCGCTTCCTGCCTGGCGGACACATAGTAGCCGGGGCGAATGGAATGGCCGAAACAGTTGCGAATACCGTGTCTTATCCGGTGCTAAGTGAGGCCACGAACCCAATCGCCTCGGGCTTTAGAAATCCTCGGAGAAGCAAAGATGTTGGAGGCTTGCCCTATGACCAACATACTCGTGGCTCGGCGCTGGATATCGGAGTTCCGGGTGGATATCGCTTGATCGACACGGGACATAATGAAAGCAACATTCGATGCTTAATGGAAGTTGCCGGAGACCAAGCAGTCCGCGCACAAAATGCCTTTTTTGATAACGGACCAAACCCGATACCATGCGATGACACAAATAGCAAGAGCTTACATGTGCAATTCTATAATCTCGGAACAGCTCCAAGTATCGTTTCCGAGCTTGTCGAAACGTCGAATCTGGCCAAGGAGCCTGGTGCTAACCAAAGCCAAACGAAACGCATTGAATTGTTACTACTATTTTGCACTCCGGAGTTTGACGACCCGACTTCGAAGGAGTTCGCAGCTTGTACTGCCGGTTTGCGCGAGGCCGAAACGCTGTTAGCGTCGCCTGAAGAAAGGGTCCTGTTCGGTCGGGCATTGAGTATGCGTTCACGGGAAGGAGCCGAGGAGATCTTCCGCACTGTCCTGCGGGAGGACAAGACCAATCTCAAGGCTCTTGAGGGGCTGGTGAGCGTGGCCAAGAGCGCTTCCGAGCGACTATCGCTCCTCGACAGTCTGATTGACATGGATCCTAAGAATCATAACGCCCGACTCACTCGCATCGGCGTTCTTGCGCGACTTGGTAAAGTAGCACGTCTGCAAGATGAAGTAGTCGACGCCATCACTGGCGATCAGGCGGAGCGATCAGAAACACAGGTGGCTATTACCAATGCTATTAGTGACTTACCACTCAGCGACGTCGAAACACTTGTTGGCCGCGTCCTGGACAGTCCAGGACTTGGCGGATGTGCCTTGGCGAGGTCGGTCATCGATCAAGTAAAACGGTCCCCGGGTCTTGTTAGGCGCATTCGTATCAGATGCAATCCCTAAATCAGTCTCTTGTGACCCCAACGAGAGGAGAAATCGCCGCATGAAATGGTTCGCCCTCAGCCTCCTCACCGCGCCGCTGGCGCTCGCGCAACTGAGCTCCAACTGCACCGTCTCCGTGCTCAACCGGACCGTGCAGGTGAATGCGGATGGCAGTTGGGTGTTGCCCAATGTGCCGGCGAACTTGGGGAAGGTGAAGGCTCGGGCGAATTGTGTGGACAACGGCATCACTCGGTCCGGTGAGTCGGACTTCTTTGTGATCAATGCCAACCAGGCGGTGAATCTGCCGAACATCCGGTTGGGGCAGACCACTCAGGTGCCGGAGGCGCTGATTATTGTGCCGCCGGGGGCGACGCTGACAGCGAAGGGGCAAACCGCGCCGCTAACCGTCACCGCGCGCTATCCCGACGCAACTACCAAAGATGTCACGGCGGGCGAAGCCGGCACCAATTACACCACCTCGAACCCGGCCATCGCCTCCATCACCGCCGATGGCGTGGTGACGGCGGTTTCGAGCGGTACGGTGGTCATCCAGGCCATCAACGATGGTGCGTCGGCCATGATCCAGGTGCGGGTGCAGATCGCCAGCGCCGATACCGATGGCGACGGTATCCCCGACGACTACGAGATCGCCAATGGCCTGAACCCCAACAGCCCCAACGACGCCAATGAGGACCCGGACCGGGATGGGCTGACCAACCGGCAGGAGTTCAACTTAGGGACGAACCCGCGCAATGCCGACACCGACGGCGACGGCCTGAAGGATGGCGAGGAAGCGCAGCGCGGCACCAATCCGCTGCTGGCGGATACCGATGGTGACTTGGTTCCCGATGGCCTGGAACTGCAGATGGGCACCAATCCGCTGGACCGGCTGAGCGTCGATCTGGTAAGGGCAACCAAGAGCGTCCGCCTGTTCCCGCCGGCCTTCACGCTCACCGTGAATGACCTCTTCCCCGATGCTGCCGTGCAGCTGACCATGGAGGCGCGGCTGATTGACGGCAAGACTGTCATCGACCTGACGGGCCGCGGCGCTTTCTTCGGCTCCAGCGCCCTGACGGTGTGCAACTTTGACGCGACGCCCGGGCGCGTGAGGGCCGGGGCCAACGGCACCTGTACCATCACCGGCAGCTACGGCAGCTTAACCGCCACCGCCACCGGCACCGTGCAGGCCTTTACGCCCGGCCCGGTCAGCCAACTCGCCCTACCGGCGGCGGCCAACAATGTCGATGTCGCGGGCGACTACGCCTATGTCGCCGATGGCAGCGCCGGACTGATCATCGCCAATGTGGCCGACCGGACCAAGCCCGCCATCGTTGCCACCCATGCCACCACCGGCGCGGCCAACGATGTCGTGGTGTCGAACGGTTACGCCTATGTGGCCGACGGCGGCGGCGGACTGCGGATCGTGAACGTCTCTAAGCCCACGGCACCGACGCTGGCCGGGATTTACGATTCGCCCGGTGACGCGCACGACGTGGTGGTCTACGGGGACGTAGCGTTTCTGGCCGATGGCGGAGGTGGTCTCGCGATCATTGACGTCACCAGCAAGACCAACCCCACACTGCTGGGCTCGCTCGCGTTAGGCGGAACCGCCCAGGGCGTCGATTACGACCCGGTGCGCAAGCTGGCCGTGGTGGCGCTGGGGGGCAACGGGCTTGCGGTCATCAATGCAGCCAACCCATCTGCTCCCGTGCTGCTTTCGAAACTGCCCGGGGGCGATGTGCGCGATGTCGTGCTGAAGGGGACGGCTGCCCTGCTGGCCGACTATGCGCGCAGCTTTACCACGGTGAACCTGGCCAATCCCGCCAGCCCAGCGATCTTTGGTTCTACGCCATCGGTGAATGGCGGGCTGCTGGTGGATGTGGCCGCTTGGGGGGATCTCGCCTTTGGGGCGGACGTCTTTTTCGTCAACGACGTCTCCATCATCAACGTGCAGGACCCGAGCACGCCGCGCGCCGTCCGCCTGCTGCCCTTCCGCGGCTACGGTGACGATAACGGCACCGGCATTGCGGTGGACGACGGCTTTGTCTACCTGACGACTGACCGCCCACGGCTGCTGATCGGCCAGTACGCCATCCCGCAACCGGTTTACAAGGACGACCCCAACGGCATCCCGCCCACGGTCTCCTGGACCAGCCCCAAGAATGGCGACACCGTCGCCCAAGGTCTGGTGACGCTCTCCGCCACCGCCGCCGACGATGTGGGGGTGGTGGAGGTGCGCTTCTATGTCAACGGCCGTCTGCTCGAAACCGACAAGACCGCGCCCTATGAGGTCAACGTGCCGATCCTGAACTTTGGCGCCAACAAGATCGCCGCCGAAGCGGCCGATTTTGGCGGCAACGTCGCCCGGCAGGAGATCACCGTCACGGTGAGCGGCTCTGGCGTGCCCGTCGAAACGGCGCGGCCCTTCTCGCTGCTGAACCGCGCCGCACCGTTCCTGCAGACCGCAACCCCCATCGACATTTCCGCGCTCTTCTCGCTGCTGAACCGGTCAGCCCCCTTCAGCCAGACGGCGACGCCCATCGATGTCTCCGCTCTGTTCTCCCTGCTGAACAGGAGCGCGCCGTTCTCGCAAACCGCGACGCCCATCGACATTTCGGCGCTCTTCTCCTTGCTGAATCGGAGCGCACCCTTCTCGCAGACAGCGACGCCCATTGACATTTCGGCGCTCTTCTCGCTACTGAACAAAAACGCGCCGTTCAACCAGACGGCCACGCCCCTGGACGTCTCGGCGCTCTTCTCGCTGCTGAACAAGAGCGCACCCTTCAGTGCGACGGCCGTGCAGGTGGACATTTCGGCGTTGTTCTCGATCTTGAACCGGTCCTCGCCGTTCCTGATCACCGCCACGCCGGTGGAGATCGTGGGCATGTTCTCCCTGCTCAACCGGATCAATCCCTCTACGGGGCAGACCTACATGGCGGAGCTGAACAAGGTATTCAGCGTCCAGAACCTGAAGGCGGGCGTCACGCTGCGCGCAGTGGGTCCGGACGGCAAAACTCCGGCGGCGCGGGACATCACGCGGGCCGTGTGGGCCATGGCGCGGAAGGCGATGGTCTCCACCAAGGATTCCGACGGCGACGGCCTGCCGGATGATTTTGAGACGTACATCGGCCACGACGTTCGCCCCGAGGGTGACGAGGATGACGACGGCCTCGCAAATTACGAAGAATGGCGGCGGGGCACCAACCCGCTGGCGGCGGATACCGACTTTGACGGCCTCTCCGATGGCGACGAAGTCCGGCTGGGGACTGATCCGCTGGACCCCGATACTGACCACGACGGCTTTGGCGACGGCGACGAAGTGCGCGGCGGGGGTGAACCGCTGGACCCGCTCCGCATCCCGCGCATTCCGCCGCTGGGCAGTGAGTATTTCATCTTCAGCCCAAACTTTACCCTGCGGAACGCCGCGCCAGATGTGGCCCCGGCAAAACCGTAATGCTCTCAATCTTGTTTGTACAGAAAGGAACTTGACCGATGACTAACAAACTCTACCGGCTGTGGGCGCTGCTGCTCCCAGCCTGCCTAGCCGCCCAGGTGTTCAACCCCGGCTCCAACGGCAGCGATGGCGACCTGACGTTCCCCACCGCCAAAGTGGGCGATGTGATCATCTTCGACCCTCGCGACACTACGATGTTCCCCGGTGGCCTGGACCTGGATAACGACAACGTCTACCACTTCAAAACCATCACCATCCCCGCTGGCGTGCGCGTGGTGCTGCGGGCAGACAAGCTCGGGGGGCCGGTCTACTTTCTGGCCCAGGGGAATGTGACGATCAATGGGCATCTGGATGCCGATGGGAATGGCGGGGCTGCCAATGGCTTTGTGCCGCAGACCTTCGCCGTGCCCGGGCCGGGCGGGTTTTATGGCGGCGGTGGCGGCGATACGGGTTCGAGGCCACCAACGGCAGGATTCGGCCCGACTGGGGGCGCCGCGTGGGACAAAACAAGGGGCGGCTGCGAGGCCGTTGCGCGGGGCGGTGGTATCACAGTAAACGACTTTCTTGTCCCCTTGATCGGCGGGTCTGGAGGAGGAGGGTTTGTTGACAGTGCTCCGTCTATCGGTCAGGGCGGGGGCGCGGGTGGTGGAGCGATCTTGATTGCCACCCCTGGAACAATCGCCATCAACTCACCTGGCCTGATCAGCGCACGCGGCGGTAACCAGTATAGTAGAGGACAGAATAACTCCTCTGGCTTCGGTGGCGGTGGGTCCATTCGACTGCTGGCGAATCGGATACAGGGGAATGGGAGCGTCTTGACAAATCCTGTTGGCACCGACAGCTGGTGCGGTCAGGCGAATGGTGGAGCTGGAAAGATCCGATTCGAAGCCTTCCAGCAAGCCTTCGGCGGCACCGTCACCGGCACGTTACTCCCCGGCTCCCCCTTCGACACCTTCGTCCCTACCACGGGCTCTTCCTTGCTGCGTGTCGTCAGCGTTGCCGGTGTCGCCGTCAACCCCAACCCGACGGGCAGCTTCCAACTGCCGGACGTTACCGTCAACCGTGGAGTTCCCGCCGCTGGCCGGCGCAGGACCCACCATCAACGCCACCGCCAACGTCAAATTCATCAGCGGCTTCTCCCGCGGCTTCATCCGCGCCAGCTTCACCCGGTAAGCTGACCGGTCCAGCCGGAAGTAGAGGCCTTCGATGCCTAATCTAACTCTCTTCGTATTGCTCGCGGTTGGCCAGCTCGGGGAGGAACGCGCGGTCCCGCGCCACCTCTCCGATAGCGAACTGTTCACGTTGACCGAGCTGCTCACCCACGGCAGGCTGCTGTTCGCTGCCAACTGGACGGAGCAGGACGGGGGCGGGCGGCCGCTATCGAAGGGGAACGGGCGGCCCCTGGCGGACCTGACGCAACCGCTTACCGGTGCACGGGCATTCAACCGGATCTCTGGGCCCGACGCCAACTCCTGCGCGGGTTGCCACAACGCGCCCTACGGCATCTCCGGTGGCGGGGGCGACATTGTGACCAACGTCTTTGTGCTGGGTCAGCGGTTTGACCATGTCACCTTTGACCCGGCGGACAAGCTGCCCACGCGCGGTACGTTGACCGAAGAGAACACGCCCGCGACGCTCCAGACCGTGGCCAACCTGCGCGCCTCCACCGGCATGTTCGGCGCCGGGTACCTGGAGATGCTGGCGCGAGAGATGACGGCCGACCTGCAACGGACTCGAGGCCTCTGCAAGCCCGGCGATACGCGGACGCTGAAGTCGAAAGGCATTTCGTTCGGAACCATCACGCTGACATCCACCGGGCTGTGGGATGTCTCGAAGGTAACCGGGTTGCCGCGGTTAAGTCTGCTGTCGTCGGGTTCGCACGATCCGCCGTCGCTGGTGGTGCGCCCGTGGCATCAGGCCGCCAACGTCGTTTCGCTGCGCGAGTTTTCGAACAACGCCTATAACCACCACCACGGCATCCAGACCGTGGAACGCTTCGGCGCCGGGTACCTGGAGATGCTGGC
>JAPKYX010000228.1 GCA_026394075.1 Acidobacteriota bacterium
CCGTCTGGTGGGCATGACGCTGCAGGGTGAAGGCGGTACTCGCGCCGCCATTGAGAGCGCCCGCAAGGCCATCGGCATCATGATGGAGCGCATGTCGAAAGAAGAGCGCGTGGAACTGCCGGCATCGAAGATCGTGCTGGGGCTCAACTGCGGCGGTTCGGATTCTTTTTCCGGCATCACGGCCAACCCGGCGCTGGGCTGGTGCAGTGACCGGTTGGCGGAGATCGGCGGCGCGGCCGTGCTGGCGGAGACGACCGAGTGTTTTGGGGCCGAGCACCTGCTGGTCGAGCGCGCCCGTAACCGCGAAGTGGCGGAGCGGTTCCTGAGCTTTATTGAGAGCTATCGCGCGTACTTGCGCCAATGGCCGGGGTCGAACTTTAACGACAATCCGTCGCCCGGCAACAAAGAAGGCGGCCTGTCGAACATCCTCGAAAAGTCGCTGGGCGCCATGACGAAGGCGGGGGCCACCATGATGGCCGATGCGGTCGATTACGCCGAGCGGATCAAGACCTCCGGTTTTGTCTTCATGAACACGCCGGGCTATGACCCGGTGTCGTTGACGGGCTTGGCGGCGGGCGGCTGTAATCTGATCGCCTTCACCACCGGCCGGGGCAGTGCGATTGGGTTCCCCAGCATCCCGGTGATCAAGATCGCCACCAATACGCCCATGTACAAGCGGATGAAGGACAACATGGACATCAACGGCGGTTTGATCGCCGATGGTGAATCAACGGTGGCCGCGATTGGCCAAGAGATTTTTGAAATGGTGTTGCGAGTGGCGTCCGGTGAAAAGACCTGCGCCGAGAGATTGGGTCATAAGGAGTTTGTACCGTGGCGCATTGGTCCCGTACTTTAGTTTTTCTGGCGGTTTCCGCCCTGGCGGCCGCTGCGGCGGGCAAGTCAGCTCTCGATAAGCCGACGCTGGAGGCGTATCTCCGGCATTTGAATCTGTGGAATCCGCAGATCACGGTGGAGATTACGGATCCGAAGCCGTCTCAGGTGGATGGATTCATGGATGTCCATGTGAAGGCGTCACTGGGTGCGCGGTCGCTGGAGGCCGACTATCTGGTGTCCAAGGATGGCCAGAAGATTCTCCAGGCCAACATCTACGACATCTCCAAAGCCCCGTTTGCGGCCGACATGGCCCAGATCAAGACCACCGGCCACCCGGAGATGGGCAAGCCGAGGCGTTCCCGGACAAGGTCCACCTGGTGTTCAAGGATCTGCCGCTGGATAGCATTCACCCGTGGGCGCGGGGCGCGGCTGTGGCTGGCCGTTGTGTGTATCGCCAAAAGCCCGAGGCGTTCTGGACCTATCACGACTGGATGTTTGAGCATCAGGCCGAGATTACGGTGGAGAACCGGGCCCAGAAGTTCACCGAATGGGCCAAGACGGCCGGTTTGGATACGTTGCAGTTGACGCAGTGCGTGGCTGACCCCACCGCGGCGGCGGATGTAAACCGCAGCATGGTGGAAGCCCAGGCGCTGAAAGTGAATTCGACGCCCACCATGTTTATCAATGGCCGGAAGGTGCCGGGCAATGTTCCGTGGCCGGACCTGAAGTCGATCATCGAAGTAGAGCTGAAGCACGCGGAGAGTTGCTGTTCAGTTGAACTGCCGTCCGCGCCCACCCGGCCCAAGCCTTCGCTGGCCAATCCAAAGGGGAAACCGTGAAGCATCGCGCGGCCGTCGCGGCCATTATTGTTTGTTCGCTTTCATCATCTGGTGCCAGCAAGGCCGGCCTTGATCCCAGCCGCTACATCGAAGACGTGAAGTACCTGGCCTCGGAGCAGTTGCGCGGCCGCGGAAATGGCATGCCGGAACTGGAGCTGGCGGCCAAGTACATCGCCGATCAATACAAGGCGGCGGGACTGGCACCGGCATTTGGTAAGAGCTACTTTCAGCCCTTCATGTTGACCACCAACGCCAAGGTGGGTGATCACAACAAGTTCAGCGATACGTTGAGCAAACAGAAGTGGCAGATGGAGAAGGACTTTGTTCCGTTCAACTTTTCCTCCAGCGCCAAGGTAACGGCTCCGGTGGTGTTTGCCGGATATGGCATCACCGCCAAGGAGTACAACTATGACGACTACGAGGGCCTGGACGTCAAAGGCAAGATCGTCCTCGTCCTGCGTTATGAGCCGCAGGAGTTTGACGAAAACAGCGTCTTCGCGGGCAAGGTGATGACGCGGCACGCGCAGTTTGACGCCAAGGCGATCAATGCCAAGATGCATGGCGCGGCGGGCGTGCTGCTGATCAACAATGTGGTGGCGCACCCCAACGATACGGGCAAGCTGGAGAAGTTTGGCCGTGCGGCGGGACCGTCGGAAGCCGGTGTGCCGTTTGTCCAGTTGCGCCCGGAGGTGGTGGATAGCTGGTTCGCGGCCTCGGGGAAGAACCTGAAAGAGATCGCCGAAGGCATCGACAAGGATTTGAAGCCGCGGTCGTTCGCCTTTGATGCCAAGCTGAAGGCCACGCTGGAAGTGGACGTGGTCCGCGAAGTGAAGAAGGTCCACAACGTCGGCGCCTACTTGAAGGGCGAGACGGACGAATTCATCATCGTGGGCGGCCACTATGACCACCTGGGATTGGGTGAGCAGTTCTCCTTGGCCCCCTCTCAAGCCGGGAAAGCGCACGTTGGCGCTGACGATAATGCCTCCGGCACGGCTGGAGTACTGGAATTGGCCCGGCACTTTGCCGCTGGTCCCAAGCCCAAACGCGGCCTGCTGTTCCTGAATTTCGCCGGAGAGGAACTAGGGCTTCTCGGGTCCGCATACCTGACGGAGAATTCGCCGCTGCCGCTCGACAAGGCCGTCGCCATGATCAACATGGACATGATCGGCCGGATGCGCGAAGGGTCGGTGATCGTGGGTGGCGTGGGCACCGGGTCTACGTTTAAGCCGATGATGGATACGCTGTCGGCGAAGCATCCGTCGCTGAAACTGGAGATGTCGGAACAGGGTGGGGTGGGTTCCTCTGATCACACTTCGTTCACGGCCAAGCGCATTCCGGTGCTGTTCTTCTTCACCGGGTTGCACATGGACTACCACCGCCCCACCGACACCTGGGACAAGATCAACGCGGAGGGAGCGGTAGAGCTCCTGGGGCTGGTGAGTGAAGCCGCCACGGAGCTGTCAGCCGGCAATCGGCCTCAGTTCCAGAAGGTGGCGGAGCCGCCGCCGATGGCCGGTGGCACCTCCTCCGGCTCAGGCTATGGCCCTAGTTTTGGCAGCATCCCCGACATGGCTTTCTCAGGGAAAGGCGTAAAGTTCTCAGACTTACGCGAAGGCTCTCCTGCGCAAAAAGCCGGGCTGAAACCAGGGGATATCATGGTGGCGTTCGACGGCAAAAAGATCGACAATTTATATGACTTCACGTATGCGCTGCGGGGAAAAGTGGTGGGGGATGAAATTCCCGTCACTGTGATCCGCGGCGGTGAGCAAATGACCGTCCGCGTGAAGTTGGAAGCGCGCCGGTAGAGCTAAAGCTCAACCCCTCGGAGGACGATACATGTCTGTGATGCCTGTCGCCTCGGCTCCGCCTACCAAAGCTTGGAGATTGCCTCCACTGATCCTGCACCCCTTTGCGGAGGCCGCCGGACCGGACAAGTTGGTGGAGAGTTCCCGGGCCAGCCTGATGCTGCAGGGGCTGCTTCCCTCCGGCTCACTTTCGCGCCAGGAACTGGACGAACGGTTACTCTCCGGCCGGTATTGCGAAGTCCGCATGCTGTTCTATGTGGGCCGCGACCTGATGCGTTGGATTGATCAGTGCCTGGACTTGGCCCAGCGCGATGATACGTTGCGCGAAGCAGGCATGTGTTATCAGGCCTTTGCGGCGATTCTGGTGGACGAGCCACCGCGCCAGGTGCGGGAGAAGCTGCAGAAGTGGGGCGTCGCGGACTACCGGTCGATCTTCTCGCGAGCGCTCGGCTTGAACGCATTGTTTGCCGAACTCCCCAGCCGCGAAAGCTTGGCGGATGAGTTTATCCGGCACTACTACCGCTACGCCGATCAGCTCTATCTCTGCCGCCAACTATTGTGGACCTTCACCGAGATCCGCCCGGAGCATTTTGATTTCGATCTCTATGCTTCCGGCGAGTACTCCCGCCTGTTGGAGCGGGAGTGGGGCGAAGTGTCGGAAGACGTCGAAGAGCAGTAGCGCTACTCGAAGCGGACGCTCCGCGCCAGGGCTGAGGTGCAGTTTAGAGCCCCATAGTCCAGCCCCGCCGCTGAAAACGGGACAGGCGTGCCCGAAGCCGCCACGCTCAGCTGTCCGGCCGGTGTGCCGTCCGCCAGCATGGGTGAGGCCGGAAGAAGTTGCAGGACGATGGCCGGTACGGTGAACCTTCCGGCACTGCCCTTGGCGAGGCAGGAAAAGCTGGCACCCACCGGGGCCGACATCGGGCCGCCAATCGAATAGCCACTGATCGTGACGTAGCCATCCGTCGCGACTCCCTCCCAGCGGACCACCAGATCCTGTGATCGCGGCACACTGGACAACATGTTCTGGTTGGTCCAGGTAAACCCGGCCGGCCAGGTGAGCGACGCTGAGAACGCCCCTAGATCGGCCCCGCCTACTCCCAAAGCACTGAATCGGCCCGGAGTGAGGAACTCCTGCGTAGTGGACGCCGTGGAGCTGTTGCTGCTGCCCATCGCCATCTCACTGCGGTAGAGGCCTTTGTGCTGGATATGACGCTCCACTGTGCGGCTACCCAGCGGTCCCGCGACAGTCAGCGCCGGGCCGGCGTCCAGGCCAACAAACAGCGGACCGGGTGTGGCCGGAGGAGATTGACCCACGAAGGTACTCACGACGCAGGAATCCACCGAGGGGCCGTTGCCCGGGTAGCTGAGCAGTTGCGAGTAATCCAAGCGTTGGAAACTGCCGGTGAGTGAATCCAGCCGTGTCCGGTCGGCGGCGGTGCCGGGGGCACTGGGTGAAGTGACGGCCTTGGCCAGAGTGATCGCTCCTACGTGAGCACCCTGGGCCGCCCGCGCGAACAGGTCTGCGGGGTACCCCAGAGGGTCACTGCAGCTGCCGCCCTTGGGCGCTACGGGAATGGTGGTGGCGTTGCTGATGGTTCCGCCAGCGCGGACCAGCAGCGCCACCTCACACCCCGGTGGCGTATCCGCCGGAATGGTGAAATTGATCTGGTCAATCGAGGGGATCTCGGGAACGCGGCCCTGGTAGTGGACTTCTGCCTTCTTGAAGCCGACCCACACTTCCACGTCAACGTTCAGATTGCCCGCGGAGGCCGGAGCGCGGTCGGGATAGGGCACTGGACCCAGGCCGGTCCCAAAAATCTGGGCCACGCTGCCCGGAACCAGCGATTCAGTGGGAGTGTTCAGCATTGAACCGGTAAAGACGACGGCAGCCCCGGAACCCATTGAGTTGATGGTGAAGATCCCGAAAGCGCTCCGGGCAATGGTCACCGGGAAAGCGGTGCTGACTTCTCCCCCATGGGTGACGCGAATGCTACCAAGACCAGCAGGCGTAGCGGATGGAATGACGGCCGAGAGCTGTGTCCGGTTGTCGCTGGTGCCGATCACGTAATTGAGCGGCATGGCCAGGGTTGTCGCGCCCACGGTGATCTGGGCCGACGTTCCGGCCAATTCCAAAGGCAGGGGTATTCCGCCTTGGGCCAACGCACGCTGGCCAAGGTTGCGTCCCTTGATCACCACCAGGCTGCCCTGTGCCAGTGCGCTGTTGGGCAGGCCGGCCTTCATCAATCCGGCCGCGTTCTCCGCCGATTCGATCACCGGTTGGCCCTGACACACCATTGCGCAGAACAACAGACCGATGGTGATACGATTCATTGTCGCTGAAACTCCCTGGGCGATTCCTGGCCCTAACTGCAAACCCAAAGCGAGGGCTCGCACTCAGACAGCGGAAACAGTTAGGGAGATCCCCTCATTGGGGGTGATAGATTTGTCGATTCGGGTAGTAGTGCCTTCCCCAAAAGCGAATAGGGCCGGACTCGGGCGTATGCCCGGCCGGCCCTGAATCACCCTTACTCGCTTGAGAAGCTGACTACTGGTAATTCACCAGCTTGGCCACGACGCTGTTGAAGTTCATGTACCCGTAGTCAAGACCGGTGGCGGTGAACTGCACGGGCAAGCCAACCGCCGCCACGCTGAGGAGGCCGGCCTGGACACCTGCGGCCAGGGTCGTTGTGGTGGGCAGAATCTGGAGCACCACCGACGGGATCGCAAAGCGGCCCGCCGTGGCCTTTTCCAGGCACGTAAATCCAGCGCCCACCGGAGCCGTGATGGATCCGCCAATCGAGAATCCTGAAATTGCCACATAGCCGTCCGGCGGTGCCCCGCTCCAGGTGACGGTTAAGTCTTGGGCCCGCGGAACGCTCGCGATGCTGGTCTGGTTACTCCAGGAGAAGGCTGACGGCCAGGTAACCGAGGAGGAGAACGCCCCCACATCCACGCCGCCGGGCCCGGTAGCCGTGAAGCGGCCAGGCGTCAGGAACTCCGCTCCACCGGAAAAGCCCGGAATGGAGATGCCGCCCGGCAGGCCGGTGGCGATAATGCTCTTGCTATAGAACCCTTTCTGGTTCAGCACCTTGTCCAGTGTCTGACTACCGGACGGGCCCGCCACGGCAATGCTGGCGCCGGCATCCAGCCCCACCGGGGGCACCGTCACTTCAGCCGCCGCGTTCTGACCCGTGAAGGTGTAGGTGGTGCAGGAACCCACCGACGGAGATTCGCTCGGGTTGGCCAGAAACTGGTTGTAGCTCATGCGTTGGAAGCTGGCCAGCAAGGAATCCGTCTTGTTGTCCACGGTCCCGGCGCCCGGGATGGACACCTGAATCGCGGTCTTCACCAGGCCGATGTACCCGACGTTGACGCCCGCGCCGGCCTTGGAGAGCACGTCGGCGGGGTAACCCAAGGGGTCGGAGCAGGTTTTGCCCGCCAGTGCGACGGGAACGGTGGTGGCATTGCTGACCACGCCGCCCGCCCTGACCACCAGCGACACCGCGCAACCCGGCGGCGTGTCGGCCGGCACGATGAAGTTGATCTGGTCAACGGAAGCAATCTGCGGGATGCGTCCCTTGTACGAGACCGTCGCCCGCTTGAAGCCCACCCAGACCTCGACATCGACATTGAGATCGCCGCCTTGGGCCGGCTCCCGATCGGAGTAGCTCACCGGGCCCAAGCCGGTACCGAAGATTTGCGCCACCGTGCCGGGGCGCAGCGCCTCGGTTGGCGTATTCAGATTCGGCCCCGTGTAGGCAATCGCCGATCCGGAACCGGCGGAGTTGATCGTGAAGATTCCAAACGCGGTTTTGACGACGCTGATGGGAAAGGCTGCGCTGGTTTGGCCATTGTAGGTGACGCGGATGCTGCCTGAGCCCACCGGGGTGGCCGACGGAATCACGGCTGAAATCTGGGTTTTGTTATCCGGAATGCCGATCACGTAGTTCATCGGCATCGTCAGCGTCGTCCCCCCGACGGTGATCTGGGCGGTCGTCCCGGCCAGTTCCAACGGCAGTGGGATCGACACATTGCGGTAGTCGCGCTGGCTGAGGCCGCGGCCCTTGATCACGATCAGGCTGCCCTGGGCCAGACCACCGTTCGGCAAACCCGATTTCATGTATCCGGCCGCATTTTCGGCAGTTTCGATGACAGGCTGCGCGGCAGCCACAAGGGCTCCGGCAATGGTCAGGAACACTATTTGTTTCATGATTCCCCCTTCTCTTCGGCGGCACTTTCCAATATTTGAAGGCCTGATGGAAGACCCCGCTTGTCCTTATCCGCACGCCGTACCCCTGCGGATCGCGCAAAATGCGTTGCGCACACCGGAAGGGTAGCGATATCGTCAAATGCAGAGGTAAGTTATGCGATTTGCCATCCTGGCGCTGTCTTCCGTCCTCACTCTTTTCGCCGCCGACTCTCAATATCTACTGCGGAATCCGGCCGTCTCAAAGACTCATGTGGTGTTCGAATATGCGGATGATCTTTGGATCACCAGCCGCTCCGGTGGCGAGGCTTCTCGCCTGACCAGTGGAGCGGGCGTCGAATCGGAAGCTCGATTTTCGCCCGATGGCAGCATGGTGGCCTTTACCGGGAACTACGACGGCAATACCGACGTGTTCGTCGTACCTTCGACGGGCGGCATCCCGAAGCGGTTGACCTTCCACCCCGGCTTCGACATCGCGCGCGGCTGGACGCCGGATGGAAAGCGGGTCCTGTTCGTCAACAGCGGCACCACCCACAATGGCGCTCCACGCCTGTATACGGTGGACGTGGATGGCGGCTTTCCGCAGGAACTTCCCTTGCCCACTGGTTTCCATGGCTCTTATTCTCCGGATGGCTCACAGCTGGCGTATGTGCCCTTTAGCCGGGCTGATCAGGCTTGGAAGCGCTACCGCGGCGGGCGGGCGACGCCGGTCTGGATTGCGAAGCTCGCGGATTCCAGCATCACCAAGCTGCCCCGCACTGACTCCAACGACCATTCGCCGATGTGGATTGGCAACAAGGTCTACTTCCTGTCGGACCGCACCGGTCGCTATTCGCTTTACGCCTACGATGTCTCCTCCAAAAAGCTGACCACGGCGTTCGACAACAAAGGCCTCGATATCAAGGCCGCCTCCGCTGGGCCGGATGCGATCGCCTTTGAGCAGTTTGGCGACATCAACCTGCTCGACCTGAAGTCCGGCAAAGCGCAGAAGCTCGACATCAAGTTGAGCGGCGGTGATCTGGCTGGCGTCCGGCCGCGCCTGGAGAAGTTGGGCCGGTCGATCAGCAACTTCCACTTGTCGCCCACCGGAGCGCGAGCGGTGTTTGAATCGCGCGGCGAGATCTTCACCGTACCCGCCGACAAGGGCGACGTGCGCAACCTCACCAACAGCTCCGGCTTTGCCGAGCGGGACCCGGCCTGGTCCCCCGACGGGAAGTGGATCGCCTACTTCTCGGACGAATCCGGGGAGTACGAACTGCACCTGCGGGACCAGCTCGGCAAGGGCGAGGTGAAGAAGATCACGCTCGACGAAAAGCCGACCTTCTACTACAACATCGTCTGGTCACCCGATTCGAAGAAGATCGCCTACGTCGACAAGAAGACCAACGTCTGGTACGTGGACCTGGAAGCGAAGAAGCCGGTCCGCATCGACAACGGAACCTACCACGAGAGCTACAACACGTTGTCCCCACAGTGGGCGCCGGATTCGGCCTGGATCGTCTACAACAAGCAGTTGAAGACGCGGCTGCATCAGGTGTTTGTCTATTCGCTGAAGGAGGGCAAGACCTATCCGGTGACCGATGGCATGTCGGACGCCCGGGGTGCGGTTTTCGACAAAGGCGGCAAGTACCTCTACTTCTCTGCCTCCACCGATTCCGGTCCGTCGCTGGGCGGGTTGGATCTGTCGTCCAATTCGCGGCCCATTACGCGCAGCCTCTACCTGACCGTACTCTCCAAGGCCGATCCGTCACCATTCGCTCCAGAGAGCGACGAAGAAAAGGTGGCGGACGACAAGAAGGATGATGCTTCTAAACCCGACGCTCCCAAGCCGGATGCGGCCAAGCCCGCCCCAGTTCGCGGAGCCGCCGCGGCAAAGCCGGTGGAAGTGAAGATCGACACCGACGGCCTCACCCAGCGCACGCTGCCGCTGCCCATGCCCACGCGCAACTACTCTGTACTGCAGGCGGGCAAAGCGGGCACGCTGTTTGTGGTGGAGTCACCCATCCTGCTCTCCGCCGCCACCTTCTCCCCTGCCTCGCGCATCCTCCACAAGTTCGACTTGTCGAAGCGCAAGGCCGACCCGTTTCTGACCGGCCTGGCCGGTTACATCGTCTCCGCCAATGGCGAGAAGATGCTCTACCGCCAAGGTGAGCGCTGGAGCGTCATCGCGACCGCCGCGCCCCCCGCGCCGCGCCCCGGTGAAGGCGGTGGAGCGCTGAAGACCGCCGACATGGAAGCCTTTATCGACCCGCGCGCCGAGTGGCAGCAGATGTACCGCGAAGTCTGGCGCATCGAACGCGACTTCTTCTATGATCCGAATCTGCACGGCGTCAACCTGGCCGACTTCAAGACCAAGTATGAAAAGTACCTCAGCCGCCTGGGCAGCCGGACCGAACTGAACTACCTGTTCCAGGAGATGTTGGGCGAACTGTCGGTGGGCCACCTGTATGTGAATGGCGGCGACAATCCGGATCAGCCCAAGCGCGTCCGCGGCGGCTTGCTGGGAGCGGACTACAAGCTGGAGAACGGACGGTACCGTTTCGCCAAAGTCTATTCCGGCGAAAGCTGGAACCCCCAGACCCGGGCGCCACTAACCCAACCGGGAGTGAACGTGGCGGCGGGCGAGTACCTGCTGGCGGTCAATGGCAAGGAGCTGAAGGATTCGGACAATGTCTACGCGGCCTTTGAGGCGACTGCTGGAAAGTCCGTTGTGCTCCGCGTGGGACCGAACCCCAGCGCCGATGGTTCACGTGAAGTGACCGTGCTTCCGGTCGATTCCGAGGTCCAACTGCGAACGTTGGCCTGGATGGAAGACAACCGCCGCAAGGTGGATCAACTTTCCGGCGGCAAGATCGCCTACATCCACCTGCCCGATACCGCCAACGGCGGCTACGACTACTTCAACCGCTACTACTTTGCCCAAACCGACAAGCAGGGCGCGATCATCGATGAGCGCTGGAATCGCGGTGGCAAGGCGGCTGACTATGTGATTGACCACCTGCGCCGTCCGCTGTGGAACTACTGGTCCAGCCGCGATGGCGCGGACTACACCACTCCGGCCACGGCTATCTTTGGACCCAAGGTGATGATCGCCAACGAGCATTCCGGCTCCGGTGGCGACATGCTGCCCTGGCTGTTCAAGCGCGCCAAGCTGGGGCCGGTGGTCGGCACGCGCACCTGGGGCGGACTGGTGGGCATTGGGGGCTATCCCTCGCTGTTGGACGGCGGCTCCGTAACGGCTCCGCACTTTGGGTTCTGGAACCCTGATGGCAAGTGGGATGTCGAGAACCATGGCACGGACCCGGATGTCACCGTCGAGATGGACCCCAAGCTGTGGCGCGAAGGGAAGGATCCGCAATTGGAGAAAGCGGTGGAACTGGCGCTGGACGAACTGAAGCGCAATCCGCTCCCGGTCCACAAAAAGCCGGCCTACCCGAACTACCAGAAGGCCACCCCGGGCGTGGGCTCGGGAGCGGCTGGGCAGGGTGGCGGGCGGTAGAATAACGGTATGGCGACCACGGTGCAGCGGATGAGTGTTGAGGAGTTTCTTGCCCTCCCGGCCCATGAGACCGAAGGCTGTGAACTTCACTACGGAGAGATCGTTTATATGGCGCCGCCCAAGCACCTTCACTGGTTGACCCGCGAGGCCCTACTTCGCGCTCTCCGTCCTGTGGCCGAGCCATTGGGACTGATTGGCGCGGAGATGGGTTTTCAGTGTGGCGACGATGACATCCGTGAAGCGGATATTGGCTTTGTCACACATGACCGTGCCCGCGGAATCTCAGTGGATGGTTATTTGGCCGGAGCTCCAGACATGGTGGTGGAGATACTCTCCGCCTCCAATTCGCGAGCAGAAATGCTGGAGCGCGAAATGCGCTGCCTGATGTTCGGCTGCCGTGAGTTCTGGACCGTTGATCCAGCCAAACAGACCGTCCGGGCGGCGACGAGCAAAGCGATTTTAACTTACGGTACTGGAGATGACCTGGTCAGCTCACTATTCCCCGGCTGGTCCGTGCCGGTGGCACAGTTGTTCTCCTAGACCTTCCTACCTGCACCCCGCACCCCTGCCGGTGGCGGTAGCCGAACCGGGACGGCAGGTAATTCACCAGTTCATCCTTGGTTTCCGGCTACGCGAGTGCGCCCCAGCAGTGGCTTTCGCCCACTTCCTCAGTCGAGCCTTCTGAGCCGCGCGGGTCAGCAAGTGGTCTCCGGCCTTGATCCGCAGCCTGCGAGGGGCTGGAAGGCACAGAAGGCCATTTCGCTGAAGCTCAAAGGAGGATTACAATCGAAGCAACAGATCCGCACTCTTCAGCGAATCTGTGGAACATGCGCTCTGTCTCACCGATAAGGAATAAGGCGAGAGGATAGGCGAAAGCAAGGGGAGTAGCCTTCGAATCATGGACGCCCGGGTAAAGATCAAGGAGTGTGGACCAGGGCTGAGGGCGGGCACACTCTACGCGCTACTGTTGTGCGTGTCGGTGCGGGACTGCTTGGCGAGCTCCGACGGCGAATGGCGCTACTGGAGGCCGGAGCATGGACTTGCGGCAGCCTACGTGGAGTCGATCAGCGTTGCCGGCGATGGCTCAGTTTGGCTGAACCACGGGGACGTCTTTACGTTCACCCGGTTCGACGGTTACCGCTTCCAAACCATCAACAGCCCCGGAGTTTCCGCGACGTTCTCGAGCGCCAATGGCATCACCGGTTGGGTGGCGGGGGTCGGCGGACTCCACTATTTCGATGGCAAGTCATGGCTGGCCATTCGCGAAGAACAGACCGTTCCCATTGCGGCGGACCGCCCCCAACGGGTTTTTGACCTCGGCCAGGGCCGAGCCTTGCTGCTGTATCCCGGAAGGATCATCGAGATCGACAGCCGAGGCGATCGACGGGTGTTTGCTGCGCCGCCCGCCGACTCTCGGGTTGGGGCGCTCCGCGGGTTTACCCACTCCTTGGACCGCAAACGGCTGTGGGCAATGGCCGAACGCGGGTTGGTGCAGTTCGATATAGGAGCCGGCACGCCCTCTGGCTGGAATGAGTTCACTCTACCGGAAGGCATGACGGATCCGGTGTTGCCGATTCCTTGCCGAAGCCAGGAGTTATTCCTCACCGTCACCCAAACTCCGTCTCGACACGGAGCCGTCATTTCTTTCCGCGAAGGCAAATGGACGGTGATCACCCGGGAGAATCGTATCGACCAAGGGTTGCGCGGATGGCGGGATGCTCAGGGCGAGATCTGGCTGTATACCTCCGGGGAATTGCGGATTCAGCGCGGTGACTCATGGCTGTCGCTCGAAGCGAGGAATCCAGTGCTCTCCGGTATGTATACCGACATTGTGATGTCGCCGGACGGCGGGTTCTTCATTGCCACCACGCAAGGCCTGGCCTTTCATCCGCCTCCCAGTTGGGGTATTCCCACCGGACCATCCGCCCACCTCCTGCGGCAACAAAGTAGCGGCACGACGCACGACCGGCAGGGGAATCACTGGTTCATGGGCCGCAACTCGCTCCTGCGGTCGCGACCGGGACTAATCAGGGAATATCCATTGCCTGCCGGTATCGTGAACGACTCACTGCGGGGAACCAATTTGGCGCTCCTGGCGGATGGGCGGCTATTGCTGCATCCTCATACAAACAAAGCGCTCATTGTGTTTGACCCGGCGAGCGGGCACTTTACTCCCGTGCCTGATTTACCGGGCTTTCGTGTGCTCCAGTTCTTTCCGCGCCGGGACGGGTCCGCGCTGGTGGCGCTGAGACAGTCCAGCACCGGAGAAGGGTTCTTTTCGGCGTTCGACGGCGATCACTTCGGAACGCTCCAGAAGGCGGGAGGCTCGCTGACCGTTGGACATCCCCGGGACTTCCTGGAGACCCGTACTGGCGAACTGTGGCTGGGCGGCACCCTGGGCATCATCCATGTCAGCCATGGCCAGCGCCAGGAATGGTCCAAGTTGGCGGCGGAGGACTTCAAGGGAGCCTACGCGTTCATCGAAGAGGACGACGGCTCCGTGTTGATCGCGGCCCGGCCGAGCCTGTACCGGTGGCGGAACGGCACCTTTTCTCGGGAACCCGGGTATCCCAAGAACATCCGGTCTTTTGCCCTTCTGCCGGACGGCCATCTGGTGGCCGCTGGCGGGGATGGCGTGTTTATGCGGCGAGAGTACGGCTGGCTGCCGCTTACCGAAGGTCTTCCATCGGTGGCCACGGGGCACATCTCTCATGATCTCCAAGGAACCCTGTGGGCGGCCACGGCACAGGGACCGAGCTTCTTCCTCGGATTCCGCCCCTCCAGCCCGCCGTCCGTGCAGATCGCTTACCCGGCCAGCGGCCAGAAACTTCTGAGTTCTTCGCATTTCGTGTTCGAGGCCATGGGGCGGGACCGGTGGGAATCGACGCGGTCCTCCGAGTTGCGCTACTCGTGGAGGTTTGACCAGCAACCCTGGAGACCAGCGACAGAAGGGCAATCCATTTCCAGCCCCGATCTGGCGCCGGGGGATCATCGGGTGGAACTGAGGGTCTTCGACCGGGAAGGCACCAGATCGCAAGTTGCGTCGGTGGATTTTGCCATGATCCCGCCGTGGTACGCGAGCTCATTGTTTCACTCCATCGTGGCGACGCTATTGGCGGTGTCTGCCTTCTTGCTGAAGAGCCTGGCTGGTAACTACCGTGACCAATCGCGGCTGATCGCAAGTCTCCAGACGGCGTCGATCCAGGCCAAGGCCGCCTCCGAGGCCAAAAGCGTGTTCTTGGCGAACATGAGCCACGAACTGCGGACACCGCTGAACGGGGTGATCGGGACCACCAGCCTGCTGATGAGCACGCCGCTGTCGGATGAACAGCGCACGTATACCAGCATCATCCGCAGCAGCGGTCAGTTATTGCTGGGCGTGATCAGTGACATTCTGGATGTATCTGCCATTGAGGCTCACCGCGTAGTGCTCGACCGGTCCGAGTTCAACCTCAGTGAAGCCGTGCACGAAACCCTTCAGGTGGTCGCCGCGGCTGCCGGAGCGAAGGGGCTGGAGCTAAAAGCCCGGCTGGCGGCTGACATTCCGCGGTCTGTTTACGGCGATACCCTGCGCTTCAAGCAGATTTTGCTCAATCTGCTTTCGAACGCCATCAAGTTCGCCACGCACGGGGAGGTTGTGGTGGAATGCGAGGTGGTTGGGTGCCAGGAGCGCGACGTGACGCTCCGGTTTACGGTGACCGATCAGGGACCGGGCTTCAACCCGGAGTTAACGCCCACGCTCTTTGAACCCTTCACTCAGGTCGATCCCTCAGCGCGCCGCCACTACGGGGGCACGGGGCTCGGCTTGGCCATCTGCAAGAATCTGGTGGAACTGATGGGCGGCTCAATTGGGGTGGAAAGTCAACCAGGGACCGGGGCCTCGTTCTGGTTTACCCTCCATTTGGAGGCGGCGGATACCCCTGAGGATTCTTGCCCCCCTAGCTTGCCGGCACTTGCTGCTGCCATCGGGACACCGAATCTTGCAATGAGGACGGCGTCACCGATGCCGGCGGCGCGCATTCTGCTGGCCGAAGATAACCGGGTGAATCAACTGGTGGCCAAGGCGCTGTTGATCAAGTTAGGCCTTCAGGTTGACGTGGTGGAAAATGGCGAGCAGGCGCTGGCCGCCGTCAAACAATCAACGTATGACCTGGTGCTGATGGATTGCCAGATGCCCGGCATGGATGGGTTTGAGGCCACCCGCGCCATCCGTGCCTTGGAAGAGGCAGCCCCCTCCAGCCGGATTCCGATCGTCGCCCTGACCGCCCATGCCGTCTCGGGCGATCGCGAGCGTTGCCTGGAAGCAGGCATGGATGATTACCTGACGAAACCGGTCGATATCACGCGCTTGGCGGACGTTCTTTCGCACTGGATCGAGGCCCCCGCCCGTAGCGATCAGCCGGCGGCTACACCCCCGGTCCACGATCGGCAGTAGGCCGCGGGGCCGTCGCTTCCCCGACTACCGGTGGCGGTAGCCGAACCGCGACACCAGGTAGTTCAGCAGCTCGTCCTTGGTTTCCGGCTTCACCGGAGCGCCCCAGCGCTGCATCTTGCCCACTTCCGCTTCCCATTGCGCCCGGGACAGGCGTTGCTTCCGCACTGGGCCTTCATCATGGCAGCCGACGCAGGTGGCCTTATAGACTGCCGGTGGCTCAATCGCGGGTGCGGTGGGCACGGGGGCGGATTCCGAGGCGACCTGGTGGATCGCGTTCCACTGATAGCCCGACGGGTTCCATTCCTGCGCCATGGGCTGCGTATGGCCCCAGGTGTCGTGGGCGCGGGCCATCACCACGTAGTAGCCTGTCGGCGGCTGCCAATCATATTCCCAGGTGACCCACCCGAACGGCGTGCGCGGGGAGGTGATCTTGGCGGCTTTCCAGGTGCGGCCCCGGTCCACGGAGACCTCCACGGTCGCCACTGCTTTCTCGCCCGCCCAGGCGGCGCCGGAGACCTTGGGTCCGATGGCGGCGATGACGGACTTTACCTGAATCGCTTCCACCGGCTTCATCTCTTCCGGCTTCACGGGCAGGCCGGGCTGCATGCCCTTGCCGGGGTGCCGGTAGCCGGTCTTCATGAAGAAGCCGTCGAACTCCTTGTCCAGCACTTCAATCCGCGTCACCCACTTCACCCAGGAATCGCCCGCCCAACCCGGAGCGATCACCCGCAGCGGGAAGCCATGCGAGGCCGGCAGCGCGGCACCGTTCATGTCAAAGGCAAGCAGAGTGTTGGGGTCCATCGCCTTGTCGATCGGGATGGTCCGCTGGAACTCCGGCTGCGCGCCCACCGGCACGTCGGCACCGTCAAACAGCACGTGTTTGGCACCCGGCTTGACGCCCACGCGCTTCAGCACATCGGCCAACCGGACGCCGCGCCACCGGGCGTTGCCCACGCTGCCATGCTCCCACTGCAGGCCCGGCATGGAAGGCTCATAGAAGCCGCGCCCATTGCCCGCGCATTCCAGCACGGCCACCATCTCCACCGGCTTCATCGCCTTCAGATCCGCCATGGAAAGTGTCAGCCCACCGTTGACGTGCCCTTTCACCTCCAGCTTCCAGGCGTCGAGCTCAATCTTGGGCGTCAAATGGTGGCTGCGCACAAAGAAGTGCTCCACCGGCGTGATGTAGTCCTTAAAGCCCGCCAGTGGCATCTCATAGCCTTCCTGGCGCGAGTTATGGATGATCATGTCGCGCTTCTGCGCTTGCAATTGAAGCGCGGCGCCGGAAAGGGTGGCCAACAGGGTTCGACGGTTCATCAGACAAAGCTTCCTTCGCTAGTGTAGTCCGTCCGGAGCGGCCGTGGATGGCCATGGGGGTGTTAAGACAAATACCTGAGATGTCCTAAAGATTTTTCTCAAGTCTCCCACAGTTTCACCGATAGGCCCTTCAAGCGTGGCACTGGCACTTTGATTGCCGTCCCCGTCTGCGGCATCGGCCGGTGAATGTTGACTTTTGTTGAAAATCAAAGGATCGAAACATGCAAATCAAGAGACGCATTATCCGCAGCCAACTCGCTGCCACCCCCATCAACCCAGAACCTGAGAAGCAGTTGGCCCTGGTCGCCGACGACGATTGGGTATCGCGCGAAGTTGTCTGCGCGATTCTCGAACGCCAGGGATACGAATGCATCCGCGCCAAGTCCGGCCATGAGACTCGGGCGTTGCTCTACCGCCACCACCCCGGCCTGATGATCCTCGATCTGAACATGCCCTTGGGCGGAGGCTTGGATGTATTGTCGACACTGAAGCAAGCGCCGCCGCAGAAACCCGTCAAGACCATGATCCTGACTGGCAGTTCGGACACCGAAGACATCCAGCTGGCAGCATCGCTTGGTGCGACCAACTATATGACTAAACCGCTGGTCACCGCGGAGTTCATCACCCGTATCCACGCGATGGAAGCGGCGGCCAGCTAACAGCTGTCGTCAAGCTCGCAGGGTGACGGTTGCGGCTCAGTAGATCACGCATTCTACTGAGCCGCGCACGTCAGTCTGCGGGATCTGAATTTTGGCACGGGCAGTTAGGCGGTTACGCCGCGCTGCCGCTTCAACGGCCCTGGACCATCACTTGGCGGCCGGGCCGGGCCCCGGACAGGGAATTTCACGTCCGCCGCGGTAGCAGATCCGTTCGGTCACCTTACCGTCCTCGGCAAACCGGGTGAGGATTCCTTCCAGCAGGTTCGCCTCGTAGCCCTTGATTTCGCGCGGTTTGCCGCTGGGGTAGAACTCGGTGGTCCGTCCGCTCAAGTCGTCGTTCTCAAACAGCGACTGGCGGACCATACGATCCTGCGGGTCAAAATACTGTGCCTCGCCGTGGAGCTTGTCGGCCCGATAGTTCACCTGCATCAACCGGGTACCCGTTTCGCTGAAGAACGTCGCCGGGCCTTCCCGCTTGCCGTCCACATACTGAATGATGGCGTCCAACCGCCCGCGCGAATACAGGCGCACTTCGCCATTCAGGACGCCCTGCCCATCCAGCGGCAGCTGCTCCTGCGGACGGCCCTGGTCGTCGTGCCGTTCAAGCGTGGTTGGTTCAGCCATGGCTAGTTGCTCTTCACGCTAGTTGATCTTTACCAGGCCACCCTTTAACGTCAGCATGCCACCGCCATCGACGGTCTGCATGGCGCTGGCCTTGTTGTCGAGCGTAGTACCCGCTTTGTTGGTCATGCCAGTGCCGGATTGGTTGGTCAGGTCCGTGCCGGACTTGTTGGTCAGCGATGTGCCAGCCTCATTGGTCAGCGATGTGCCGGCCTTGTTCGTCAGTGAGGTCCCGGCCTCACTGGCCAGCGTTGTACCGGCTTTGATCGAGAAGTCCTTCCCCGCCTCGATCTTCACTGACCCGTCAGCCTTAATCGAGAGATTGCCGGTGGCGATGATGGTGATGTCGCCATCGACATCCAGCGTATAGTTGCCGTGCTCCACCTGATGGCGGTAGTTTGCCGTATTGGCGTGTTCCTCATTGCCGTTGACGGTGAGGTTGCGGGTGCCTTTGACGGCATGGATCTCGTTACCCTTGTTGACGCGGACAATGCGCGTCAAGCCGTCGACGGTGTGCATCTCGTTGCCGATTACTTTGAGCGTGAAGTCCTTCTGCGCCTGCATGAACAGCTCCTCGGCGCCCTTCTTGTCCTCAAAGCGGAGCTCATTGAAACCGGCACCGCCCTTGGAGCTATTGCTCTTGATGGTGGACTTGGTTTGCTCGGCCGGGAGAGGATAGGGGACCGTCTGTTCGGCGTTGTAGACGACGCCGGTCACTAGTGGCCGGTCCGGGTCGCCGTCCAGGAAGCTGACCACTACCTCCTGGCCAATGCGCGGCAGGAAGAAGCTGCCCCACTGCTTCCCTGCCCACCCTTGCGCCACGCGGACCCAGCAGGAGGACTTCTCGTCGTTGGTCCCTTTCTGGTCCCAGTGGAACTGCACCACGATCCGGCCATACTTGTCGGTCCAGATCTCTTCGCCGGCCTTACCGGTAACGGTGGCGGTCTGGGCACCGTGAATCCGCGGCCGGGGCGTGGCCACCAGCGGCCGGAAGGACGCGTCGCCCGGGAACGCCTCAAAGGAGTTGGAAAATGCGCTCGACTGATTCGCGCGTGTCGTCAGGCGCTGAAGGACGTAGTCGCCGTTCACCACCTCCGCCGGGTGGCCGGTGAGGGTGAACTTGGCACCCGCACGAAAAGCTCGGCATGCCCCGCTGCCGCGCAAGAGCTTGCCTTGTGACTGCCTGGAATCGAGGCGCTTCTTGGCGATCGCCTCGCCTTTGTCCGAACTGCTGAAGCCGCCCGGATACTCGTAGATGGCCCGCGCCGTTTCCGAACCGCTGGCCGTCGAAGTTAAATCAACGGCGGGCGTCTCAAAGTTGAAGTCATCCAGTTTGTACTGGCCAACGGTGACTTGCTGCTCCAGGCTGCACTCGTCGATGGCATCCTCACTGGGCCAACTGGCTTCAGCCGGCCGCAGTTCCACCGAGCCCGAGCCGCTGATGGCTTTATAGCTGCTGGCATCATCGGCCAGGATCATCTTATGGCTGCCATCTTCATGCTCAAAGAAGTAGAAGATCCCCTCTTCCTCCATCAGCCGGGAGACAAAGGCGAAGCTGGACTCCATATACTGGACGCAGTACTCACGGGGATCATAGGTGCCGGTGAGAGAGTCGGTGAAGTCAGTGAAGCCGAGGTCACTAAACACCTGCTTGATGATATCCGGAGCGCTCTTGTTCTGGAAAATCTGACAGTCGGCGTTCATGGTCAGCAGCCAGAGCCAGGGGTAAATGTCGGCGACATAGCTGGTGAACTCCTTGCCATGCGTCCCCTGCCTAAACCGCCCCACAATGCCGTGACGGTAATCCGTATCCCCGCTGGCCAAAGGGAATGCAAGGGTTACGCCTTTTCCGACAATCGAATCGAAGCTGAGTGCGGGATTCGATGAGAGCAACTCCACCCGATAGTGGAAAAGTCCCGAGATCTGTTCTTCCCCCTCAAAAGTCTCCACGCGCACCTGATCGGCACTAAAGGGCGTCGTAATCAGAATCGGACTACCGTCTTGTAAGAACTCCGGCATGCTTATTCCCTTGTGGGCACCCGCGGCGGGAATTGGGGCGGGCGTCCACTCAATCTGATTTCGCTATCGCGTGCCGGCCCGGACTCATCATGCAGCCACGACGTCCACCCCAGCCAGGTCCGGCCCAATCCGGGCTTACAGGAAAGCCGGCTACCCGGGACATCCTGCCCCTTCAACCGCAGCCGGAAACTGAACTCAAACTGTTGCCCGGCAAAGAAACGCGTCAGCTCACACAACGGCCGGAACGCGGACCCGAGCGGCCGGTGCTGATCCGGCAATGGCAGAAAGTCCAAGAACTGGCCCAACCGCAACGGACCCATCGTCACCGCAAAGCGCCCTTGCTGGTCCCAGATCCGCTGCCCTAGCGAAGCGCCGCGGCCCAGTTGCTGGTTCCGGCCGGATCGTCCGATAGCGGTCCAATCCTCCGGCTCAATGGGACGCCACACGCCCTCCAGTGGCTGCACCACCGCGTGGACCTGGAAATAGTCACTCAACAAGCGTTCCAGACCGTTACCGGAGCGCGGCCGGTGCGACAGAATGTTGGCGTAGAACAGCAGAGCACGATCCGGTAAGCCCAGGCGGTTGCGCAAGGTGGGCAAACCAAGGCCAAAGCACGAATAAAGATACTGGGCCATCGGCCCCTGGTCCGGACGCAACGCCAGCAGCGATGGCCGGTGCGCCTTGCGGACCTTCACCAGCAGGGCCAGCAGCCGGTGGTGGAACATGTCCAGAAAGGCCAGCATCCCGTGGTCTTTCCGCCACTCACGCTCGATTACCTTTTGGGTGTCCACCAGGGGCAACGGGCCGGACGGTCCGCCCAGGGAGAACAGGTTGGTGGTGACCGTGTGCGGCAGGTCCGGCCGTCGCGGGACCGCTATATCCTGCACCTCACTGGCCGCAAAGGCCAACTCCACGCGGGAGCGGAAGTGGATGCTTTCCTGATCCGGATCCAAGCCCTCGCCGGCGGGCATACGGCCGGGCTGCATCAGTTCCAGCAGCTTCACCGCCTGGAAGAACTCAAACTCCCATGGCTCCTCCAGCAACCAATCCTGGACCGAGCCAGGTTGGCGCCAACCATACGATTGCTTCTCGCTCTTCTTCGCGGCGTCCATCCCGTTCAACGTCATCATGACATGGCCACAGCTCACGCTGGGCCAAGCTTACAACTCCAAAGCGGCCGTGGTGCCGGAAGGCCGGGCCAAGCCGGGCGGAACCGCCCTAATCCCGCTGCCTTACAGCAAAGCCTGTTCCCCGGACCGTGGCGGCCAGCGCTTCCAAATGCCCTCCCGATCAGATGCTGTGACCACCAGTTCGGTAAAGCTGTTCAGGGAAGCATAGAGCGCAAAGAAACGGTCCAGCACGGCGCCAAACAGAAACGCCCCGCTGCCGGCGAAGTTCTCTTTGTTCAACTTAATGGTGATCTCTGTTCCGTAGCAGAACCCACGCCACGGCTCCGAGCCGACTCTCCGGGTTTTGCGGGAGCAGGATAAGGACATTAATCCCTGGATCTGCCGATGCACCGAGGGCTGCTCGGAAAAGCTGTAGAGCCGCAGCATCTCGCGCAATGCGGCAAGGCCTTCCTGCGGGTCCGTGAGAGATAGATAATTCAGCGACAGGTTGGAGATCAACTGCCACAAGCTGGCACCGCCCAGCGGCGGGTAGAACGGCGGCGTGGGCTTAGTCAAGCACCGGATGTCCCGGAGCGGGACGACGTCCTCCAGTTCCAACATGGCGCCCACGGGCAACTCGGCGGCGAAGGCCCGGTTGGTGCACCAGAGATGGGCAAAAACCACCTGCTCCGGTGGCACCGCGGGATTGAAGTCAAGATCCGCGAATGACAACAGAACGTCCGTACCCGGCAGATCCTCTTGGCGCGTCGGAACCCGGCGGGCGTACCAGAACGCCCGCTGCTCCCCTCCATCCAAGCGATGGCGGAACGAATAGAACGGATCAATGCCCTGTGCCGGGTCCATCGGATTGGAGCTGGATGACACGGCGGTAATGGAATGGATCTCGGTGGTCCGCTCACGCCGCATGTCGGGGTCTAACACATACTCATGCCGGCGTTGATCAATCCGGATCGGCTCACTGGTTCGCCGGAAGAGATTGATGGCCGGTGTGCAACCCAAGCTGAACGTCTCGCGGTCGATGGAGAGGCGGCCTGACGGCCGCAAATCTAGCTGAATCACCACCTCCACGGTTGATCCGCGCAGCAGACGGGGCTGGTCCGGGCCCGGTCCGCGGAGGTCCAGATGGCCCAGGTCGAAGAAGAGGAATTTTTCCGGAAACAGGAAATACTCTTGCAACAGCCGGTATGCGGGCAAGGCATGCGGGGGATACGGAATGACGCCCTCATCCGCCGCAAACCCCACCGGACGGATGCAACCCGCAGGCAGGTACACCGGCTCCTTGCCGGAGCCCTCCGGAAGCAGGGCCACCTTCAGCACATGGCCAAACAGCAGCTCGTACAGCGTGTGCGGCAGCTGGCCATCACCATGCAGGTAGAACCGCAGATGCTCGATGTCAAGCTCTTCAAACTGGCAGCCCACCGCCTCCAATTTCAAACGCAGCACCGCCGTGGCCCGGGGGTCGGCGAAGTTGTACTGCGCTTCGGACTCCAGGTCTGCCTCAACGACCTTAATGGGCCAAAGCGTAACCGGATAGCTGGACCGGAACCGGCAGGTTAGATTGGTGGAGGTCCGCGCAAACAGCTGAGAGCCCGCCGGGATGAGATGCCCCGAGGTGAGCTTGCCGCGCGCCGCGTCTACCTCAAACCGCGCGATCGTCATCGGCGGGACCGGGTCCACCAAATGCGGATACAGCACGCCCAGCAATGCGGTCGTAATCTCAGGAAACTCGCCGTCCAAGCGGCGCTGGAGGCGCGCGGTGAGCAGCGCAAATGATTCCAGCATGCGCTCCACATGCGGATCGGCCGACTCGCCGCCGTGCAACTCCAAGCGGCCGGCAATCTTCGGGTACCGCCGCGCAAAAGAGGCTGACAGGCGGCGCAGATAGCTCAGTTCGCTGGAGTAGTAACGGAGAAGCGATTCGGTCTCATTGGTCGCCACAGTGATTCGTCTTAGTGTAGAGCTTCCGGGGTTGTGCTGGCGGGGAGGGTCATCTTGAACTCGAGCCAGCCGGACCCGCGTTGTCCGCGTCGCCTTCAGGGAGGACTAGAAACTCCGCATCCTGGCCTTGGATGTAGAAACGGACCGGGTCCGGAACTTTGCCCACTTGCAACACGGCCCGGATCACGCCGAACAACGATTGCGGGTTGTCTGGATTGCCCTCCAGCGAGACCTTGACTTCGCGCAGCCGGGGCTCATGTGCCATGATGCGCTGAGCAATGGCCGCCTCCATGCGTTCGCGGTCCACACCGCTGGCGGCAATCCAGGAAGTAAAGTCCGGTAGGCCATAGTCCAGGACGGTGCCTTGGGCGGCCAACTGGTGGGCTCCGCGGAGGCCGGAGCGGGTATTCAGCAACCGGCTGATCTCCCGGCAGACGGAGGCGATCAACTGACGCTGGGTGTAGACACGCAAAGGCGCCACTTCAGAAAGTGCCGCTGGATGAAAGTCCGACAAACGGTCGAACAGGGGAGCTCGGGCTCCCCTGCGCGATCTCGGTTCGGAACCTATTCGGCCGTGTTGGTCGCCAGATTCCATTTTGCGGACGCGTTGCCGGCGTCACTTACGTCAGATTTCTGTAATTTGTAAGCCCAAGTGATGGCCGTGTAATTCAGCGTGATCGTCTCTATCGGCTTGCCGGCACCGCCGCCGCCAATCGTAACGGAAGACAGCAGCACATTGGTCAGTTCGTAGACCATGTACCAGACCACCTTCCCATCTTCATTCTGCCCGAGGCGGAGGGTCGCCTTGGCGATCGGCTTCGCCTGATTACAATAGGCCACCAGCGAGGTACTGGCCAAGTCCATGTACTTCGTGCAAGTAAAATCCTGATGGTTCGGCTTACCAGAAGTGCGTTTGGTGTTGCTTTGGTCACCGGTAATCTGTTGAGCGACACCGTGGCTGAACGAGAGCAGTTCGATCCCACCAATGTAACCGTCATGCAGGCTCTCGCCTTTGATGTCGTCACCCAAATCCAAAAGGATAATGTCCATGAATCTTCTCGTTGCGCTCCAATCGATGTTCGCTGTATCTCTTGTCGAGGCGGGCGGCCAGCGAAGCTGTCCCACCGGGACTAGCTATTCCGGCGGACTAAGCGGCGGGAGGCCGCAACTCGGCCACCCAACGCATGGATACCGTCAATTCAACCAGCTGGAAATGAGTCTGTCGATCAGGGGAACTCTCGCCCCCCTGATCGATCTCGGCTCGGAACCTATTCGGCCTTGTTGGTCGCCAAATTCCATTTGGCGGACGCGTTGCCGGCGTCGGACACGTCGGACTTTTGAACCTTATAAGTCCAAGTGATGCCCGTATAGTTAAACGTCACAGTCTCTTGCGGCTTACCGCCGCCGCCGCCACCGATCGATACGGACGAGATCAACGCATTGATCAACTCGTAGACGACGTACTTGTCGACGGTCCCGTTGTCATTCTGCCCGATCGTGATGGTGGCCTTGGCAATCGGCTTGGCCTGATTGCAAAAATCGATCAAGGAGGTAGTGGCCAGATCAAGATACTTCGTGACCGTGAAGTCCTGATGGTTGGGTTTGCCGGAGGTTCGCTTCGTGTTGCTCTGATCACCCGTAATCTGCTGGGCGATACCATGGCTGTAAGAGAGAAGCTCGATCTTATCCTTAAAGTCAGTCAGTTGGCATTCGCCTTTAATGGCGTCACCCAAGTCCAAAATCAATACGTCCATAATTCTTCCTTTTCAATGTAGGTCGTGACCGCTATCGTCTTGACGGAAGCGGGTGGATTATAGTAAATCCACCCGCCGGACTGAGAGAGTAGCTTAAGCGGCCGGAGGCGGCAATTCCGCCACCAACCGGATGGACACCGTCAGCTCATCCAGTTGGAAATGAGGTTTTAGGTAGGCCACCGCCTTGTAACTGCCAGGGCGTCCCGCGACGTCGGCCACGTCCACACGGCCTTCCCGGAGCGGGAAACTGGCCTTGACGGACTGCGGCGCGTCATCGTTCAACAGGACGTAGTTGCTCAACCAGGAGTTTAGATACGACGCCACGTTGCCGCGCGTCATAAACGTCCCGATCTTGTCGCGCATCATCACCTTGATGTAGTGCGCGAAACGCGAGGAAGCCAGGATGTACGGCAGCACCGCCGAAATGCGGGCGTTGGCGTTGGCTTCGTTGGTCATGTACTGCTTCGGCTTGTTCGCGGTCTGGCTACCGAAGAAGGCCGCATAATCGGTCCCCTTGCAGTGGCACAGAGAGATGAAGCCCAAGTCGCTGAGTTCCTTTTCCCGGCGATCGGTAATTGCGATCTCGGTGGGGCACTTCAGCGCGACGTCGCCTTCGTCGGTCTTGAAGGTGTGGGCCGGCAAGCCTTCGACGATGCCGCCGCCTTCTTTGCCGCGGATGGCGGCGCACCAGCGGTACTGCGCGAAGGCATACCCGATCCGCTGGGCCAGCGCGTAGGCCGCGTTGCCCCACAGATACTTGGAATGGTCCTTGCCGTTGACGTTCTCGACAAAGTTGAAGCCTTCCACCGGCTTGGTGTCGGGTCCATAGGGCAACCGCATCAGGATGTGCGGCAGCACCAGGGCCACATAGCGGCTGTCTTCCGATTCTCGGAAGGAGCGCCACTTGGTCAACTCAGCGGTCTCAAATCCCTTGGCCAGATCCCGCGGGATGCCCATTTCGGTGAAGCTATCCCAGTCAAACATCTTCGGACTGGCAGCGGAGACAAAAGGAGCGTGGGCTGCGGCAGCGACATTCGACAACTTCTCAATCGTAGCCAGATCCTGCGGATGACGGCCCCATTCGTAGTCGCCCACAAGGACGCTAAAGGGGTGCCCGCCAAAGGTGCCGTACTCGTCTTCGTAGATCCGCTTGAACAGTGTGCTTTGATCAAACTCAACGGCCTTCTCCAAGTCGTTGGTGATCTCTTGCTTGGTGACATTCAGCAACCGGATTTTGAAATGCGTGCCGGTCTCGGAGTTCATCACCAGATAGGCCAAGCCCCGCCAAGACCCTTCCATCCGCTGGAAGTCGGCGCTGTGCATGATCTCGTTCAACTGATTGGTCAGCAGTTGGTCGATCTGCGCAATACGGTCCTTAATGGACTGGACCGTATCGGCACTCACCTTCATCGATTTGTCGACCACCTGGCCGACGAATTCGCCGACCAGATCCTGAGCGTACTCTTTCTGGGATGTGTCGCGGGCCATCTTCCCTTCGAGCACGATCTTGTCGAGCAGCGACAGGGGCGCAGCGGTAGTGGCGGTTACGTCCGCCGCATTGTCGGGTTTTTCCTCAGGCATTGGTCACTCCTTCCTTCTCAGCCTTTTCCTTGGCAGCCTTCTCTTTAGCCGCCTTTTCAGCGGCAGCCTTCTCTACGACGGTCTTGATCTCCTGCAGCGCTTCCGTGTTGGCCACGATTTCCTGCAGACGCGAATCGAGTTCGTCGTTACCATCGAGCTTCGCCAGCAGATCCGACAGGCGGCCACGGGCTTCGAACAACTTCTTCAATGCCGGAACCTGGTTGACCACGCTGACCGGCTCAAAGTCTTCCATCTTGGAAAACTTCAGTTCGACGTTCAGGAAGCCACCGTCCTTGGACAGCTTGTCGGCAGCACGCACGGCGATCCGCGGAGTGACGGAAGCCATCACTTTATCGATGTTGTCGCGGTCGATCTCCACAAACTTGCGGTCCTTCAGCTTCGGCAACGGTTTTGCCGGCTTGCCTGACAGGTCCGCCAGAACGCCGATCACCAGCGGCAGTTCCTTCTTCTCGATCGCGCCTCCGGTTTCAACGTCGTAGGTAATCTGGACACGGGGGGGACGAACCCGATCCAGCTTATGTTGTGTGCTCTCTGGCATGTCTCGCTGTTCCTTTCTCTACCCCGGGAGAGTTCCCTGCCCGGTTTTTCCTATCAAATGCCCAAACACATCCCAGCCGCAGCAGAAGGCCGCCTTTCGAGCAGGCAGCAGTCCACCGAGACCGGAATTCTTGATTCTCATGGAGCGCGCGGCGAAAAACTGTTCAATTCTGCTCACCTGGCAGTCTTGCTCGAAAAGAAACTTTAACCCGGCCTCCGTGCCCGGGGCCGGGATGGCCCCGCGGTACCAGTTGCGGGCGACAGCCGATCAAGAGCGAGGTGGACTGCGGCGCACCCGAAGGAGCTACCCGGCGGACTGCTCCGGGGGCGGGCATGGTAGATTCACTTTTGCGGGGTCCGGCCCGAAAGATGAGGGCTGTGCACTTTTGCACAGTATTGACCCGGCACGAAGTGCGAATCTCATAAGTTGCAGCGCCATCGGCTGTGGGGCGACGCTTGAAAAGGATTGATTTGATGTGGCGGCAGTTCCAGCAAGGGCGGCCCGGCCGGACACTGTCCCGGCGCCGCCCCGCTGTGTCTGCGGGTCTGGCGGTGCTGCTGCTGTTGCTGGCTTTTTCGGCCTGCGGCGGCCCCAAGCGCATCATCGCCCCGGGAGGCAACCGGCAAAAGTTCAGCGTGCAGGTGAATGCCGCCGCCGATGCGAATCAGAACACTCCGACACCGGTGGACTTAGTGATGGTGTTGGATAAGAAGTTGGTAAAGGAAGTCGCCAAGCTGTCAGCCAAGGATTGGTTTGTGCGGCGACAGCAATTCACTCGGGATTTTCCCGATCAGCTGAAGGTAGTTTCCTGGGAATGGGTGCCGGGACAACAGGCGGGTCCGATTGCCATTGACATCGATAAGAAGACCCGGAGCGCGTTCCTGTTTGCCCAGTATTCACAGGAAGGCGATCATCGGGCGGTGGTGGACCTAAAGGCTCCGCTGGTGATTACGCTCTCAAAAACAGATTTTTCGTTGCAGCCATTGCGTTGAGTTGAAGCCGGACCGGGCGAGCGGGCAGCGAGCGGCCGCCATCCCGGAAACGGCCAGGAGGAGAAAGCGTGCGAGCAGACGACATTCCGGCAGCAGTGCATTGGTATGAAGGGATGCTGCTGGCTCCACAGCATTTTCAGTTGAGCGCGGCTCGACAGGAGATGCTGGTCGACTACACGACACTGTTGGTTTCTCCCTATGGCTGGGGGCTGCGACGGCTAAAGATCAACCCGCAACTGCTCTCTAGTGGGTCGTTCCAGGTGGAAGAACTGGAAGCCGTTATGCCGGATGGGACGGTGGTGGCCGCTAAGCCCGGGGAACTGATACTGGATCTGACGGCCAGCCTGAAGTCGGTGGGGCAAGGTGCTGTCACCGTCCATCTGGCCCTTCCGGCCCGGACCGCTGCCGGGGTGAAGGGTGAACTGCCTCGGTTGGTCAACGCTGGTGGGGAAGAGGTGGCCGACGAGAATACCGCGGACAACCGCCTGCCCGTGGCGCGCTCACGGCCCAACCTCAGCCTGGTTGCCAGCCAGCCCAAAGACAGAACATCCGCCGACGGCAAAGCAACTCCGGAAAGCAATGCCCCTGACCACCGGTACGTCTCCTTTCCGCTGGCCAAAGTCCTGTTTAAGGATGAGGCCTACGTATTGGACGACTATGTGCCACCGGTTGTCGCCGTGGCTCCAGGTACCCCCGGGTCGCCGCTGAACCAGATGTGCGGGCAGTTGGTGTCGCGCCTCCGTGAGAAGGCGATGTTTGTGTCCGAGAAGGTCAGGTCGCCGTCAGCGATTCTCGACAAACCGCTACTGGCTGAGAACCGGAGCAAGATGCACAGCCTGGTCGCGGGCCTGCCGCAGTTTGAGGCGCTACTGGCCACCGGCACTTCGCACCCTTTGCCGCTCTATCTCGCGCTGTGCACGCTGGCCGGGCACTTGGCGTCCTTGGGCACCAGTTTGCTGCCACCGGTCGCCGCGCCCTATAACCACCTGGACCTGCGGGCATCGTTCCAGGAGATGCTGGATTTCGCGCTCAAGATGACCAACGAAGGTGTTCCGGAGACACACCAGGTATTCCCCTTCCGTCTGCGCGACGGTGTTTTCGAGCTTCTGTTCGAAACGGCCTGGGCCAACCGCCGGCTGGTGCTGGGCTTGAGGCAGGCTTCGGGCGTGACGGAGCGCGAATTGATCACTTGGGGCGAGGAGTGCGTGATCGGATCAGCGGGCGTCACGACCTCGTTGCTGAGCCGCCGCATCCTGGGCGCAAAGCGCGAGTTCGTCGAATCCGATGACACGTTGGTCCCAGCCCGGGGCGTCAAGCTGTTCACCCTGACCATGGATCCCGAGATCATCCGGCCGGGCGAACTGCTGCAAGTCTTGAACAACGAGGAGCGTGGGCGATCCTGGCGTCCTTTGGAAATGGTCCTTTACGTGAAGCATGCCAGTTGAGACTCCAATCCGGCACGACCGTACTGACCTGCCCGGGTATCAGCAATCCTTTCTGCTGATCCGGTTTCAGGAGTTCTACCGCGAACTGGTGCGGCTGCAACGAGGCATTGAGCTGAACCGCACCGCTCCGCCGGAGTTGGCGGTGCCCGACGCCCGTGTGCCCACGACGATGGCGGCGGGTGTTTGGCAGGAGATCCTGACGCTGCTGGAACGCCAGGCGCTGGATGCGTCTCAATCCGGCGGTGCCTTTGCGGCGGAGATCTACCGTGAGGCGCAGTACGTCATGGCCGCCCTGGCCGACGAAATCTTCCTGCACTTGAATTGGGAAGGCCGTGGGCATTGGCCGTTGCTGGAGTCCCGGTTGTTCCAATCGCACTATGCGGGCGAGGCGATCTTCACCCGCCTGGACCGGCTGATGCAGCGCCGTGATCCGTTCTATCTGGACTTGGCGCACATCTACTTTTTGGCGCTGTCGCTCGGGTTCCAGGGTAAGTACCGTGGGGAGACGGATACGACCGAGCTCGACCGCTACCGGCAACAGCTATTTGCGATGCTCTACCGCCGGCCACCGAAGTTGTTTTCGGGCGAAGGGCAACTGTTTCCGCAAAGCTACGAGAACCGGCTGGACCGCGGCCGTGGAAGGCGACTGCCGGACCAGCGGATTTGGTGGGCACTCGTGGTGTGCGTGGTCCTGTTCTGGATCGGCAGTTCCCACTTGGCCTGGCAATCGGTCAGCAAGCAGGTGGCGTGCCTGATTTGCCAGGTCACCAGTTCACAGTGCGGGTGTGACGCGGGCGGTGGCCGATGAGCCCGGAGACGATGGCCTGGATCGGCTCAATGTGGCCGTATCTGCTGGCAGGCCTTTTGGTGCTGACGGCGGTGGTGTTGTTCATCGTCACGCATATTCTGCGGCGGGAGAGCCAGGCCGCGCCGCCTTCGGTAGCTCCAGCGGCCGGTGATGCGCCGGCGGAGGCTCCCGAGAGCGCGGCTGCGGCGGCGGACTACTTGCCGGCGTCGTTCGCGCAGTCATTGAACTTTCTCCGGCAGTCCACCGGAGCCCCGGATTACCGCTACCGGGTGCCGTGGACGCTGGTGCTGGGCAGTCCGCAGAGTGGGGTTTCGACGCTGCTGGCCAGCGCCGGCCCGAATCTAGCGATCGAAGGCACGGGAGAAGTCGGAGCACCTTCCGGCGTCGAGTGGCGATTCCTGGAGCAAGGCCTTCTGCTGGGCGTGCCCGGCAACTTCTTCTTCAGCGACTCCGGCCGAGCCAAGGATGACAAGGGCTGGCAGCGGTTGATGGAATTATTGATCAGCCATCGTGCCCGCCGTCCGCTTGACGGCATGGTGTTGGCGATCCCCGCCGCAGATCTGTGGGGTCCGGCAGCGCTGGATGAACCACACTTGTCGGCCCGCGCCGCCGTCTTTTGTGAGCACCTGGCGCAGGCCCAGAAGATGTTGGGCTTTACCTTCCCGGTCTACGTCGCCGTCACCAAGTGCGATGAGATCCCGGGTTTCCAGGCCTTCTGCAGTGAGCTTCCCGCCAACACCCACGATCAGATTTTCGGCTGGTCCTCGCCTTACAATCTGGAAGCCACCTTCAACGCCGATTGGGTAGCGGAAGCCTTCAACACGATCGGGCGGGATCTCCAACGGCTGCAGAGCGAGATCCTGGTGGGACGCACCGGCCTGGCCCGCCCCGATGAGGTCTTCCTGTTCCCGCAGACCTTCGGGCGCTTGGCCGCTCCACTGCGGATCTACCTGGAACGGCTGTTCCGCGAATCCGCCTACCGCGAGGCGTTCCGGTTTCGTGGCATCTATTTTTCCGGTGACCTGTCCGTGCCGGGCGAGGGTCCGCCGCCGCTTGTGATCCCGGAGGCCAAGGGCGCGTTGCGCGACTGGTCAAAGGACGATGACCTGCCACCTGCGGTGACCGCCGCTCCCGCTCCGCCGCGGCGCAAATCGGCATTTGTGCGGGCGCTGTTTGAGCACAAGGTATTTCCGGAAAGCGGACTCGCTCAGCCGTTGTCCAAAGTCTTCCTTTCGCGGAATCGAACGGTGCTGGCCATCCAGGCGGCTTCGCTGGTATTGGCACTGGTATTGGGCATCGGGACCACGCTGGCGTACCGGCGTCTGGCGGAAGATCGTGACCGGGTTGTGCCCATGTTGCAGCAGATGCAGCGGATGGACGAAGCGCTGCCCTCTGAGCGGCACGCACTGTTGCGGGCGATGGCGCCGGTGGGTCCGGTGCGTTTCAAATCCAGCTTCATGCCGACCTCCCTGTGGAGCGGCGTTGACGATTCCATCACTGAGGTGATGACCTATGCCTGCAACCGCTGGGTGCTGACCAATCTGCGGGCCAGTCTCGAAGCCAAGGTTGAAAAGCTGCTGACGGACCAGGAGTTGATACTGGAGAAGGCAGCCGCGCAGGAGCGGGCGCGGAACCAGCAGGGCACCAGCCGCGATGAGATCGACGGGGCCCGCACCTCAATAGAAGCTCTGCAGGAGTATCGCGCCATCCTGGACTTTGTCGCCGCGCTAAAACTGCTCAGCGACAACCGCGACATCTACGAGGCCTTGCGACAACCCGGGGTCGCTGACCGGGAAGGCGGTATCCGCCGGTTGGTGCAGTATCTGTATGCGCTGCCGCTGGGTGAGGTAGCACCCAATGGCCACCTGGATCTGGCGTTGAAGGCGGCTCACGGCGCACCCTTCGAGGTATCGGATCAGGCACGGGAGCAAGCCGCAACGTTATTGCGGCGGTTGACGGTCTCCTTGTTTGATGAATGGTTCGGCCGCAGCCTCTTGCTTGATGACACTGAGGTCGTCAAGGAGAAGATGAGTCGGCTGGAACAGGCGCGCACGGCTAGTTATGATGACTTACAAGAAGCGCTCTATTCGCTCAAGCAGTTAGAAAGCGACTTGAATAACCCCGGGTTTCTGTGGGTGGGCAGCGACAGACTGGACGTCACCGGCCCACTGCGGCGGATCCTGATTGAGCCGCGCAGTTCGGCCCGGCTGTTCATCCGGGACGACGCCGCGGAAGCGACGCGGACGCAAGGCGAAGAACAGTTGCGTCGGCTGCGGAAACGCCTGGCGGATCAGCGCACCACCATCACGGGCGCGGTGCTGGAAGTGAAGGACACCGTCCGGCTGTCGCGCGAAACGCAACTACTGGAAGAGGCTCTGCAAAATGCGCTGATGCTCCGCTTCATGTCGATGAAGCCACAGCGCGACATCAGCACGAAGCTGGTCCCCAAGACTCGCCTGATCTGGCGGATGGAGCCACTGCAGGAAGCGCTGCGGCTGCATGACATCTACGACCGGTTCAGCCAGGAAGGCTTGCGCGATTCGCCGGATCGGCTGCGGTCACTGCTGGAGCGCGTGGCCATCAGCCGGTTGAATCTCAATGCCCGGGACCTGATCGCCCAATCGCAGGAGTTTCAGCCATCCGATGAAAGGCCCGAATCCGAAGATGAGACGCTGGCAGAGGTCACCAGTTTCCGCGAGTCCTCCGAGGCCATTAATCAGCTAGGCAACCGGTTCAAGAAACTCCGGCTCACCGACGCGCAGAACCGGCTCAACAGTATCCGCGTGGCGCAAGCTTACAACTTACTGGCTACGCTGGAGCGCCGCCTTCAGGAAGAAGATCCTTATGAGGCACAGGGAGTAAACTTCGGGTGGTGGGACGGCAAGGGTTCGGTCTCCCTGCGGAAGTATGAGGTGCGGAACCCGATCGAGCTGAACGAGTACCTCGCGTCCCAACGGGACCGTTTGAAGAACTTGGCCGAGCAAGCCGAACCAGTGGTGGAATTTCTGCGCAAAGGGCGAGCTCCCGGTGAGCCGCCCAATCCGCTGGCCGGAAAATGGCAGCAGATTGTGGCCGACTTCAAGCAGTACGACGGCAAGAAGCCCGGAGCATCCATTTCTGCGCTGGAGGAGTTCATCCTGAACGAGATGGACAAGATCACGCCGGAAACCTCCTGCGCCACGGCCGTGCCCATCCGGGACACGCGGGACCCGCGCATGGACTATTTCCAGCAGATCCGCAGCACCATGCGGAAAGCGGTCTACGAGCGCTGCCTCAGCCTCGGCTCAGAGAACGTGTACGCGGCCTACACCGTGATCGCGGATCAGTTCAACCGGACGCTGGCCAAGCAGTTCCCGTTCGCTCCGCTGTCCGCGGACCGCACGCAGCCCGAGGCAGCGCCGGAAGCGATCGCCGAATTCTACCGCCTGCTGGATCAGACGGGCAAAACTGCGCGGGCTACGCTTGAGAAGAGCACCCGGTTTGAAAGCTCACGCGCACCCGCTCTGCAGTTCCTGGACCAGATGGATCGGCTGCGCCCTCTCGTTGTGCCAGCCAGCCCGGAGGCCGAGAAGGAGCCGCCGCTGACCCTGGACGTCGTCCCGGCGTTCCGCGCCAATCAGGCGCTGGAAGTGGCGGGTAACCAGATTATCGAGTGGACCCTCCAGATGGGTGGCCAGATCTTCCGGCAACAGGAACCCGAGCATCCGGGCCGCTGGAGAACCGGCAACCCGATCCGGTTGTCGTTGCGGTGGGCCAATGATTCGCCCAGCTTGCCGGTGGCCGATTCCCGGCAGCCCAACCTGCGGCTGAGTGGCCGGGGGGTGATCTTTGAACACACCAACCGCTGGGCGCTCTACTCGTTCTTGAAACGGCACGAGGCCCCGGCGTCCGATGCCGTCCGCGCCAATGATCCCAAGCCCTATCTGCTGCGGCTGAACATCCGGACCGCCCCCGATCCGAAATGGGCGAAGCCGGAAGATGACCGCGCCGCCAGCAACGCCACGGTGTTCTTGTACTTCCGGGTGTATCTGCCCGGCACCAAGGTACCCCTGACGCTGCCCGTGTTTCCGGAACAGGCCCCCAGCCTGAAGCCGCCGTCCGCTCCGTAGTCCGAGAACAGAAAGAATGCCATGACTGACACGACCACGGGATTTCAATTCGATCTGGAGGCTCTGCTGGAGCCGGTTTCGGCCGACTCGCCCTCCGGTGAGTCCCTGCGCTATGAAGGTACCTACGACCTGATCCGCGAGGCCCGGCGCGAGGACGACGCGTCCCTGACCCAGGGTGTCTGGCAATCCACGCTGAAGCGGGCCAACTGGTCGGAAGTGGAGCGTCTTTGCCGCGCCGCCTTGGCCAGCCGCAGCAAGGACCTGCAGTTGGCGGCATGGCTGCTGGAGGCCTGGCTCCATCTGCATGGATTTGCGGGCGTGGACCAGGGTTTGCGGCTCTATACCGGGCTCTGCAACAAGTTCTGGGATACTCTTTACCCCCAGGCCGAGGATGGTGACCTGGAGTTCCGCGCGGGCCCGATCAATTGGATCAATGAGAAGTTGCCGGAGCAGATCAAGCTGCTGCCGGTGACCCAGCCCACGACGGAGGAAACTCCTGACTATGCCTGGTCGGACTGGGAAATCGCCTGCCGCCCGTTGCCGAACACCCCCGCCGGAAAGGCGGCGGCAGCCGAGGCGCGGGATCGCGTCACGCAAGCGAAGTTTCAGCACAGCGCGTCCATCACGCCCACCGAAGTGTTTTTGGAGCGGATGAGCCAAGTGAAGTCCGCCATGGCGGCCTGTTCGGAACTGGAAGCCGTCTTGGACACCACCTGGGGCAAGACAGCGCCCAGCCTGCGGCAGGTTTGGGGTATTTTGGATTCCATTCGAGGATTAATCGTTACCTTGCTCAACCAACGCGATCTCGAAATCTTGACGCCTTCCGGTGCGGCGGAGCCGACGGTGGCCGAATTGAACTTGATGGGTGAGGCGGCGGATGAGGCCACCCCAGCGCCCGCCGGTCCGAGGAAGATTCGCAGCCGTGCCGAAGCGTATCAGTACCTGTCGGAGGCCGCGGACTACTTGACCCGAACCGAACCCCATAGCCCTACGCCCTATCTGGTGCGCCGGGCCATCAATTGGGGCGGCATGACGTTGGAGGAATTGTTGGGCGAACTGGTCCGCGACCGCGGCCAGTTACAGGAGCTGTTCCGCCTGCTCCAGGTGGGCAAGACCGATTAACCGGCTTGCCCGGATCAACAACGGCGGGCGGGGTGAATATGAGCAATTTTGAACAGTCGCGCCCCGCTGATTTGAGAGACCATCAAAGTTCTATGCGTCAGGGCCGACTGCGATGCGCACCCCGAATGGGGTCGAGCCGCCGGGAGGAAAGCCCGCCGCAACAGGAGGAGAGTTTATGAGCCGGTCACACCGCAGTAGTTTTCTGGCGTCGGGCGCGCAGTTTATGGCGGGCCTGATGCTGCTCCAATGCGCGATCCCCGTCTACGCCCAGCAAGCCGAACAGCCGCAACCGTTCCGGGTGGTCGTCCTGGAGGGTGAGGGCTCCATCAACAACATCCGTCATCAGGTGAATCGCGGCGCGATGGTGATGGTGGAAGATGAGAACAAGAATCCGCTTTCCGGCGTTGCGGTTACTTTCTTTCTGCCCTCGGAAGGGCCCAGCGGCCTATTCCCCAATGGCAGCCGCGTCCTGACGGTATTTACCGATCAAAAAGGATTGGCCGCCTCCCGGGGTGTGAAATTCAACAATTTGGTCGGCCTGATGCGGGTGAAGGTGACGGCGTCGCTGTTTTCGCAGACTGCGGAGTCCACCATCACGCAGACCAACATCAGCTCCGGCGCGGCGATGAAGACCTCCTTCTCGCCCTCCACCGGTGTAGCAAAGGTCTCCGGTGGCGGCGGCATGAAGAGCCCCGGGTTCTTGAGCAGCAAGGCTTTCTGGATCGTGCTGGCGGCGGCGGCGGGTGGCGGCGGTGCCGCGTATTACTTCCTGAACAAGAAGCCCGGCCCGGCCGCGACCATTGGCATTGGCGGTCAACCCGTGATTGGTGCACCACGATGACGTTTAGCCGGAGCGCGATCCGGCTAGCCCTGCTCGCCCCAGTCAGCTTGGTCACGCCTGCCCAACAGTTCGAAGCTCCGCTCCTCGGCTACCTGGTTGACACCGCAGAGCAACGCATCCGCGGCGTCTGGGGCGTGATGGGTGCCGCCCAGGTGGGCGCGCCGATTGAGATCGGTGCAGAGGTTCTGGCCGGTGCGGCCTCGCCGCAGGCCTCCCATGTCGTTGTCTTGACGGGTGAGCAGCGGCAAGCAGCCATCTGGCTACCCGGTGAAACGGTTGCGCGGCGTCTGGCGGGCGTACCTGCCGGGGCGGATCAGTTGACCCTCAGCCCGGAAGGAAACTCGGCGGCATTTCTCTACCGCCGGGAGAACCGCGTCCTAGTGGTCTCCGGACTTCCCTCCCCTACGCAGGAGCCAGTCGCCATCGACCCTACGCAGGAGCCAGTCGCCATCGACCTGACCGCGCTTCGGCTTCCTCTAGCCGCGCTGGCCGTCAGCGACGATGGCCAGGTGGTGGCGGTGGGCGAAATGGAACCAGCGGACGCAGGCCAGCGAGCCAGTTTGATTCTCCTGGGAGCCGCCGGTGAGTTGAACCGCGCGCCCGCCTCGGGCGGCGTCACGGCCATCAGCTTTGCTTCCCGCAGCCACCAGTTGGTCTTCGCGACGGCTTCGGAAGCGTGGCTGGTGACCGGTGAAAGCCTCAGTGACTCCCCTCGCCGATTGCGCGCCCCGGAGTTGGCGGGCGCGACTGCGGTGGCCCTGGACAGGCAAAGAGCAGTGTTCGCGCAACCCGGCGCCGGGCAGATTGCCTGGGTGGATCTGGCCGCCCTCGATCAGCCGGCCAAAGTGATGGCGTGCAACTGCCAGCCCGACACCTTGGCGCGCCTGAAGTCGGGTTTCCGGCTGACTGATTATCGTGGGACAAGCCTCCGCCTGCTGGACATGACGGCCCGGCCTCGGGTGGTCTTCGCCGCCCCGGCAGCCGCCGTTGAGCCGGAGGAGCAGCAATGAGATCCCTCTTCGGCAAGCTGCTGTTGCCCGCATTGTTGGTGATGTTGGCGGCCACGCCCGCAGCGGCGGATGTCTATTTCTTCCAGGTCAGTCCAGCCACGGTGCCGGCCGGAGGCCCGTCCAACGCCACGGTGACGGTCACCTTTGACTATTTTTCTGTCTTCCTTAGTTGCGGTTTTGGGACTGCTACAGGCTCGGCTACCTTCAGATGGTCACGCGCCGGCTTTTCCGATGTGACAACTACGGTCAGCCTGCCGAACAGTTTTGGCGGCAACCTCTTGACTGCAACGTTAACGATCCCGGCCAACCAGCTCCAGTCACCAGGTAGTGGAACGATCACCGTGACCTCGACCTATTACAATATCAGCTGCGCCCCCAGCGTCCAGCCCCCAACTGCTGTCGGTACGGTCAACGCCGTCGCGCCGACGATCAGCAAGCCCATCGTTCCCACCGCCACCTCGAGCGGCGGAGCCAGTCTGCCCATCACAGTCTACGGCGACAATTTCGTCCCCGGGCAGAGCAAGATCGCCTTTGACGGTACCTCGCTGACGTCGACCGCCGTGGCAGGCAAAGTGACGGCCACTATTCCCGGCGGCAGTTTGACCGCTGGCGTGCACAAGGTCCGCATCCGCAACAACGACGCCATCACCACCAACCCGCCAGACTCCGGTGAAGTGGACTTTCTGGTGGGAACTGCCACCACTACTACGGTGACGTCTTCGTCGTCGGCGGCGGTTCTGGGGCAATCGACCACCTTGACCGCCACCGTAACCGGCGGCTCCTCCCTTACCGGGCGCGTCACGTTTTACGACGGTGGCCAGGTGCTGGGAACATCCAGTCTCTCGGGCGGCGCGGCCACTTTGGCCACTCGATTCCTCGCCAGTGGCGTCCGCCGCATCAGGGCGATCTATCAAGGCAACTCCAGTTCCGCGCCCAGCCAGTCCGCGGTGTTCAACCAAACCGTACAGGGTCTGGGAGCGACGGGATTCCTCTCGGCGGCGGGTTCCCCGGTCGCCGTGGGCAACCGCCCCTTTGGGCTCGCTTCCGGCGATTTCAACGAAGATGGCCGTTTGGATTTGGCCGTGCCCAATGCCAGCAGCAACTCGGTCAGCATTCTACTGGGCAATAGCAGCGGTGGCTTCACGGCGGGTACAGCGGTCACCGGAATTTTCGGCTCAGGCGGCGAACCGAGCTTCGTCGCGACGGGCGATTTCAACCAGGATGGCAACGTCGACTTCGTTGTCTCCAGCAACAGCAACCGTGGGGCCAGAGTCTATCAGGGCAACGGCGCAGGCAGCTTCTCTTCGCTGGCGACACTCGATTTACCCACTGATGCCAATCCCCTGGGGCTGGCCGTGGCCGATTTCAATGGCGACGGCAACGCCGATATCGCGGTGGTGGATCACAGTGTTACCGAGCGCCTCTATGTCTTTTTGAGTCCGGGCGACGGCACCTTCGCCTCCGTGCCTCCTCTGTTTCTGTTGAACAGTTCCGATCCCTGGGTGCCCGTGGCGGCCGATTTCGACAACGACGGCCGGATCGATCTCGCCATCCCCAATCGCGCCACCGGTATTGATTCGATCAGCATCTATCGGGGCGTAGGCGATGGTACGTTCCTGGCCGCGGTCAACTACTCCACCGGGTCCGGATCACGGCCGGCGATGGCGGCGGTGGGGGACTTTGACCAGAACGGCCAGCCCGATATTGTCACTGCCAACGCAGGTGGTGGAAGCGTCTCGGTGTTGTTGAACAATGGCGGTGGCACCTTTGGCGCCCCCAGCGTGTTTTCCACCGGGACCGGAGCTGCCGGCGTGGCGGTGGAAGACTTCAATGGCGACGGCTTGGTGGATATTGCTTCCGTCAACTTCACGGCGGGCAATGTCACCATCCTGATCAACGATCTGTCCAACCGCGGCCAGAACTTCACCAATCAGACGCGCTACAGTTTTCCGGCCGGCTCTAGCGCCGGGTACCTGGTCACGGGCGACTTCAACCGGGACGGCCGCCCCGACATGGCCCTGACTCTCAGCAACACCAGCGGTACGGTCAGCATCGGCCTGGGCACGGGCCCGGGCATCACGTCGCTGTCGCGAACATCGGCCGTCGCGGGTACACCCGGGCTGACGTTTAACATCAACGGCTCCAACTTCATTACCGGCAGCAAGGTGCGTTGGAACCGCGGCGGCACCATCTCCTTGATTCCGGATGATGGCGGCAGCGTCACCTTTGTCAGTGCCAGCCAATTGACAGTGGTGATCCCCACGGCTTTGTTGACCACGCCCAACTCCACTACCTCGGTCGATGTGGCCATCTCCGTCGTGGACCCATTGGCAGCCTCTTCAGACTCGACCACGTTCACCGTTACGCCCGGACCAGCGATCTCCTCCGTGACACCCGATCTCCCGCTGGTGGTCGGTGGCGGAAACCGGACACTGGTGGTGGGTGGTGCAAACTTCGCCACCGGAGCTATCCTGCGCTGGCGAGTGGGCGGCACGACCACCAATCTCACCACCAGCCGGCAGTCCGCGGCGCAGTTGACCGGCACGCTGCCAGGTAGCCTGATCACCACGGCTGGATCGGCATTTGTCTCCGCGCTGGACACGGGCGGGGCGTCGTCAACGGAGTTCAGTGTGACCGTCGCCGCTCCGGCAACGTTGACGGCCATCTCGCCATCGGCGGCGGGTGGCGGCAGTTCGGCGTTGACGATCACGCTTACCGGTACCGGCTTTGCCAACACATCTCAGGTGCGGTGGTGCAATGCGTGTTCCGGTTCCCCCACCAGCCTTCCGACAACGTTCGTCAGCGCCACCCAGTTGACCGCCACCATTTCGGCACCCTTGCTGGCGGCCGTGGGAACGGCAACGGTCACGGTGTTTGACACGGCTTCGACGACGACGACGGCGGCTCAGACGTTCAGCATCAGCTCTCCGGCCATCACCACTCTGACACCCTCCAGCGCCACGGCGGGAGCCGCGGCGTTCACGATGACCGTCACCGGTACCGGCTTCGTGCCCGGCGCGGCCGTTCAGTGGTGTAACTCCTGTGCCGGCTCCTTTACTGACCTGACCACCAACTTCGTTGATGCGCAGACACTGACGGCGACAGTCTCTTCCGGTCTGCTGAACGCCGCCGGGACGGTCACCGTACGGGTCGCCAATAACTCCGTCGTGGTGTCACCCACGCGGACCTTCTCGATTGTCCCGGTTTCGCTCTCCAGCGTTCAGCCGAACGTCGTGCTGGCCGGAACCAGTAATTTCGCCTTCACCCTGACCGGCCAGAACTTCCAGACCGGTGCTGTGGTGCTGTGGAACAACGGCGCAACCACCGGCCCCATCACCATTACCCACCCTGAACTCCGGCGGGACGCAGGCCAGTGCGACGCTGCCTTCAAACGTGGCCCTGACAGCTGGCGTGGTCCAGGTGTCACTGCGTAATCCTGACGGCGTCACGACGGCCCCGCTGCCCATCACCGTGGTGCCGTTGATTATCAATTCCGACGGCCTGAACCCCGCGTCTCGAACGGCGGGCAGTTCTTCCTTCGTGTTGACCGTGACCGGCGACAATTTCACCAATGCCGCCACCGTGCGCTGGACCTTTGGTAGCGATA
>JAPKYX010000285.1 GCA_026394075.1 Acidobacteriota bacterium
ACCTCCCGCTCCGGCACCAATCAGTACCATGCGACCGGTTACTGGTATCACCAGAATGGCGCCTTTGACGCGCGCGACTTCTTCGCCGCGCGCACGCCGTTCAAGGTGTCCAATGACTACGGCGGCACCTTTGGCGGCCCGATTATCAAGAACAAGACGTTCGTCTTCGGCGCATTTGAGAGCTTGAAATTCCGCGCGCAGAGCGTCATCAACCAGATCGTGCCCACCGCCAACTTCCGCGCGGGCAACTTGTCGGCGGTGAGCGCCGCTTTGCGCGATCCTTTGGGCAACAACGTTCCCTTCGCCGGCAACATCATTCCGACGGCGCGTATCTCGCGCCAGTCACGCGGGCTGCTGGAGGCGCTCTACCCGGCCGCCACCCGGAGTGGAGATAACGTTGGGGCACCCAACTACCAACTGCAACAGGGCCGCGCCAACAACAACGACCAATTCGATATCCGCGTCGACCACAACTTCTCGGAAAAGCACCGCGTCTTCTTCCGGTACTCATCAAAGTCGATTGACCGCAACACGCCCAACTCGTTCTTCGATACGCTGGGCACCAACACCGCCAGCCTGGACCCGAAGAACATCATCGGTGCCTGGAACTGGGTCATCAAGCCGAACCTGCTGAACGAGTTTCGCTTTGGGTATGCCAACCAGACCTCGCTTTCGACCTTCGGCAAGAACGGAACCTTTGACGGCCCGGGCTTGATGAAGTCGATCGGCATGGAAGGTATCCGCTCCGATCCACCCGCCGGTTCGCAGGTGCCTGACATCAGCATCAACGGCTTCAATGGCCCGGGCACGGGCCGCGAAGCGAAGACCTTGAGCAACAACTATCAGTTCGCCAACAACCTGACCTGGATCCGGGGTGCGCACACCATGAAGTTCGGTGCCGACATCCGCCGGCTGCGGACCACGGACATCACTTCGTTCTTCACGGGTGACGACATGGGTAGCTACAGCTTTAACGGCCAGTATTCGGGCTACGGCTTCTCGGACTTCCTATTGGGCATCCCCAACCAGACGCAGTTGGCCAACACCGGCAAGGACGTCGATGGCGTCACCTACCACATGGGCTTCTATCTGCAGGACGACTGGAAGGTGTCGCCCAAGCTGACGCTGAACTACGGCGTCCGCTACGAGATCCACCCGATGTTCTACGACAACGCCTTGACGACTTCACAGTTTGACCGGGCGGCCCCTGGACCCGGCGGACGCGTGATCATCGCCAACGAAGCGGCGCGCAAGTTCACTTCGCCCGCCTTTATCGCCTCCATCGGTAACACACCCATCATCACCGCCAAGGAAGCTGGGCTGCCCGAAACGTTGCGGTATACCGACTTCAACAACTTCGCGCCACGCTTCGGCTTTGCCTATCGCCCCTCCGGCAACAAGACCGTGATACGTGGCGGCTACGGCATCTACACGGCAACGATTCTTGGCTCGGTCTTCTACACCATCACCGGCATCCACGTTTCCGACGCCCGTACCTTCCCCAACCAGTTGGTGAACGGCGTCCCGGGCTTGCAGTTCCCGCGCCCGTTCGGGAGCGGTTTGGGTACGCTGTCGGTACCGGACTTCCGCCGGGCGACGCAGTTTGATGGCGCTGACCCGTACACGCAGCAGTGGAACCTGACCTTTGAGCGCGAGCTGCCCGGCCAGATCGGCTTCCGCGCCACCTACTCGGGTTCGCAGACCATCAAGATGTTTTCGAGCCCCGACTTGAACCAGGTCCGCGTCAACAACGTGGGCTTCGCCACCGCGCGTCTTTCGCGGCCCTTCCCCGTGTGGAACATCATCTACACGCGTGACCCCAACACGAAGGCCTGGTATCAGGGCGTGACGCTGGAAGCCATGAAGCGCTACAAGAGCGGCTTGTTCTTCCAGACGTCCTACGTCTGGGCCAAAGGCCTGACGAACTCGGTTGGCTCCAACGGCAATGGTTTTGCGTCCGAGAACGGCTCCGTGCCGACGGATCGCTTCAATCTGGGCCTGGATTACGGCAACACGCCGGGTATCCGCCGTCAGCGGTGGTTGACCACGTTTGCCTATGATCTGCCGTTTGGCAAGTGGGCCGGTAACAGCAAGGTGGCTCAGTTGCTGGTGGGTGGCTGGCAGACCTCCGGCATCCTGCTGGTGCAGAGCGGCCAGTACTTGACGCCCGTCACGGGCAACGTCACTGATCCCAGCGGCACCCAGTTGGTGCAGCGCGCCAACAATCGGCCGGATTACGCTGGCACCTCCTACGGCAACCTGGAGGGCGATGCCCGGACCATCGATGCCTGGTTTGACCGGAGCGCTTTCCGGATTCCGGGCCGCGATGCCAACGGCGTCAACCTGCCCAACAACGGCACCATCGGCCGCTTTGGCTATGTTGGCCCGGGTAGCCTGATCGGTCCCGGCACGGCGACGTTCTCTTTCAAGATGCAGAAGCGCTTCAACATCACCGAGAAGCTGTTCCTGCAACTGGAAGGCTCCGCCGCAAACTTGACCAATACGCCCAACTTTGACATCCCGGCGTTGAACGTCAGCGCCGCTAACTTTGGCCGCATCACTGCGACCCAGGGTCAGGAGAACGGCGGGTCGCGGAACCTGCAGGTGGGAATTCGGGTGGGCTTCTAGCCGCGGGCTCGGCCGCCCGTGAGCGGGTGCTAAGCGCGTGCGGACCGGATCCGGTCCAGCTTCAACGTAAGCTCCACCTCTGCCTGTGGCACACCAGTTGCGGCGGCAATGGTGGGGCTGGCTTCTCCCTGCCGATCCATCCGGAGAATCTGCGCCCGCGCATCCTGGTTGACGGCGCGCACTGGCTTGGCCGGAGCCGCCGGTGCCGCCTGAGCCGCCAGCCCGGGGGCGGGAGCGATTCGGCGCTTCAGCAACGCGATCTCCCGGCTGAGGTGGAGATATCCCCACAACGCGGCCCCGGCGACGGCGGCCAGCGACGCATAGAGAGCAAGAGCGATATAGAGGTTGATCATCAGTTGAGTGTCCGTAGCCGCTCCGCGCGGCTAATGATTTCCTGGATGCGGATGCCGTAGTTACCCTCCACGACGACCACTTCGCCGCGGGCGATCACGCAGTTGTTGACAATGATTTCCACCGGCTCGGCGACGGTCCGGTTGAGCTCGACAATCGAGCCGGAAGTTAGCTTCAGTACGTCCTTGAGTGGAACCTGGGCCCGGCCAAACGAGACACTGACCGGCAGCTCCACATCGAGCAGCAGGTCCAGCGTGGTGGAGGGCCCAGCTGCGGAGATGTCCGAGGAATCGGCCCGGACCGCGCTTGATCCACCGCCGGCCGCGGCTGCCGCCCGGGCTTCGCGAGGCTTCTCGGCCTCGTTCGCGATGGCGATGACTTGGTCCACCAAGGCGCTGGAAACGCCAAACTCGAACGGTGAACCGTCCTGCAATTGGTAACGTTGGAAGTCGAAGGTATCGGTGGCTTCCAGCGCGCGGCCGGACTCCATGCTGATCTCTACCTTCGCCCGCTGGCCCAGGTCCCACAGCACTGACGTCAGGGCCTGGCTCTGGATCTCCAGGAAGGTGCCGCGGATGCTGTCGTCGTCACCGTCTTCAATGCCGACGGCTTCCAGCGCTTTCTGCCCGATCGCCCGCCAGGTTTCGACCGGAAACACGGTTGCCAGGCCCGCTTCCGGACCCAGTGACACGGGGGTCAACCACGCGACCGCTGAGGCATCCCGTTCCAGCGCTTCGCTGGATTCCACGGCCGTGATGGTCGGCCGTTCGCCGGTCATCGAGTCGATGACGTCGGCCAGCTTCTCCTCAAAGCGATTGCGGAGCCAGCTGATTAGTTCGTTATGGGAGGCTAGCTCGGACACGGTGTCTAGCGTTGGCGGCCAGTAGTGGCCGGGCTGCCTTTCATCATTGGCCAGCGCTTCTCGATGTAAGCGCGGAGGCGGAGGATCGCCTGGGACTTCAACTGGGAGATGCGCGATTCGTGGAGATTGACGATGCGGGCAATCTCGCGCAGCGTCAACTCCTCGTGATAGTAAAGGCTGAGCGTGGTCCGCTCGATCGCCGGCATCTTCTCAATGGCCTCGGCCAGCAGCCGTTCCAGCTCTGAACGCTCCAGCAACCGGTTGGGCCAGTTCTCCTCCTTGTCGGAGATGAACTTCAACAGATCGCGGCCCTCTTCTTCCGGTGCACTGCTTTCCAGGCTGCCGATGTTGACGCTGCGGGAATCGAGCAGCCATTCACGGTACTCGGCGATCTCGATTTTCAGCTCAGCGGCGATCTCGTCTTCGGTGGGTTGCCGCTTAAAGCGCTGTTCCAGCAGGCCAATGGCGGCCTCAATCTGCTTGGCGCGCTTGCGTTGCTGGCGCGGGGCCCAATCCAGCCCGCGGAGGCTATCGAGAATCGCGCCGCGGATCTTGTACTCAGCGTAGGTCTTCAGCTTCACGTTGTGGCCCGGGTCAAAACGGTCAATGGCCGAAATCAATCCGATGACGCCGGTGGAGACCAGGTCTTCGAGACTGACGCTTTCCGGCAAACGTTCATGGATGCGGCGCGCAATCAGCCTCACCTGGGGCATGTGTTCCAGAATTAGCCGCTCGCGTTCACCGCTCTCGGTCCCCGTCGCCGTTGCTGTGCCATACCGTTTACTCATGTCTATCCTGCTGCTGCCGCCGCCGCCCGTGTCTTGCCTGCCAGCCCCATCAGCCCGTCCACGATGCGCCGTACCGAGGCGTCTTCGACGTCCTCGGGGATCGATTGCCCGGTGGTCAGCCAAGCTACTGGCCAACCCGTCTCTCCGGCCGTACTGTACACGCCACCCCAGACACCGGTTTCATCCAGGTGGGTGAATGCCAGCCGTTGGGGCTTGAACATCCGGTAGTGCCCCACCATAAGCCTTAGATCGGCAGTGCGGGCGGTTGCCGTTAAGGTTAAAACCGGGGTCAGCGAAGAAATTTTCGCCAGCGCCGCCTGCCAAACCCTGGCCGGCCCTAGTTCGGAAGGTCCAAACCCTGGCATATCAATCAGTACCAGCCGACCGGCCGCCTGATGGGCCTCGACCACCGCCGCCAGGCTCTCGGGCTGTCCGGCGTAATCGAATGTCAGACCGGCGATTGAGCACAGGGTCCGGAGCTGCTCGGCCGCCGCAATCCGTTGCGAATCCGCACACACCACCGCCACCGCCTGGTCCGCTGACTCGCGGATCGCCACCTTCATCAGCAACGTCGTCTTGCCGCTACCCGCAGGACCTACAAATGCAACCGGACTGTCGAGCGACGAATTGACGTTTAGCCGCCGCGATAAGGCGCGGGCCAGCTGTTGCTCGGTCACCGTATCCTCGTCCAGGCTGGACTCGATGGCCTGGATCAGGCTGGCGGAGATGTCTTGCCGCGCCAGGAAGCCTCCCAAGCTATCCGCCTCGTCGGTGGCGGGATCGGGCAGTGCGGGAAGCGGAGGGGGCGGCGCGGGCCGCTCTGCCCGGGCAGCGGGTGGTGCCGGCGGCGGGACCACGGGCGTTTCAATGCCGAACACCACCTCGTAGGCGCCCAGATGCAGTGCCTCTTCGGGCGAAGGGCGCGCGTTCAGCAACAGCGCGTCGTCGCCCAGCTCCTGGCGGGCCTTGGAGACGGCGGCTTCAACCGTTGCCGAAAAGTATGATTTGATGCGCATCAGACTGCTCCTTGGCGGGGATCCGGGCTACTCCCGAGGCTCAACCCACCGTTCCATTCGAGATCAGCCGCACCCCGGGCGGCAGTTCATTGGGCGACAAAACCACCAGGCCGGGCAGGCTCGGTTCAGCAATCAGACGGATGAAGGGGCGGGCTTGCATTCCGGTTACCAGCACAGTTGAAGCATCGGCTGGTCCGGAGACGGAGGTTAGGCGGTCCACCAGATCCCGAATCCGTTGCGGGGGCAGATTGAGGTGCGAGGAATGCTCGCCGTGCTCCACCGCGGCTTCAAAGGCCTGTTCGACGCTAGGCTCCAGAAACCAGGCCCGGAGATCCTGCCCGCTCAGATACGGTCGCACCACCGCGCGCCGGATGGCCTGCCGGACGTACTCAGTCAGCAGGATCGGGTTGTGCGAGATCTGCGCCGCCTCGCCCATCGCCTCCAGGATCGAGACCGCATCCCGGATCGTCACCCGTTCACGCAGCAGGTTCTGCATCACTTTCTGCACCGTCGCCAGGCTCAGCAGCTTGGGTACCAGATCCTCGACCACGCGGGGGTTGTCTTCGGCCACCCGGTCGAGCAGCTTCTTGGCATCCTGGCGCCCGAACAATTCGTGGGCGTGCCGCCGGACCAGCTCCGCAAAATGGGTGGCCAGGACGCTTACCGGGTCCACCACGGTATAGCCGGCCTCGCGCGCGGCATCGGCCGAGGTGGCGGGAATCCAGAGGGCATCCAGGCCAAACGCCGGCTCTTTGGCCGGCATGCCGTCAATCGTGGTGGCCCGCTGCCCCCCAGGGGCCAGCGCCAGTTCGCAACCGGCTGGCAACTCGTAGCGGGCAATCTCGACGCCCTTCAGCAGGACGGAATACTCCCGCGCCCGCAGGCCCAGGTTATCGGTGACCCGCACGGCGGGCAGCACAAAGCCCAGATCCGAGGCCAGCTGTTTGCGGATTCCCGCGATGCGCCGCAGCAGGGGTGAGTTGGCTCCACCCTCCACCAACTTCACCAGTCCCAAGCCCACTTCCACCGACAGCGGCTCCACCTTCAGCATCGATTCCGGTGTGTCCTTGGCCGCTTGCGTGGTCGACGCCGCTGCGGGGGTCTGGGCCTCCACCTCGGCGGCCTTGCGGGTGAGATTCCGGGCCATGTAGGCGAGGCCGCCACTCAAGGCCAGAAATGGAATCTTCGGCAGGCCGGGCACCATCGCAATGGCCACTAGCACCACTGCGGCCAGATAGATCGGCTCCGCTGCGCCAAACACCTGCTTGCGGAATTCACCCGCCAACTGTGTGTCCGCACCGGCACGGGTGACGATCAGGCCGCCCGAAATGGAGATCATCAACGCCGGGATCACCGTCACCAGGCCATCGCCGATGGTCAGCACCGTGTAGGTTTTCAGCGCCTTGTTGATGTCCATGCCATGCTGCAGGACGCCAATCAAGAAGCCGGCGATGATGTTGATGGCCGTAATCAGAATTCCCGCCACCGCGTCCCGCTGGGTGAAGCGCGAAGCGCCATCCATGGCGCCGTAGAACTCAGCCTCCGCCGCCAATGCCCGGCGCCGGATGCGGGCTTCGCTTTCGTCGATCAGGCCAGCGTTCAAGTCGGCATCGATCGCCATCTGTTTGCCGGGCAAGGCGTCCAAGGTGAAGCGCGCCGTCACTTCCGAGATGCGCACCGCGCCATGGTTGATGACCACATACTGGATGGCGATCAGCACCAGGAAGATCACCAGTCCGATGATGAAGTTGCCGCCCACGACGAAGTTGCCGAACGCATCGATGACGTGTCCCGCCGCCGCCGTGCCTTTCATGCCGTCCAGCAGGATCAGGCGTGACGAGGAGATGTTCAGTGCCAGCCGGAACAGGGTCAACAACAGCAAGGTAGTGGGGAAGACGCTGAACTCCACCGGCTTGGTGATGTACAGCGCCACCAGCAGCACCACCACCGAAATGGCGATGTTGGCCGAGATCAGCAAATCGATCAACACCGACGGCAGCGGCACGATCATCGCCATCACGATGCCGAGCACCGTGAGCGGAACCGCCAAGTCCCCCCAGGAGATCTCCTTGGCGGCGAGCGGCAGTTTGCCGGTTGTCGTGGCTGGCGCGGCCATCTAGCGGACCCTCCCCTTACTCAACTTCGGCCCTACGTTGCCCCGTCCCATCAGCGTGACCTCCGCGGCCCGCGCTGGGCCTGCGACAAACGGAAGATGTAGGCCAGGATTTCGGCCACGGCGCGGTACAGAGTGGCCGGAATTTCCTTCCCCACGTCGACACTCTTGTACAGTGACCGGGCCAGAGGCGGATTCTCTACGATGGGTACCTCGTTGGCGATGGCAATTTCGCGTATGCGGCGGGCTAAGTAGTTTTTGCCTTTGGCCACCACCAGGGGCGCGGCCATGGCCTGCATGTCGAACCGGATGGCCACCGCGTAGTGCGTCGGGTTGACAATCACGGCCGTGGCCTTCGGCACTTCCTGCATCATCCGGCGCCGGGCGGCGTCGCGCTGCAGGCGGCGGATCCGCTGCTTCATCTGCGGACTGCCTTCCGACTCCTTGATTTCGTCGCGGATCTCCTGCTTGGACATCCGCATTTCCTTGTCGAACTTCATCTTTTGCCGGATGAAGTCCGCCGCCCCTAGCAGCGCGAAGACCAGGATGGCCTTCTTCAGCAAGTCGCGGATGGTGACGGCGATCTCGACCAGCGCGGTCGGCAACTGCTCCAGCGGCAGCCGGACCAGCGACGGAATCCAGCCACTCATCTGCACCCAAACCACCGCGCCAAAGATCGTCAGCATGGCCAGCGCCTGCATCAGCTGCCCCATGTTTTGCGAGGGCATCTCTTTGATCTTGGAGATGGGGTTCAACCGGCTGAAATCCGGAGCCAGTTTTGAGCCCGCAAATCCAAACCCGGTCATGGCCATCTGCATGCCTAGCCCCGCCGCCGCGACGCCCGCGCCCGCCACCAGCAACGGCAGGAAGTTGAGAGTGATGATCATCTCCCACAACCGCAGCGCGCCCCGCCAGGTTAGGTCGGACGCAAAGGCCTGTTGCAGCAGGAAGCGCCACAGGTTCTGCATGTCGGCCAGCCAAGCCGGCAGATAGTCGATGATCAGCCAGATGGAGACCGTAAACGTGGTGGCGGACAACGCCTCGCGGCTGACCGCAAACCGGCCTTCCTTGCGCGCCTTCTCCAGCTTTTGGGGAGTTGGTTTTTCGGTGCGTTGGGAGGCGTCGGACATGGATTTCTGGAAGCGTCAGCAGTTGTTCCTGGTGGGGGAGCCAGGGGGACCCGGTGGCGATCATCGCGCCACCCGGGGCGGTGGATGGACAAACTGCTGCAGCGTCTCGATTGCTTGCTGCGCCTGCTTCTCAAACACCAGTGCCATCGCCGGCGCGCAGATGGCGACGATCACCAGCGACAACAGCATCTTGGCCGGAAAGGCCACGGTCAACAACTGGAGCTGCGCATTCAGCCGCCCCATCAGCGCCAGCGACAGATCCAGAATCAGCAGCAACGCCACCACGGGCAATGACAGTCTCACGCCCGTCACAAATACGCCGCTGAACAGCTTCAGAATCGATTCCGCCGGTGCCCGAAGATCGGTTTGGGTGATCGTGCCCGGAGGCATGGTTTGCAGGCTCGCCGCGAGGGCGCTGATGATGTGCCGGTCCAGGCCCAAGGCGAAGAACAGCAGCCCCGCAAACAACTGGCCGATCACGGGAAACACGCCCGAATCGGCCTGTGAGTTCGGGTCGATGGAGGTGGCGTAGCTGTAGCCAGCCTGGGTGGCGATCAGTTGCATGGCGAAGGTCAGACACTCCTGCGCCAGCGCCACCAGCAACCCCATCGTCAGGCCCATCGCTGCCTCGGCCAGAACCCAGATGGCCAGCCGCCAGGGGTCATTGGTGGCTTCCAGCCGGGGCCAGAACGTATAGAGCGCAATCGTCAGCGAGAGCGAGAACACCACTTTGCCCAAGTCCACCAGGCTGCGTCCGCCCGGCAGCGAGGCAAACGAGAAGAGCCCGGCCACCCGCGCCAGCACCAGCGCAAAGCCTTGCACCACAGGCAAACCAATGCCGACGCTGCGGGACAGCACGTCGCTGGCAACGGCGGCGTCAGCGGGCATACGGCGTAAAGTCCCCCAACAGCTTGGTCGTGTAGGTCATCAGCACGCGCAGGATCATGGGCAGGAAGAACAACATCGCGCCCAGAAATGCGGCCAGCCGCGGCACGGTGCCAAAGCCGGGGTCCTGAATGGAGGTGACAATCTGGAGCAAGCTGATCACGATGCCCGCGACAAAGCCCACGGCCAGCAAAGGCAGGCTCAGCCAGAAGGTGGTCATCAAGGCCTGGCGGATCAGCTCCGCACTACTTTCCGGGGTCATGGCTTGCTCCTGGTCTCATTCAAATTCGTCATCACGCAAAACTCCTCACCAGCGATCCGATCACCAGGTTCCAGCCATCCACCAGCACAAACAGCAGGATCTTGAAGGGTGCCGACAGCATCGCGGGCGGCAGTTGCACCATGCCGATCGACAACGTCACTGAAGCCGCCACCAGATCGATAATCAGAAACGGCAAGAACAGGACGGCACCAATCTGGAAGCCGGTTTTCAACTCGGAAAGGACGTAAGCCGGTACCAGCACCCGCAGATCGACGTCCTCGGCGCGGGCTGGGGCCACGGAGTGGGAGGCCTCCAGCATCACCTGGATGTCTTTTTCACGGGCGAACTTCAGTAGGAACTTTTTCACCGGCACCAGGCCCGTCTCTAGCGCCTTCTCCGCTGATAGCGTGCCCTTCTCGTAGGGCTTCCAGGCATTGTCGTAGATGTCGCCGGTGATGGGCTGCATGATCAGCAGCGTCAGAAACAAGCCCAGGCCCAGCAGCACCTGATTGGAGGGCGCGGTCTGAGTGCCCAGTGCCTGCCGCAGAAAGTGCAGCACGATGGTGATCCGCAAGAACGGCGTCACCGACACGACAACCGCCGGCAACAGCGTCAGCAGCGTCAGCAGAATGACGATCTGCATCGGCATGCTTAGGTTCTGCCCGTTGCTCTGGATGCCCAGCAGGCTGGGAGTCACGAGGCCACCTCCATTTGCGCCGCCTGGGTGCCAGCAACGACAGGTGGAGTGGATTCTGCGGAGAGGGCTGTCGGGTCGGCCAGCGTGGTGCAGCCGCCGGGATAGGTGGCCACCAGCAAGGGGCGCCCTTGCCAGTTCACCAAGTGGAGCTGATGCTGTGCGGTCAGCGGCAGGCGAGCCTCGATGCTCAGGAGTGCGGAGGCTTTGCGGGCCGGCAGCAAGGTGCGGCGCGCCAGCAGCCGGACGGTGACGAAGAGTGCTGCCAGCACCCCCAACACCGCCATCATCTGATAAGCCAAGTCCATAGTCGATTCCAGGTGTCCGCCGGTACTTCTCCGTCGGAACCGCCCGGCCGCCAGAACTTGCAGCTCTGGCGGTTACTCCTCTTGATTGAAATCCGTGATGCGCACGCCCATCGTGTCCTCGATAATCACAATCTCGCCAAACGCCATCAGCGTCCCTCCCACCAGGATGTCGATGTTCTCGCCGGCCGAACGGCCGAGCTTCACCACCGACCCCGTTTCAAGGTCCAAAATCTGGCGGATGGTCAGGATGCGCCGGTCAAGTTCGACCGAAACGTCTATCGGGACCTCAGCATAGTGTGCGATCTGTTCAAGCGAAGTCATCGGAGGGATGGAGCGAAAACCTTAGAGCGGAGCCTCAGGCGGCCTAACGCTTCAGGTTGATCGTCTCCTGGCTGATCTCATCGACGGTCGTGATGACGCGGCTGTTGGCCTGATAACCGCGCTGGTAAACGATCAGGTTGGTGAACTCTTTGGCGATGTCCACCGTGGATGATTCCACCGCGCCACCCAGGATGGTTCCACGGCCGCCGGACCCGGCCACGCCGATAGCCGGCAGTGCGCTGCGGGAGCTGAGTGTGAAAGTGTTGTCACCCGCGGCAATCAAGGACTCCGGGTTGCGGATGGACGCCATCGCCACGCGGCCCACCGTCACCTGCTGGCCATTGGAGTATTGCGCCAGAATCGCCCCGCCATCGGCCAGGCCGACGCGGATCAACTGGGAAGCCGGTGCGCCGTTCTGCGAGTTGGCAGACACCGCCGAAGGCTGAGAATACTGCGTCAGCCGCGGCGAGAGCCCGTTGTACATCTGCCAGTCCAGGTTCATGTCCGCCGCGCCGCTTCTGAGACCCGTGATGGTCAATCGCGGAGGGGCCACGGTAGCATCGGGCGTGGCCAACACTCCGCTAGGCGTGAAGCTGATCGAACCGGTCACCGGCGTCACCGGCGCCGCGACATCGGCATCGGGAATCGTAATGGCGTAGTCCCATTGATTGGCGGTGGCGGACTTGGTGAAGGCCACCGTCACCACGTGGTTGACGCCCAAGGAATCAAACACTTCCAGCGAGGTGGAGAAGCGTTCGCCGATTGCCGAGGAAGCATTGAGGTTGGTTTCGAAATTGAACGCCGTTGAAGCAGTAGGCGCACGCAGTGAGCCGACTGGAACGACGATGTTCCCCACGGGACGGTTGGTGTCGATGGTGTCTCCCACCGCCGACCAGCCTTGAACGCGGTTGCCTTTGGCCGTCAGCAGATTGCCGGACTTGTCCACCAGCAAATTGCCACCCCGGGTGTACTTGACGGCATCATTGTCATCCTTCAGCACCAGGAAGCCGTCACCCTGGATGGCGGCGTCCAAGGGGCCGTTGGACGCCTGAATGGCGCCCTGGGAGAACTGCCGTAGCGTCACCGGACGGCCAACGCCGAAACCGACCTGCGTTTCGCCCAGGCCTGCGCCCAAGGACTGGGTTACCAGATCGGCAAAGGAAACGGCGCTGCCCTTAAAGCCGGGCGTGTTGAGGTTGGCCAAATTGTTGCCGACGACGTCGACGGCGGTGGTATGTGCCCCAAGGGCGGAAAGAGCGGTTGAAAATGAAGTAAACAAAAGTTGGTCTCCTTAAAATGGTGCGGCCTTAGTGGCGGTTGCTTGGGGGCGGGCTGCGCTAAGGCAGAGTCTTCACGGGCAATCGCGCGGGCCCGTTGGTGGGCGGGGCGGCCGGCTCGGTCAGCGAGCTCTGGATACCCTTTAGGTCCTGCCGCATCCCCAGCAGTTGCTCAACGCCGGTCATCTGCGAAAGCTGCGCCACAAACTGCGTGCCGTCGCTGGGGTTGAGCGGATTCTGGTTCTTGATCTGGGCCACCAGCAGTTGGAGAAACATCTCCTTCTGCGCCGTCGGGTCGGTGTTGAGATCTTTCTTGGTCGTTAAGTTCGTTGCTGTTGATGGAGCATTCAGGTCGTACCAGTTTTTGGGAGCCGCCGCAGTGGTAGTGGACATATCGTGAGCCTCGCTTTCGCCTCTTGTCTGGATGAAATTTCTACTGGTTCGTCCGGAGCGCCGTTGCCGGGGTGGCCGTGCTGCCGAACATCTCTTCGAACTCATTGCGCCAACGGGGTTGTTGCCCGTCGCGATTCTGCCGGGCATCCCGGCCGTTTGATTGCTGGCCACTCTGGCCTTGTGGATTCTCGCCGGGCTGCCGCTGGCTGGGTTCGTCATCACCGGTGCCGGAGTTGTTTGCGGTCGCACTCTGCCCGGCACCGCGCACGGCATCAGAAGGCAAGAAGCTCTCCGTCCGGAAACCGGCCTGCTCCAGGCGGTTGCTCAAGTCCTTCACTGAACCTTGCAGGTCGCTCACCATGGAAGGATCGGCGGACCGGACGTCAAAGTGTACATCCGCGCCGCGCTGTTCAAGATAGAGTTCGACGGCCCGCCCTGGTGCCGGGGCCGCAGAGGTGCCCGCCACAGGCGGCGGGTCCACCCGCAGGGCCAGACGTTGTGGTCCGACGGGGCGGGGGAGGTTCTTCACCTGCTCCGCCCGGGTGCCCCCGGCATCGGCCACGGCTTCTGTGGCGGTGATGGTGCGCGTGGCGGAACTACCGCGGGCCGCCGCGGCTGCCTCCACCCGCGAGGAGGTTGGCGTGGTGACGGCGGGCGTGGCGGAGGCTTTCTCCGCCGCCGGTGCCGGCTGTCCGCTGGGGCTGGATGGTTCCTGCCCAGATGGCTTGTCCCCACCGCTGTGCCGCTCCCGCTGGGGCTCTCGGTCACCCGCCGCGGTGCTGGCGGTTGGTGCCGCGGGTCCGTGCGCTGGCTGGGGTCCGGTGGGACTATCCGCATTGGCCTTCGGGAGCGTCGGGTCGCCCCCCGTTTCCAGGTCTGTACGCGCCGCCACGCCCAGAGCCGCCGCTTGAGCTTCCGCCGCTTGAGGTGCCGCTACTTGAGGAGCGGCCAGCGGGCTGCCCCCCTCCGTCCCGGACTCCGCTACCTTCAGCTGCATCGTGAAGGCGATGGGATTCTTGGTTGACGGTGCCGTCAGCTCGGCCGCCTCAGGCAGGTCCACCCCCTCGGCATGAGGGCCGCTGGCCCGGTCCGACAGCCGCCGCTCCACTGCGGGTTGATGATCAGGCGTGTGACTGGTGGCCGTTGGTGCGGCCTCCGGAGTCACGGCCACTGGGATCGCAGCCATTGCGGTTGGTGCCGTGGGCGTGGTGGCGGCCAGCTTGTCCTGCTCCGCCGTCAGTTGCGGCAAAGCGTCTGCTGCGGTGCGCGGCTGCTCTTCATCGGTTGCTTCATCGGTGGCGACGAACTGGATCGGGCCAGACGAACTGCTTCCGAGTTTGGGCGCGGATTCACCTTGGGGCGCCACGGAGCGGAGGGTCGGCAGAAGGGATGTCAGCGCTTCATTCACTGTGCTGCCGGCTTCGGGCTCGGCCTCGCTGGCACCATCCATGAGCGGTGCCTCCTCGGAGGCCAGGCGAGTCCCTTCCATGTCTCCCCAGTAGAGCTCCGGTGCCACCGGCTCGGGCGGCGCGCTGGAGACCGCTGCCGCCACCAGGGCAATCCCCGCCGGTTCCTCGCTGTTGGTCTCGGTCGTGTCTGAATCGGCCGTGGTTGGATCGGCCGGTGCTGCCACTGCCTCGGTTGAGGCCTGCCGATGCTTCGCCGGGCTTTCCGCCGACTGCGCGGAGGCCAGTTGACGCGCTGCGGGTGCCGTCTTCACGTCGTCAGGCCGATCCTGCTCGGACCGGGAGACTTCGGATCGCACCGTCTGCGCCTTGGTGGCTGGACCTCGGGCGGGCTCAGGCCGGTCGGCTTCGGTCCGCTCGGGAGTGGCCTTGGCCAGCCGGGCATCGGGAGCCGGGGTGGAACTGGCCTTGGCCGGAAGGAAGTCCCGGGAAGTGCGGGAGACTGGCGTGCGCGATTCGCGAGCGTTCAATGCCCGCTCCGGGCGCACCGTGGAGGTCTCAACCGTGAGGGCCGATTGAAATGCGGTGGCAAAGCCCTGGGCGGCGCCGAAAGTGGAGGCCTCAAGAGTTCGGCCGAGTCCCTTGCCGCCAGCGGCGGCCGCAGGGGAGGCGTCTACGGCGCCTGGAACGGAGTTGGCGATGGATGTGGCGACGGTCACGGCCCGTGCTGATGCATGCCGCGGGCCAAACCTCAAACCGCTGATTCGACGGGCTATCGAGATGGCACAGAGGTGGCAGGATCGTGCCGATCGGCAAAACTATGGCGCTTCGTCATCCTCTCTTGAATCACATATCGCCCGCGAAATCAGGAGTTTTAGCTTCGGCCCAAAAAATGCAAACAGAGTCGGCACATGGATCAATTCACCGTTTTGGTGGCCAGTGGTTTGCGTTCCCGCATGGAGTCGCTGGACATGTTGTCGCACAACATCGCCAACAGTTCCACCGCCGGCTTCAAGGCCGATCGCGAAATGTACCGGCAATACTTTTCTGAAGAAGCGCTGGGGGAAGCGGTGGTGTCGCCGGTGGTCGAAGGAAAGTGGACCGACTTCAGCCAAGGTGCGCTCACGCCCAGCAGCAGCCAGTTCGATTTCGGCTTAAGCGGCAAAGGGTACTTTGTCGCCAAGGGGCCCAGCGGGCCGCTCTACACCCGCAACGGGAACTTCCGTGTTTCAAACACCGGCACACTGACGACGGCCGAAGGCTATGAGGTGGAGATCAAGACGGCCGACGGCCAGCCGCCGAAGCTGAATCCGCGCCTCGATCTGCAGGTGGCGCTCGATGGCACTATTCGCCAGGGCGGTGCCAATGTGGGCCGCTTGTCGGTGGTGGACTTCGCGCCGCAGACCGGTTTTGAGAAGCGGGCCGGCAACTACTTCAGCTTTTCCGCGCCTCGGCCGATAGAAGCTCGGGGCGTCGAGGTCCGTCAAGGCATGGTCGAGGCATCCAACGTCAACGCGCCCGAGATGGCGGTGCGGCTGGTGAACGTGATGCGCCAGTTTGAAATGCTGAACCGCGCGCTCTCGATCAATGGCGAGATGTCGAAAAAAGCCGTCGATGACATCGCCCGCGTCAGCTAACAGTCAGCGCATCTAGAGTTTCAGCGCCCACCAGGCCCTACGGCCTGCCAGTGGCGGCAAGTCCGACAAGAGGAGTTAAGCATTTGATCCGAGCACTTTTTAGCGCGGCCAGCGGCATGCAGGCCCAGCAGATGAACGTCGATAACATTGCCCACAACCTGGCCAACTCCAATACGGTCGGCTTCAAGCAGCGGCGGACACAGTTTCAAGATCTGCTGTACCAAAACTTTATTCAACCGGGCGCGGCCGCCGGCTCACAAACCGTGATCCCCAGCGGCCTCCAGTTGGGCCTGGGAACGCGGCCGGTCTCCAACGCCATCGTCTTCTCGCAAGGCGACTTTACCCAGACCGATAGCCCGCTGGACATGGTGATCCAAGGCAAGGGCTTCTTCCAAGTCCGCCGGCCGACCGGTGAGACCGCCTATACGCGGTCCGGCAGCTTCAAGATGGATCGCGATGGCAACATCGTCACCGCTGAAGGCGACCCGATGGAGCCGCAGATCACGATTCCGGCGGAGGCGCAGAAGATCACGATTGCCGCCGATGGCGTCGTGAGTTACAACCTGCCCGGGCAAGCCGCCTCGCAGACCGCCGGGCAGATCCAGCTAGCCAACTTCAACAATCCGGCCGGCCTGAATGCCATCGGCCACAACCTCTACATGCCGACCGACGCTTCGGGCGACCCGACCATTGGTCTGCCGGGCGGGCAGGAAGGCCTGGGGGCATTGCTGCAAGGCTACACGGAAGGCTCAAACGTGTCGGTGGTGGAAGAGTTCATCAACATGATCGTCAGCCAGCGCGCCTATGAGGCCAACTCCAAGGTGGTCCGCGCGGCGGACGAAATGTATCAGCAAGTAAATAACATCGGGCGATGACGGCACTAGTGACCGCTCTACTTTCGGCATCGGGATGTCTGCCTGTGGCGGACGACCAGATCCGAGCCTCGCATCTGGCGGCTCGCGTACCGGCTCTGACGGACTTGCCCGCCACGGCGGTGTTCGGCTTTGCGCCCCGGTTCGGCGTGCGGCGCACCATCCTGGGCGTCGAGCTGGCCGCCTTCGCGCAACGGCAGGGCTTATCCATTGCGGTGCCGGGCGATGTGTGCGTCGTGCGGCCGTGGGCGCTGTTGGACGCGGGTGCGGTGCGGGCGGCAATGGAGCGGGCGCTACCCGAGGCGGCGCTGCGTTTGCTCGACTACCTCAAGCAGCCCGTACCGCTAGGCAATGTCGAGTTTCCGCGCTTGGGGTTGGGCATCAATGGTCTGTGGCGCGGCTATGTCAAAGGTGGCGATGGGCGCCGCTATCCCGTGTGGGCCAAGGTGGACGTCCACATTGACCGTCAAACGGCAGTGGCCGGACGCGATCTCACCCCAGGCGAAATCTTGAAGCCGGAAGACATCCGGCTCGAGCGTGTGCCGCAACATCCTTCCGCCACGGCGACACCCGAGAGCCTGGACGACCTGGTGGGCATGACCGTCCGGCGTCCGGTGCGGACCGGGACACCGTTGGTGACGGCCTTGCTGGTCAAGCCGCGGGAAGTCGCAGCGGGCGACAAGGTGAGCGTCACCGTCGAAGCCGGCCAGGCCAAGCTGAGCCTGGAAGCCCAAGCGGAAACCGGGGGACGACGGGGGGACCGGATCGTGCTGAAGAATCTCACTTCGGGTAAACGTTTTCGCGGAGTGGTCGCGGGTCCAGGCCAAGTGAAAGTGGAGGGCGATGATGGAACGAACTAACCGTTGGCTGATGTTGTCGGTGGCGCTCTGGGTGATCCTGGTGGCCGGGGAGGTAGCTCCGGTCTATGCGCGCGCCAAGAAGGTCCCGAAGCCCACACCGCTGGAAGATTACGTTCGCTCGGCGCGCGATGCCGCGGCGATCAACTTCCAGCCTTCGCCCGGCTCCCTCTATACCGTGACGGGCAGGTTTGGCGACATCGGGCGAGACTTGCGGGCCTCGCAGATTGGTGACCTGGTGACGGTGGTGGTCAGCGACACGGCGTCGGCGGTCTCCAGCGGCGTCTCCAATAGCTCGCGCAAGTCGGCCGCGAAAGCGTCCATTCCCGCTGTCGCCGGGCCGCGCGCCAATGTTCCGGCGCTGACGTCGGCGCTGGAGTTGTCCACCTCGGCCACGATGCAGGGCCAGGGATCCACCAGCCGGACCAATACGCTGTCGACGACCCTCACCGCCCGCGTCGTGGATGTCATGCCCAACGGGTTTCTGGTGATTGAAGGCATCAAGGATGTCCAGGCAAACTCGGAGCGCCAACGCGTGCGCTTGCGCGGCGTGGTCCGCTGGAACGACCTGTCCGCCACCAACCGCATCACCTCGGACCGGGTGGGGCAGATGGAGATCTCGATCGAAGGCAAAGGCGTCGTCGGCGATGCGATCCGGCGGCCGAACATTCTCTACCGCATCATGATGGGCATTCTTCCGTTCTAAGGTTTCCTTTTCAAAACAATGATCACTCCCCTGATACTTCTGTCTCTAGCCGTCTCCTCCAACGCGCAACCCGTCACCCGGTTGAAGGAGCTGGTGACCATTGAAGGCGTCCGCGAAAACCAGCTGCTGGGCTACGGCCTAGTGGTGGGCCTGAACGGCACTGGTGACAAGCGCCAGACCTTCTTCTCCGCACAAACGTTGGCCAACATGCTGGACCGGATGGGCGTTCAGGTTTCGCCCACGGCGATGCTGGTCCGCAACATGGCGGCCGTGCTGGTGACGGCCAATCTGCCGGCCTTTGCGCAGCCGGGCACCCGCATTGATATTCATGTGGCGGCCCTGGGCGATGCGGCCAACCTGCAGGGCGGGCAACTGATCTTGACGCCGTTGAAAGCCGCCAATGGTGATGTGTACGCGGTGGCCCAAGGGCCGGTGGTGACCGGCGGCTTTGTGGCGGGCCGTGGCGCGGCCAATGCGCAGACCGTGAACCACCCAACGGCCGGACGAATCCCCGATGGAGCGATCGTCGAAAAAGCCGCCCCTTCGGTGACACCGGGGCCGGTGATCCGGGTCCAACTGAGGCAGCCCGATTTCTCGACTGCGGCCCGCGTCGCCGACGCGATCAACCGGCGGTTCTCTGATCAGGGTGGCGTGGCGAAGGCGGAGAACTCCGGGTTGGTGGCCATCACCACGCCGGCCGAGTGGCGGCCCCGGACTGCCGAGTTTATGGCCGAGCTGGAAGGGCTGACCGTCATGGCAGACCGGCCGGCCAAGATCATCCTCAATGAGCGGACGGGCACGATCATCATGGGTAAGCAGGTCCGTATTTCGCCGGTGGCGATCATGCACGGCAGCCTGAGCGTCGAGGTGCAGACCAACTATGATGTCTCGCAGCCCGCACCACTGTCGCAGGGCCAAACCGTCGTCGCGCCCAACGTCAACGTCGCCGTCAAAGAAGAGAAGACCCGCAACCTGGTCTTGAAGAACGGTGCCACGGCGGAAGAACTGGTCCGGGCCTTGCAATCGATTGGCTCGACACCCCGCGATGTGATTGCCATCTTCCAGAACCTCCGTGCCGCCGGGGCGATCGAAGCAATTCTGGAAGTGATCTAGAGGCAACCCCAGATGTCACCCGCCCTCCCAATCCTGACTCCGGCGGCCAATCCCGCAGCTGAACCCAGCACCGCACCTTCGGCGCGCAACTCCCCGGAGAACATCCAGAAGGCCGCTTCTCAGTTTGAAGCTCTGATGATCGGCCAGATGCTGCAAGCGATGCGGGCCGATGGCAAGACGGGCTGGATGGGTGGGGGCGATGATGCCTCCGGTTCCACGATGATCGAATTCGCCGAACAGGAGTTCGCCAAAGTCATGGCGGCCAGCGGCGGTTTTGGCTTGGCGAAGATGGTCACCGACAGTTTGCGGAAGTCCAGCCCGGCCGCCACGGTTGAGCCTCCCGCCGGTGCTGTGTCCCCGGCCGATGCTGTGTCCCCCGCCGGTGCGGCCGCCAACCCGGCCGACCTTACGGTGCCGGTGCCGTCTCGCCCGTAATCAACGCGCCGACACTGGCCGCCAACTTCTTGTTGCTGAGGACGAAGAACAGACCGCCACGGCCATTCTGGCTGCTGTCGCATTCCGAAGGCCCGCCTGAAAGTGCGCCCTGTTGGTTGAGATCGGCGAAGATGGCCAGCGGCTTCTTGCCTCGGGAAACGCCGATCTTGGCATGATTGCCCTGTGGTGAGGGCGACCCCTTCAAGCCGATCCGCTTGTTATCCCAAGTGCCGCTGGTGGCAATCTCCACCGGGCCCGGCGTGCCGAGCGTAGGCGACCAGCAACCGATGGGCGTCGTTGCGGTGGTGGTGGGAATCAACGGTTGCAGCCACCAAGTGGCGGCCCGCAGCGGGGCACCCCCGAGCAAAGCCGAGGTCATCTGCCAAGGCGGCACATGTAGACCCGACGGCTTCGAGATCACCGTCACTCCGCCGGGCAGTTTGTCGATGGTGGGCGTTGTGCTCTTCGCGGCCGAACCCAGTTGGCCGACCAGGGTCTGGATCTCGGCCGGTCCGCCATTGCGCACCAGCTCCGGCTTGGTCGCGTTGGTCACCACGTTGGCGTTGATCAAGGCCTTTAGCATGATGGCCAGGGCGTCTTTCTTCAGCCGCAGGGCGAAGAAGTGCTGGCTGACCAGAACGTTGTTGTTCTCGATACAGCCCAGCGTGTTGCCGTCGCCCTGGCGCGGGTGGGCCACACTGCCCGATCCCGGCCACGAGGGCGTCGTTACCTGCATCACGACACCGTTGCCGCTTTCATCCCAAGCCAGGATTCCCTTCGAATGCCCGGCCGAGCCAGACCGGTTGGCAATCGGGCGGCCATGAAACTGATCATTCCAGACGACGTAGAAATACTGGCCGTTGTAGATCTGGTCAAACGTCGCGCCCACCGGGTCCTCGGTGGTGTTTCCCACACAGCCTCCGCCTTCACGAAGCACGGGGCTCTTGTTGCTGGCAAAGACAAACTGCTGGCTGAACTTGTCGGCCTCCTGGACGGCTCCCCCGAACCGGCACACCCGAGCCGCCGTTCCCGCGCAACCGGGTGCCGTACCCGTGTTGAACTTGAAGACAAACCACCAGTTCACGGCCCGTCCTTTGGCAACCAGTGGAGCTGGTGCGGCCCCCCAGGCCGTCATGGATAGAGTGATGGCGATCAATGCGGCCGTCAACGATCCTGAGTGCCTGGCCGTTTCCCCTCTGACCACCCGGTGCGCGTTTCTCATGTTGCCCCTTACTTGCTTCCCAAGTCCCCAGTTCTCAAGTCCCCGTTCCCTGTTACGCCGGCAGCCGGGAAGGGCGATCCGGAATCAGGTCAACGAGCCACAATTATAGTTCGTAGACGTGTAATTGAGCCGGGGCAGGGGGGCGAGGCAGTTCAGTCCGCCGGGGAGAAGGAAATTTCAACAGGGACAGAGATCCGCACTGGTCCAGCGGCACCCGCAGGTGCCATGACGTGGCGACGCCCGAGCCTAGGCAGCGGTGGCGGCGTCGGCGTCGACCGGGAGTTCTACCTGCTGCCAGCCCTCCAGCAGCGTTTCCAGCAAGTGGCGGGCCTCATCCAGCGGCTCCGTCCGTTGTTCCACCTGCGCTACCTGCGTGATGTGCAACAGGTAATCGTAAAGAGGAGCCAGCCGCCGGGAGATCTCCTGCCGTTCGTCCAGCGCCGTGAGCAGTTCGCCCAAGATGGCCTGCGTGCGGCTGATCTGCCGGCCTCGCGTGGCGATGTCGCCTGCACGTTGGGCCGAGGCCGCCTGACGCAGTGAATCGATCGCGGTCCGGTAGAGAAGCCGGGTCAGATCAAGGGGGTCAGAGCTGCGGACCGTCGTTTCCAGGTAGGTTTCGTGAGCGCCGTAAGCCGTCATTGCTATTTGCAATATCGGCTTGCCGCGCCCGCTACTTCAGTAAGAAAGTGGGAAAAGCGAACAACGGATCTATTTGTTTACCTGGCGGGCCAGCTCCAGCACTTGCTCGGACGGCAACTGCGCCACCAGCTCCCGGGTCTGTTTGTTGATGATGCGAACCACGGTACGGCGGGTGTCACGATCCACGGCGTAGGTCAGTTCGTTGTTCTGGCCCAGTGCCGAGGTTTCGTTGATCGCCCGAACTGCTTTCACCAGCTCGCGCCGCTCGGCAACCTCGCGGGCCGGTAACGGCTGGTCCACGAGGAGAACCGGTGCGGCGTCGGGACGGGTAGGATTAATATCCATAAAGACGCTGCCCTTCCAATCAATGGCTCCGCCGCCTAAAGCCGGCTGGAGTCTAGTTGTTCTTGTATAAAGCGCATATCGTCGGGGGAAGCGGCTTTGCACATGAAAAATCTACTTAGCCGCATTTTCGGGTGATCGCCAGGGCCTTATCTCGGCGCAAGAGGATGGAAATTGGTGGCGCGAAGGCCCCGCCGGGATCAGAGCGGCTTCCGGCCCAACGCTAAAACCGTCTCAAAGTGAGGCGTCTCCTCCTCCCGGTGCACCGTCCAGACGCCGGTCTCGCCAAACCCGGCTGCCGTGACAAATTCCAGCAGTTCCACTTCGGCAAAGCCCATCCAGCGGTCGGCATAAAGCTCTCGCGCCTCTTCAAAGGAATGCCGCTTCAGATCCAGAATGGCAATCTGACCACCGGGCCGGATGAGCCGGAAGGCCGCTTCGACGGCGCGCCGGGGATGCAAGGCGTGGTGCAGGGATTGGGAGAAGAACGCCAGATCAACCGATTCCGCTTCAATGGGAGGGTCTTCCAGGTCACCCAGGCGGAACTCGACATTGTCCAAACCATTGCGCCGGGCGGCATCGGCGGCAAAGGCCACCATTCTCTCGGAGTTGTCTACCGCAATCACCCGTTTCGCCCTTCGCGCGAGCAACTGCGTAAACGTCCCTTCACCCGCGCCCAGATCGGCAATCACCAGCGGCGGCAACAACATCAACAGCGTTTCCGCCAACCCCTTCCAGGACCGGCCGGGTACATACTGCCGCCCAAACTTGCCCGCCAATTCGTCAAAGTACGCCCGTGTCTTGTCGCGCCGGTGGTCCAGAATCAGCTTCAGCGCCTGCAAGTCGCTGGCGGTCTCCGGGATCTCGGTCGCTGCCTGCCGCGCCAGATGCAACAGTTCTCCCCACTGCTGCGGCGTCCGTAGCTGATAGAGAATATTTTTGCCGGACCGCCGATCCTCCACCAGTTCCGCCTGCTTCAACTGCGAAAGATGGGTAGAGATCCGGCTTTGGCCCATCGATAAGATCTCCTGAAGCTCCGCGACAGAAAGTTCCTCTTTTTCAAGCAGTAAGACGATCCGCAACCGGGACGGGTCGGTCAGCAGGCGCATGGATTTGGTGATGGAGGGCATGGTCTTGAGGATTCTGTTGACGGCGTTTCAGCGATTCGCTAAGATATCAACATATCCTGATCGATAGATGGATGACAACAATATGAGCACAGCCACTCTCAACAACATTGCCACGGAATACAAGGTCGCTGACCTGACGCTGGCCGACTGGGGCCGCAAAGAGATCAACATCGCCGAGTTTGAAATGCCCGGCCTGATGTCGATTCGCAAGAAGTACGCGGCGACCAAGCCGCTTGCCGGTGTCCGGGTGACCGGTTCGCTGCACATGACCATCCAGACGGCCGTTCTCATTGAGACGCTCGTCGACCTGGGCGCTGACGTGCGCTGGGCCAGCTGCAACATCTTCTCGACGCAAGATCACGCCGCCGCTGCCATCGCCGCCGCGGGCGTGCCCGTGTTTGCCTGGAAGGGCGAGACGCTGGAAGAGTACTGGGATTGCACCTGGAAGGCCATCATCCACCCGGGTAGCAAGGGTCCGGAACTGGTGGTGGACGACGGTGGCGACGTCACGTTGTTCATCCACAAGGGCTTCGAGATGGAAAACGGCTCGGACTGGGTGAACTCCGCCTCCGGTAGCCACGAAGAAAAGGTCATCAAGGACCTGCTGAAGAAGATTGCGGTGGAACAGCCGGGCATCTTCGCCACCATCGTTGCCGCTTGGCGCGGCGTGTCGGAAGAAACCACCACCGGCGTACTCCGTCTCTACCAGTTGATGGAACAGCACAAGCTGCTGGTCCCGGCCATCAACGTCAACGATTCGGTCACCAAGTCGAAGTTCGACAACCTCTACGGCTGCCGCGAATCGCTGGCTGACGGGATCAAGCGCGCCACCGACGTGATGGTGGCGGGCAAGGTTTGCGTCGTGTGCGGCTACGGCGACGTGGGCAAGGGTTCCGCCCGCAGCCTGCGCGGCTTGGGCGCTCGCGTGATCGTCACCGAAATCGACCCCATCAACGCTCTGCAGGCCGCGATGGAAGGCTACGAAGTGACCACCGTTGAAGAGACGCTGGGCCGTGGCGACATCTACGTCACCACCACCGGCAACTTCGGCGTCATCACCGTGGACCAAATGCGCCACATGAAGGACCAAGCCATCGTCTGCAACATCGGCCACTTCGACAACGAAATCGAAATCGACAAGTTGAACACCTCCGACGCCGTCCGCCTGAACATCAAGCCCCAGGTGGATATGTATACGTTCCCCGGCGGCAACTCAATCTACATGCTGGCTGAAGGCCGCCTGGTCAACCTGGGCTGCGCCACCGGCCACCCCAGCTTTGTGATGTCGAACTCGTTCGCCAATCAGACGCTGGCCGCCGTCGACCTGTGGGCCAACAAGGACATCTACGAGAAGAAGGTCTACACGCTGCCGAAGAAGTTGGACGAAGAAGTGGCCCGCCTCCACCTGGAAAAGATCGGCGTCAAGCTGACCACCCTTTCCAAGGAACAGGCCGACTACATCGGTGTCCCCGTGGAAGGCCCCTACAAGTCCGAACACTACCGCTACTAGGCGCTAACCGCGAGGCAACTGGGGGCTTGGCCCACAGGACTTTCGCCCACGCCTCAAAAGCGTTCGCATTCAGTCGTGAGATGCTCCACTTACGGGCGGCCTTCGGGTCGCCCGTTTTTTCTTGGTAGTCACCTTCGACGCTGCGGCCAAGTAGAATCGTTTCAGTGCGCGAGCGTAGGTCAGATGTTGAGTTTTAGTTTCATGTTGCGGCTGGCGATCAGCGCCACGCTGGCTTCTGGAAGCTATGGACGGATCGAACGAACGCGTATCTCATGGTTCGCTCCTTGGATGGGCGACTTAAGCTGAGCTTTCATCTCCCCCCAGCCGGGGTCCCAAAGATGGCATCCTGCGCATGACTGGAGGCACTTCTCTCAGCACCTGAGGTGCCCCGTACGCTTTTGTTAGCATGGATCGATTCGTGACGTTTGATATTCCGTTGGCGCGTCGGACCGCTATTTATTTGATAAGAGAGGGTTGAATATGCCGTTGCTCAGTCCTGGCAATACACAGTTCGTGGATTCAGTCACGCGCGGCTGGCCGCATTGGAAAACGGGCCGTCTGGACAAACTAGTCACTGCACTTACCGCGTTTCAGACCACCCCCGCGGCCGCCGAACTAAAGTACCTCTACAAGCGCCTCTACCGGTGGATCGAAAAAAACCCCAACGAATTCCACGCCCGTAGCCGGCTTGTCGGCCAGCTCGCCTATGAAATCGAGCGGAGAGCGGTGGCGCTGGGCGCGTCTGTTATGGCCGAAGCGCGTGAGTTCCGGCGCGTGACGCTCACCTCAGCGCCCCAGCTCTGGACTCCGTTGGTTGAGCTGACTCCGCTGATCGCCGTCCACAACGCCAACTGGTCGAACATCGAAGTAACGGATCTGCCCACCGGCGTTCCGGGTGAGTACAACTTTAGCGCGGGAAACGTATTCTCAGAGGGCGACCGGAATGTCGCGATTCAGGAGATGGGCCACGGAGCCGAAGTTCAGTTGAACAAACAGTACTGGCTTCGGCTCGGGCTAAAGGTACTTACGCCACAATCGAACGGAATCCGCTATGGCCGGTGCTTCAGTTGTGCCGCGGCTGTGATCTACTCACTCGTGAGGGATCAAACCTTCGATGATTATACGATTGAACACATCGGCAGTACGGATTTCGACCACCATCTCATCTTGGTGGGCAGATCAAACGCCAACGGAGTGAGCGAGGCCGGCTTGGCCGACGGATGGGATCAGTGGAAGTGGACCGGCGTCATCATCGACGTCTGGCAGGCGCGGTTGAACGGGAATGCTGACTACGGTACGCTGGCTCACCAGAACCGCTACGCCGGCGGCCACCTACGCTGGTTCTGCGTCTATTCCACCGGCACCCGGGCGGTGGATCGTAACTTCACCACGCGCTTAGTGGCTCCAGTGCGCGGCGAAATCGTGCGGCTGGATATAGCCGAAGAAGCGCGGGAGGCCCTGCAGAACCAGGGACACGCGACCCGGAACCGGAAAGTAGACCGACGTTGGATCGTCGAGGAAGAAATTGCGCCCGGAGTATGGCAGGAAGTCCGTGGCGGCGGTAACGTTTAGCAGGAACTGCGAAATCACCTCGGATTTCGCACTCTCGGTATGGTTACTGGCGGGGCGATCAAAAAGAGCGCAGAAGTGGGAATTGGTCCCCTGGTTGCTGAGGCGCCTAGGTCAAGGTTTTCGCATTCAGTCGTGAGATGCTCCAGTTACGGGCGGCCTTCGGGTCGCCCGTGTTTTCTTGGATGACAGCGGTGCGGCCTTTTCTTTTCTCGGACCCCATTCTTCGCGATGCAGCGCTGGGGCAATTCATTATTGCCACGCTACCGCGCCTTTTTCCCCTTCTGCGCGTACATCGCCTTGTCCGCCCGTTCGATCACCAGCGTGATCGCTTCGCCCTTGCTCCACCCGGCCACGCCGATGGACGCGTCCACAAAGACTTTCTGTTCTTTGCCACCGGCCTGGATGGCGTATTCGCCGAACACCCACTTCCGCACGCGTTCGAGTTGCGGCTCCGCTTGATCGGCCTTGCCATCGAGAATGGCGATGAACTCGTCGCCGCCCCAGCGGCCCACTAAGTCGGTGGACCGGAAGGCCTGCTTCAACTCCGTGGCGAACTGCTTCAGGACGGCGTCACCGGCTTGATGGCCGAAGGTGTCGTTGATCGGCTTAAAGCGGTTCAGGTCGAACAGCACGATGGCGAACTCGCGGCCAACGGCGGCGCGGGATTCCATTTCCTGCTCGACGCGGCGGCGGTTGGCGACGCCGGTGAGTGCGTCCGAGGATGCAATGCGCTCCACTTCATCCAGCTTGGCTTGATGAACGGCGAGTTCCCGCCGCAGCTTGGCCACGGTCTCCTGGCCGTCGCGTGCCATCTGCGCCACGCAGGATTGTAGCTCGCCCGCGCTCTTCTTGAGCGACGTCTTGATCTGTCCCAGATCGTCAAGTGTGGCAAACGATTGCAGCCGCGTCGTGAAATCGCCCAGCTGTCCGACATAATGCTCATCCCGATCCCCCACCGATTGCGCGGTGGCGGCCATGATCAGCATGATCTCTCGGAACTCTGCGGTTTGATGCTTGAAGTACTCAGCTGCGCGGCCGCTCCAGGCTTCCAGTTCCTGGCTGGCCTGCTGACCAGTTTCGTTCACCACCCGCGCTGTGGCTTCCAGTGCTAGCCGCTCCTGGAGATTCAGCAGGCTCTGCTGCAACTCCAGGCCTACCGGCGGACAGGCTTGAATGCCATTGTTCGCCATCGCCTGCAAGGTGGAGCGATAGGAGCTAATGGCCGAACGCACCAGCTCTTCGGAATCCGATTCGAGGTACTTCTTTATGGACAACACGGGAGGTCTTATCGGCCACGCCGCCGACGCCTTGACCCGAAAGTCCCGTCATTGGTCCGCCACCCAACTCCATGCGTCAGCTTGGGGCTACTCCCCTAAATGGAAAAAGCCCCAAGCTCACGCATGGGGCTACTGACAATGAAAAAGCCCCACGCTCACGCATGGGGCTTTTTCATCACTTGGACGCTTGGCCTAGCCCTTGAACCAGATGCGCCAGATCTTGTTGTTGCCGTCTTCCGACACCAGCATGCTGCCATCGGCCAACTGCAGCAAACCCACCGGGCGGCCCCACACTTCCTTGTCATCCGGCCCCATCATCCAGCCGGACAGGAACTCTTCCGGCGGGCCTGCGGGCTTGCCGCCCTTGAAGGGCACAAACACCACCGAGTAGCCCACGCGCTTCGCGCGGTTGGAGGAGCCCCGAAAGGCTAGGAATGCTCCATTGCGGTACTTGGCTGGGAACTTCTTGCTGGAGCTGAAGATGAAATCCATCACGGCGGCGTGGGCCGGCAGGATTACGTCCGGCACGGTCGTCTTGGCCACCAGTTCCGGCGCCTCACCCTTGCGGCGGGGTTCTTCGTTGGGCCCGATGTAGGCGTAGGGCCAGCCGTAGAAGGCACCCGGCTTGATTTCGGTGAAGAAGTCCGGCACCAGGTCGTCACCCAAGCCATCGCGCTCCTGCACGGTAGACCACAGTTTGCCGGATTCAGGATTCATGCGGATCGACACCGGATTCCGCAAACCACCCGCCATGACGGAGTGGCCGGAGCCGTCCGGGTTATAGACGTTGACGGCCGCGCGGTCCTTCGGGTCGCCTGGATCCACATTGGAGGCCGAACCCACGGAGACATAAAGCTTCTCACCCTTCTTGTCGAACGCCAGGCCGCGGGTCCAGTGGCCCTTGCCATAGCCCTTCAGCGGCACAATCTCTTCCGCCGCGCCCACGGTCAGCGCCTTGGCGTCGAGTTTGTAGCGCTTGATTGCCTGGGCTTCGGAGACGTACAGGTAATCTTTCCACAGCGCCATGCCGAACGGCCGGTCGAGGCCCGAGATCAACTTCTTGGGTGCTGAACTCGGCGTCACCACCAGCACGGACCCTTCGGCGATGCTCTCGGTCACCAGCACCGCCCCACCAGGCAGTTCCAGCATGAAGCGCGGCTTGGTGAAGCCACTGGCGAACTCCTCGGCCACAAACCCCGCGGGCAATTTCAACTGACGATCGGCCGGTTTAGCGACTACCTTGGCCGGATTGCTGGCCGAGGGCGTGGCGTTGGGGGGCGGCAGATCCACTTTCTTCGGCTGGGCGAGTGCAATGCCTGGCAAACAGAGCGCAACCATCAAGGTGGAGTGAAGCAGAGAAGCAGATTTCATGGCGTCGGCGATCAGTGTATCATCCGGCCATTGTGATCAGCCAGCGCCGCCCTGGGCGCGCTACCCTTGGCGTCTTACTCCACACAACCGCATCTCGATCGCGGAAACAACTTCCGTTTTGACGATTAATGTTGTACAGTAGCCTCACACAGGGGTAGCGGGGCTCAGGTTGGGCTCGTTGGGGTGAGGTGTCGGAAGACCCGTTTCCTGTGAATGCTTTCAGGAGGAGGGTTGTCATGAGCACTGTTTACACTTCGTTGGCCGGTCTGACCGGTCGTCTCGTTTCACTCACTGCGCTGGCCTTGATTGGCGCGGGTTCGATGCTGGGTTTTTCAAGCGGCCCGCCCGCTCAACGCACGGGTGCCGCGGCTGACGGCGGCATCAACTGCACTGCCTGTCACCGGGGAGCGTTGGCCAATGCCGATCAGCGCGGGCGTATCGCCATCGATGCTGCCTCTTACCGGCCGGGCGTGCGGCAGACGGTGCGGGTGACGGTGGAGCATCCGGATGCACTCCGCTGGGGATTCCAGTTGATCGCCCGCTACGCGAGCGGCGAATCGAGGCAGGCGGGTTCGTTTACCCCGAATGCGCAAACCCGCGTCGTCTGCGGAGCAACGGCCACGCCCTTCCCCTGCAATGGCGACCGTGAGTTTGCGTCTCACACCGCTGCCGCCACCGTACTGGGGTCCAATGGCCGGATGGTGTTTGAAGTGGAATGGACTCCGCCCAGCGAAGATGTGGGCGACGTCACGTTCTACGCGGCCGGTAACGCGGCCAACAATGGCGGCGGCAACACGGGCGACATGATCTACACCACGGCCACCGTGGTCCGCAATGGTGCGGGCTGCGCACTGGAGACCCCCACGATTCGCGAAGTCTCCAACTCGGCTTCCGGCGCTCCGAATATGGCCTTTAATGGGCTGACGTCAATCTACGGGGCCAACTTCAGCCCCACCGGTCGGGCTCGTTCCGCCACCGAAGCGGAGGTTCGCTTGCTGGCGTTCCCCAAGCAGATGGATTGTGTCACGGTTTTGGTGAACGGGCGCCCAGCTCCGATCACCTACGCCGGAAGCGGGCAGATTAACTTCCAGGCTCCGTTTGATCAGTTGAATGCCGCCACCGTCCAAGTGGTGGCCAACCGGGGCTTGCCCAATGAGCGCGCCAGTGCGGCCTTCAGTTCCATCATCAGCCCGCTGCAACCCGCGCTGTTTACCTTTAGCGGCACCAGGAGTGTCGCGGCTCGCGGACCCGACGGGGCTACGCCGGTGGCTCAGCCGTCGGTCGTTACCGGTGGACGTCCCGCGAAGCCCGGCGACATGATCTCGATCTTCGCCACAGGTCTTGGGATCACCAATCCGGCCTGGGATTCGGGCGATATCGCGCGCAACGCCTCGCCCCTGCAGATTCCCATCTCGGTCGAAGTGGGCGGGATCACCGTGCCCGCAACTGACATCATGTATCAGGGCGCGGCGGTGCAGGCCATTTCGGGTCTCTATCAGGTGAACGTCAAACTGCCTATGTCTTTGGGGGCGGGTGACCAGTCACTGGTGATCCGTCAGGGCGGCTTGGCCTCGCAGGCGGGCGTCACCGTTCCGATCGTCCCCTAGTTGGTTTTGCCTCGGGTAATGCAGTTCACCCCCAGTCCGTCTCCCTCAAAAGGAGGCGGCTGGGGGTGAAATTGTTTGTGGGGTGGTTTCGACCAGTCCGGCGTTACAGCAGCTTTTCGGCGATCGACTTCGGCTGCACGAACTGCAGCAGGTAGTCCGGACCGCCGGCCTTCGAATCAGTACCGCTCATGTTGAAGCCACCAAATGGGTTGGCCCCCACCATGGCACCGGTGCACTTGCGGTTGATGTAGAGGTTGCCGACAAAGAACTGCTCGCGGGCCTTGCGAATCTTTTCCGGGTTGCGAGTGTAGGTTGCGCCAGTCAGCCCGTACTCGGAGTCGTTGGCCAGTTCCAGGGCGTGATCGAAGTCGCGGGCCTTGGTGACGGCCAGCACGGGTCCAAAGATCTCTTCCTGGAAGAGGCGATCGGTGGATTCGATGTCGGCAATGATGGTGGGCTGGATGAAGTAGCCCTCTCCCTCGGCCGCTTCGCCGCCCGTGATCAGGCGGCCTTCCTGCTTGCCCACTTCGATGTAGTCGAGAATCGACTTCTTCGCCCCGGCGTTGATCACCGGGCCCATGTAGTATTGCGGATCATCGGCGGGGCCCTGCGTCAGTTGCTCGGCGCGTTCCTTGATGCGTTCGATCAAGTCGTCGTAGACCATCTCATCGATAATCAGTCGCGAACAGGCGGAGCATTTCTGGCCCTGGAAGCCGAACGCAGCGGCGACGATACCCTGGGCGGCGGCGTCCAGGTCGGCATCGCGGTCCACGATGATGGCATCCTTGCCGCCCATCTCCGCCACGACCCGCTTGATCCACTTCTGCCCGGGCTGCGTTTTGGCGGCCAGTTCATTGATCCGCAGGCCCACTTCTTTCGATCCGGTGAACGAGATGAAGCGTGTCTTGGGGTGCGCCACCAGCAGATCGCCAATGGCGGCACCGGACCCGGGCAGCAGCGTGTAGGCGCGCTCCGGGAAGCCGGCTTCAGCCAGCACTTCCATAAACTTCGCCGCGATGGTGGGAGTGTCGCTGGACGGCTTGATCACCACCGTGTTGCCGGTAACCAGCGAAGCCACGGCCATACCCACCAGAATCGCCAGCGGGAAATTCCACGGCGGCACAACGATGCCCACACCCAGCGGCAAGTAGACCAGCACGCCTTCTTCGCCCGGCATCTGCACCAACGGCTCCGGGGAATCGAGCTTCGCCATCTGGCGGGCGTAGTAGGCCATAAAGTCGATCGCTTCGCAAACGTCGGCTTCCGCTTCATTCCAGTTCTTGCCCGATTCCACGACCAGCCAGGCGTTGAACTCATCCTTACGGCGGCGCAAAATCTCGACGGCCCGGTTGGTGGTGGCGATACGGTGCGAGGCGGGCGTGCGGCTCCACTCCTTGAAGTAGGCAAACGCCGTTTCCACTGCTTGGTTCGCCATGTCGACGGTCGCCTTTTGGTGGACGCCCACGATCTCTGATGGCCGTGACGGGTTCACTGAGCGGATCTTGTCATCAGTGAAAAACTCATCGCGCCCGATGCGCAGCGGATACTCGCGGCCCAAGTCCTCGCGGACCTTGGCCAGGGCAGCTTCCATCGCCTGGCGGTGGACGGGTTGCGAGAAGTCACGGAAGGACTCGTTAACAAACGGGGGCAGAGAGATACTCATGCGGGTGCTCCTGAAAAGAGGGGAATCGGCAGATCGGTCAATCAAGATGAGCCTGCCAGGCGTAGCAGCCCGGCAGGCCCTGGTGGAAATCGAAAAACTGCGGGAGGAAACTAGCCCTGGACCAGCTTCTTGCCGCGCTCAAACAGCTCGGCGGCTTCGTCGGCAAATTCGCGGCCCTTCTCGTAGAGATCACGGCCTTGATCGGCCACGCGATCGCGGCCTTCATTCGCCTTGGTCACCAACAAACGGCGCGTCTGCTCACCTGATTGGGGGGCAAACAGAATGCCGAGAGCAGCGCCTACCGCGGCACCGGCGAGGAACCAAACAATACCTTCGTTGTTATCGCGATTCATGGGGAAACTCCTTTGATACTTGTATTCGTTCTAGAAACTTCAGTGTAGCGCGAGCCACTGTCCGGCGAACGTCTCCCAGCGCAAACGGCGGCCATCAGAGTGGATGGTCAACCGCCCTTGCCGGTCGGTTCGCAGTGGCAGCGTGTGGGCCTCCGCCAGGGCTTCCAGCGTTTGCGTGTGGGGATGGCCGTAGCGGTTGGCATCCCCCACCGAGATCAACCCCAGCATCGGCCGGCCTTCAGCCACCAGCGCGGGTGTCGCTCGTGCCTTGCCTCCATGATGAGGTAGCTTCAACACCGTGAACTGACCCTCCGGCGGCTCGAACGCAGTGGCATCTCCGGGCAGCAGAAACCGGTGCTGGCCCATGCGGACATCCAGCACCAGTGAATGCTCATTGCGTGGCGGGCCTTCGTACTCTTCTTCCGGGCCCGGCGCTAACGCTGTTACTTCCGCTGAGCCAAAGTTCCAATGCGCCCCGGCACGGCACTGGCGGACCATCACGCCCCGCGCGCGGGCCACGGTGAGCAGTCGGTCCAGCTCGGCACTCTGACCCAGGCCGGTGATCCAGAGTTCGCGAGGATGAAAGTTCTCGATCAGCGCCTGCATCCCGCCCATGTGATCCGCGTGGGCGTGGGTCAACGCCACGATGTCGACCGAGCGGATCGACCGGGACCATAGATACGGGGCCACCACCTCTTCGCCGATATCCATCGGCTTGGTGGCGCGGCCAAACGTGGGCAGGCCGCCCGAATCGACCAGCATGCGCGTGCCATCCGGAAACACGGCCAGCAACGCGTCCCCCTGCCCGACATCCAGCGTCGTGATCTCCAGTTCACCGGACCGGGCGTCGGCGGGGAACGGGTGGATCAGCAGCAATGCCAATGCACCAATGCTCGCCAGCGCCGCGGCTGGTGTCCAGCGCGAACTCGCGCGAAGCAGCAGGGCCAGTAGCAACAACGTCGCCACCACCAGCAGCGCCAGCCAGAAAGGTGGCGCGGGAATGCGAAAGTCCGGCTCCCACCGCAGATGCCATTGGGCAAGTAGGCTGGCCCCCTCCACCATCAGTCGCGTCAGCCAGACCAGTGGCGCGAAGCCACTCAACGTCGCCGCAAAGCCCACCGGGATGGCGAGCTCGAGTAGCAGCACCACGCCGATGTTGGCCAGCACCGCAGTAAAGGCCCAGCGGTGGAAGTAGACGACAAACGGAATGGCCAGCGCCAACTGCACCGAGGCCGAGATGATCATCATCGCGGCGATCCAGCACCATGGCCGCAGCGCCCAACCCAGCGCTACCGTCACCGGCCGCAGCGGCCAGCGCAGAACCAGCGAAACAGTCTCGGCGATCAGGCGCAGTTCCACGCGAAGGCGGGCCACTTCCGGATCCAGGCGCGGGTCACGGGACGTGTCCGCCAAGTGCCGACCCGCAGCCCGCCACGGCCCCACCAACCGCTCCTCCACCGGCAGCGCCAGCGCACAGATGGCGGCCAGCGAGAGGAACGAAAGCTGGAAGCTGGCGTCGAACAGTTGCTGCGGGTCATAGATGACAAAGCCCCACGCGACGCAGGCCAGGATGTTCAGCATCCGGGCGCGGCGGTAGAGGAACCGGCACAGCAGGATCAGCGTGAAGCCCGCGGCCGCCCGCAACACGGGTGCGTTGGCACCGGCGATGATGGCGTACACCCAGCTCAACCCAGCGGTGACCATCAGCGCGGGCAACTCCGGCATGATCAGCTTCAGCAGAAACATCACCACCACGGCCAGCGCCGTCACGTGCGTCCCGGAGACCACCAGCGCATGATATGTCCCGGTGCGGCGGAAGCTGTCGGACCAGTCCCGATCCAGTTGCGCGGATTCACCGATCAGCAGCGCGGCGATCTTGCCCCGGTCCTCGCCGAAGAGCTGGTCGATCCGGTCCAGCAACCCGCTGCGCAGGCGGTAGATCGCGGCCAGCGCCTTCGACCCGCACTCGCCCGGCACGGTCTCCACCGTGCGGCCTGCTACGGACCAGTAGATCCGCTGCCGTTTGAGGTAGCTTTCGACATCGAACGCCCCTTCGTTCTGGTAATTGCGCGGACGCCGCACGCGGCCCTGGACTTCAGCCATCTGCCCGTACTCAAGCGCCGGCGGCACATCGCCCGGCTTCACAAACAAGCTCACGCGCGCCCGAGCGCCGGGTGCCAGCTCCAGCACAAACTGCTCGCGATCCGGATGCAACCGCGGCGGCTCCACCACACAGCCGGAGAGTGTCACCAGCTCATTCTGCTCTGCGTCGAGCTCTGGAAGCTTCGTCAAAGATCGCCATTGCCAGAAGGCTGACCCGGCAAACACCAGAGAAAGGCAGACCGCGGGCAGCCGTGTGCGGCCAGGGATGAACGCCAGTGCCGCCAGCCCGAGTGCCGCCCACACCGTCGGCCCCAGCGGCCATTGCCGTTCCAGCACCAAGCCCAGCGCGAAGCACAGAAATGGCAGCAGCAACGGCTCGCGGAGCTTCATCAAAACAGTAGTGGAGTTAGGGCGGCCGGGTTCTCCCGGAAATGTTGATGGCTGGCTGCGCTTGTAACGCCCGGCTTCTGATAGAATCGGCCCTTCTTTATGCGTCCTACCCGAGTCCGCCATGTGGTGCTTTGGCTCACCGTGTTGGCTTACATGATCACCTACATGGATCGTGTGGTCATCTCGTCAGCGGTGCCGTCGATCCAAAAAGAGTTTGGCCTCGACCTGACCACGATGGGTCTAATTCTGGGCGCGTTCCGGTGGGGCTACTCGATTTTTCAGATCCCGGGCGGCTGGCTGGGGGACCGGATTGGTCCGCGGCGGGCCTTGGCGCTGATCGTCACCTGGTGGAGCATCTTCACGTCTGCCACGGCGCTGGCCTGGAGTGGCACCACCATGGCTGCCTTCCGGTTTCTGTTCGGCATGGGTGAGGCGGGCGCGTTTCCGATTGCCACCCGGTCGCTCTCGCGCTGGATGCTGCCGGTGGAGCGTGGCTATGCCCAGGGGATCACGCATGCGGGGTCTCGGCTGGGCGCTGCCTTTACGCCGCCCATTGTGGTCTGGCTGATCGCCAACTACGGCTGGCGGATGCCGTTCTATGCTTTTGGCACACTGGGCTTGGCCTGGGCCGCGCTGTGGTTCTTCTGGTATCGCGATACGCCGGCGGAGCACGCTTCAGTGAACCCGGCGGAATTGGCGCTGATCACAGAGTCATTAGGCACGCCGCGCAAAGGTGCTTCGGGTCCGGTGCCGTGGGGTTCCATTCTGCGATCGTCGACGGTGTGGAAGCTGGGTGCGATGTATGCCTGCTACGGCTGGGGCTTGGCGATTTATCTGGACTGGTTCCCGAAGTACTTAAGCGAGGTCCGGCATCTGGACTTGAAGACGATGGGCCTTTATGCCAGCTTGCCGCTGTTTGCGGCCACGGCGGGTGATCTGTTGGGCGGCTGGTTGAGCGATGAGCTGGGTAAGCGCGGCCGGAGTCTGAAGTTTGCGCGGCAGTCAGTGGCGATCAGCGGCTTTCTGATCGCGGCGGCGGCCATTGTGCCGGCCACGCTGGCTGAGAGCGCGGAGATGTGCGTGCTGCTCACCTGTGTTGCCGTGTTCGGCCTGGAGACGACGGTGGGCGTCAGCTGGGCGATCCCGCTGGACATTGGCCAGGACTTTGCCGGCAGCGTTTCAGCGGTGATGAATACCTGCGGTAATCTGGTGGGTGCAATCTCTACTACGGCGCTCGGATTCATTGTGAAAGCGTATGGATGGGACCGGCCTTTCCTGATTGCAGCGGCACTTTGTGTGCTGGCGGCCATCCTGTTTTCGCAAATTGATGCGTCAAAGCAAATTGCCATCCGTGAGGAGAAATCATGAAGATCAACCCCGATAAATGCGTCGCCTGCGGCAACTGCACGTATGTCTGCCCGGTGGGCGCCATCTACATCGACGAAGCCAGCGGCCGGTCGACGATCAACAGTGATGAGTGCGTGGAATGTTACTCGTGCTTCAACGGCCTGAGCAAGGAGCACTTGAACCCCACCATCGTGCGGACCGTCCGCAGCCTGTTCAAGATGTTCCGCCTACGCTTTGATCCCGAGCCGGACGTCTGCCCGACCGATGCGTTTGAGCCGGACCAGTTGGCGTGGCCGCGCAGCATTCGCCGCGCATTTTCTGACCCCACCGTGCCGCACGAATCCACCGGCGTCAAAGGTCGTGGCACCGAAGAGGTGAAGACGAACGACGTCACCGGGCGCTGCAATTTGGGCGAAGTGAACTTCACCATCGAATTCGGCCGTCCAGGTGTGGGCGCGCGCTTCTGGGAGATCGAGAAGATGACCATGGCGCTGGCCGCCGCGCAGGTTCCGTTCGAGAAGAAGAACCCGGTGACGGCGCTGATGCTGCTGCCCGGCGGCGACTTGGCCACGGGCAAGCTGCCGAACGAGTTGCTGAACGAGAAGGTGCTCTCCTGCATCTGTGAGATCAAGGTACCGCTGGAACGCGCCGACGAGATCATCCAACTGGTGCGGCGCGTCGAAAAGGGGCTGGATACGGTTACCGTTCTCGGGGCGGGCACACGCTGTGAGAACGATGGTGACGAGCGGCGGCTGCTGGAAATCCTGCAGCGCAACGGCTACAACCCGCAGCGGGCCAAAACCAACGCGGGCTTGGGCCGCATCACCAACAAAGCGGCGCTGGAAGCGATGCGTGAACCGGCCGGTACGGCGAAGTAAGAGGGACCAACCATGACCAATACACTGCACCGTTACGGCGACGCGGAATCGTTCAACGACGACATTATCGTCTTTGCCATGTGCGGCAAGGGCGTCAATGACGAGGGCTCTGTGCCCAAGCTCCAGAAGTTTTTGTCACTGGCCGTTCCCTTCAGCCCGGTGAACATGGGCGATGGCGCGCATGGCGGCGCGCTGCGGGCCAGCAAGAAGCTGAACCCCACTTCGCACTGGAAGCGGGACCAGGAGCCCAACTTCCAGGCCGTGGTCGAAGGCATCGACAAGCCCGGCACAGCGGCCGTTGTTTTCGATAAGCGCGAGAACGCCATCGGGTTCGTGAAGGCCGTCAAGGAAGCCGATCTGGGCCTGTGCGTCAACATCTCCACCGCCGTCGAAGGAGCGGAGGCGATTCTTGATGCGGCTGGCCTGTGCCGCCACAGCATCAACTATTCGTGCGGCTTCCAGGGGCACACCGAAAAGCTGCCCTCCACGCAAGTGCTGCAACTGACCACCATGTGCGGCCACGGCATGATCAGCCAAACCATGGCGCGCAAGATGATCGACTTTGTGAAGGAAGGCCGCCGCACGCCACGCGAAGCCGCCAAGTACATGTCCCGCTTCTGCGCCTGCGGCGTCTACAACCCGCAGCGGGCGGAGCGGATCATCGAAGTGGCTCGCAAGAAGATGGAGTAACTACAACCCGCCCAGCAGGTTGGGGGTGGCGTTCCGGCCGAGACTATCCAGCCTTGGCCAATGGCAGCGGCTCAGCAGGCTGGACGGGCGCAACCCGCTTGGGGCTGCGGGAGACACGAGGCCAATTGCGTTCGGCAGCGGAGCGCTGCAAGTCCGCAACAATGGCATCGAGATCGTAGTTGAACTTAGCCGCGTGTTCTTCACGAAAGCGGCGGATTTCTTCGACGATGGGATCTTCCATGTAATTCAGTCTCCCATTAGCTGGGCGGGCGTGCAAATGGTCGGAATGCGGAAACCCTCGGCCTCAAAGAGCACTCGGAGCTTGGCCGTCACTTCGGCTGAGGCAATATGGCGGCAGTTCCAAGTGAGTAAGAAATCCATTCCTTGGTTGGCGGCGATGGCGATATGCAGTGCATCTTCCATCGCTTTCGCTGGGACGATAGCGCGATGGACCAATGAACTGGCCAAGTCCTGCGACACCTGATCAATCGGCAAAGAGGGGATACCCTCTAGTTCAGCCAGCCGCCGGGCTGCCGCGAGTGGATCCCCCTGGGCGGCCTCGACCAGGACGATATCCGAAACATACAAATCGAACCGGTGCCGGTGGCCATTCCACCATTCGAGCGTGAGTTGCTGATTGGCCGCCACCACCAGATCGCGACTGGGGCGCGAAGTGAGGTAGCTGGCGACGCTTGTTTCGATGTAGACGCTGCCTTTCACAGGCTCTATTGTGACGCAGCGCGTTAGGCCTAGACGCCTTCCGCTATTGCCCGCGCCGGGTTTCGATTCGGGCGGGCGTGTAGCCTTCCCATTCCCACGGCGTCACGGTGTTGCCGAAAAGCTTCTCCAGTAGTGGACGGAAGGCTTGCTCGCCGTTGTCGCTGTTGGTCAGCAGGATCATGCACGCCCGGCGGCGCTCAAAGCAGATCATGTAGTTCTGCGCGCCGTCACCGTGGCCTTCCTTGAAGAAGGCGGGGCCGAACTTAGTTCGAGTCAACAGTCCCCAACCGAGACCATAGGCCAAGCCGACGGCCGCCGCTTCGGTTCCCTCCGGTTCATCAGGGCCGGTGGGGAACTGGTGCAAGGTGCGGATGGGGATCGCGGGCGACAGCATCGTCTGCCTCGTGGCGGGCTTCATCAATTTGTCCGCCATCAGGGCCGTGGCAAAGGTGGCCAAGTCCTCTGCGCTGCTGGTCATTGAGCCCGCACCGCGAGCCGGGAAGCGCCGGGTCTGCGATCTAAACTGGCCCGTTGTGTCAAACCGGTCCGCGACGTTCGCCTCAAACTCCGCGCGGTAGATCAGGCCCGTGCGCCGCATCCCCAGCGGGTCAAACAACGCCGTCTGCATCAACTGGTCCAGCGGCTTGCCCTGCTGCTGCTCAATCAGGAACTGGAGCAGATTGAGGCCTTCGCCGGAATACTGATACCGCGAGCCGGGCTTGAAGTGCAGGTGCATCTTCTTGTCTGGCTCGAGGAAGGCAAAGTTGAGTAGCCCGGCGGTGTGGGACAGCAGCATGCGTGGCGTGACGGCCAGCCATGCCGGATCCTTCACCAGCTCTGACGCGATCTCGCGATAGGGCTCAAAGGTGTTCAGCGGCTGGCCCAATTGCTCCGCCACCGGCCGGTCAAGCGAAAGCTTGCCTTGTTCCACCAGCTGCATGGCGTAGGTGGCGAAGACGCCCTTGGTGATCGAAGCGGCCCAAAGCGTGGTCTCGCGATCAAAGGGCAGCTTGGGGTCCAGCCGCCGCAGTCCAAAGGCGTAGCTCCAGACCAGGCGCCCTTGGTCAACAATGGCGATCTGGGCGCCGGTGACGTGCGCATCGGTCAACGTCTTTTGGGCAAACGCTTCCGCTTCACGAGCGCTGATCTTTGATCCATCCAAGCGACGGATCGCTGGCTCGGCGGCGAGGCCGCTGGCGAAACACACCACAATGCCGAAGGCCCCGAGAGTACTCATGCCTGTGATACGCAGCGCCTGGGCCGGCTGTTCCTTCAACCAAAAGAAATCGGCCGGAGTAGGGCGAACCCTCACTCCGGCCGGTTTGTGTTGACCGCTCTGCTTAGCCCAGATACTTCTTTAGGTCGGGGTTTAGCTGCTCTTTCACTTCGGGGCTGTCCAGATCCGGGGCCGTGATCAGGCGTGGGGCCAGATTGTTAATCTTGATGACGGCCTCACCCCGGGCCGCCTTCACCGCCGCGATGACGCTTTCATAGCCCATCTTGAAGGGATGCTGGACAACCAGCGAATCGATCAAGCCGGCCTTCAGGTCATCCAGCAGCGTGGGGCTCCAGTCGAAGCCCACCATCTTCACCTTGCTCTTGCGCTGCTTCAAGGCTTGCGCGGCACCGACGGCGCTGGATTCGTTCGAGGCGAACAAAGCATCAAGATCCGGGAACGCTGTCAGCATGTTCTCCGAGATGGCTAGCGACTTAGCAAAATCGGCCATGCCGAAGCGCTTGTCCATCACCTTGATGTCCGGGAAGTCTTTCTTGATCCGGTCTTCAAAGCCAGCTTCACGGGCCATGGTGGACGCGGCACCGGGCTGCACGGCCACGATGACGATCTTGCCCTTGCCGTTCAGGATCTTGCCCATCCGCTCGGCCGCCAGCTCGCCGGCCTTGTAGTTGTCGGTGGCCACCTGAGAGGAGAACTTGTCGGTGGCGATGGGCGAATCAAAGATCACTACGGGGATCTTCTGCGCCACTGCGCGATCAACGACACTCACCATCACCTTCTCGTCGATGGGTGCCAAGCAAATGGCGTCCACCTTGCGGTTGATCATGGTGTCGATAATCTGCAACTGGCCATTGAAATCAGTCTCGGTGGCCGGGCCGTTCCAGATGATCTCGACGCCGGTCTCCTGCGAGGCCTTCACGGCACCCGCGTGGACGGACTGCCAGAACAGGTGGGCGCGCCCCTTGGGAATTACCGCCACTTGCTTCTTGCTGGAACGGTTGCACGCGGTGAGAGCGGCTCCGCCCGCGGCGGCCAGGAAGCGGCGGCGCCCGGTGAACGTGGTAGAAGGCGTCATTGCGGGAAGCTCTTCGGCTCCGTGATCGACTGCCAGCCTTCGCCATTCAGTGACTTCATGAACTCCACCAGGTCCGTCTTGTCCTGCGCCGTCAGGTTCAGCTTCTTCATGCGCTCATCCAGGTTCTTGTTCGGCAGGCCACCCTTGTCGTAGAAGTCCACCACTTCTTCCAGCGTCTTCAGCGACCCGTCATGCATGTAGGGTGCCGTGCGGGCGATGTCGCGCAATGTAGGGGTCTTGAAGGCACCCCAGTCGGCCGCATTCTTGGTGACCGCAAACCGGCCCTCGTCGGGTGTGGGCTTGTCGGTGCCGACGCCCAGGTTGTGATAGGCGTTGGTGGTGAAGTTGATCCCTTCGTGGCACTGGTCGCACTTGGCTTTGTTCAGGTAGACATTCATGCCGCGAACGGCGGCGGCGGAGAGCTGCTTCCTGTCGCCAGCCTTGTAGCGGTCATAGGGCGAGTTGCCGGAAAGCACCGTCCGCTCAAAGGTGGCAATCGCCATCGCGACGTGGTTGATGTCGAAGTTCTCAGTTCCGAAGACCTTGGCGAACAGCTTCCGGTAGCCTTCGACGCCCTTCAGTGTCTTCACGACAGACTCATGGGTGTTGCCCATCTCGATGGGGTTGGCCATTGGTCCGATGGACTGCTCCTCCAGCGACTTGGCCCGCCCGTCCCAGAACTGCGCCAGCGAGTAGGCGCGGTTGATCACCGTCGGCGCGCTGCGTCCGCCGCGCTGGCCCTTGATGCCGTCAGAAACTGCCTTGCCATCGGTGTAGGCAAACTTCGGACTGTGGCAAGTGGCGCAAGAGACCGTGCCGTCGGCCGAGAGGCGCTTGTCATAGTAGAGGAGCTTGCCCAACTCGGCCTTCTCGGCCGTGTAGGGATTCTCCTTCGGGAAACGAACTGGCAGCAGACCCAGCGGAATCGCCGGGCCGTCGGCCGCCAAAGCAACGAAAAGGGCCGGCGCCAGTAGCGCCAGCCCGAGCAGAACCTTTTTCATGAACCTCTCCCCGGACAACTGAATTGTCAGCTTACTTCTTCACGAAACCCTGAACATACAAGGCCGAGAAACCAGCGTGCGAGGTCAGCGTGCCGGTCACTTCCATGATGTGAGCCGTGTGCTCGGCCGCCGCCTTGCGGAAGTCCGCCGTCTGGCCGTCGCGGCGTGGGTCATGCTCTTCGTCCATCAACATGTAGAGGCTGCCGTCTTCGGTCAGCAGGCCGATCGGTTGGCCATTGTTGATGCACTTCTGGCCGCAGGCGCGATGCTTTTCGCCGTGCTTGCCCACCTGCAGGTAGCAGGAGAAGTCCACGATCTCACCCACCAGCGTCGCCACTTTGCCGGGTTGCGGCTTGCCGTCAACCGAAGCGCCCATCGTGGTGCCGGACCACGCTTCCGGCGTCTTCTCGCCCATCTTGCCCATCGGGGCGGCGTAGGTGCCCTTCTCTACCGTCATCTGCGGTTGCAGAATCGGGGTCTTCTTCTTGGCCTGGGCCATCAATACACCAGTGAGGGCCAGGGCGCTCATCGCGACCACTGCGAGTGTCTTCTTCATGGAATCAATTCTCCTTCGTCTAAATGTCTAGCCGCGGACGCTGGCCGCAGGGATCTTCTTCAACAGATCTTCCATCTCCGCGCGGGATTCCGCGCCGATGGTAAAGCAATCGATTTCGTTGTGAGCCAGGTGGAACTGCAAAGCTTCATCGGCCTTGTGCCGCAGCTTGCCCGCGCCCAATACCTTCATGCCGATCAAGCCCTTGCCCTTGGCTTTCATTTGCTTCATGACAGCCAGCACGGTCTGCGGATCGGCATCCATGGCCGTGCCGACAGGGTTGAAGCGGACCAGGTCCACTTGCACCCAGTCAGAATCGCGCGCTGCCTTCAGGGCTTCCAGCGTATGACAGGAAGTGCCATGCGTGCGCACGATGCCTTTTTCGCGAGCCTCGCTGATCACCGCCATCGCGCCCTTTTTGCGCTCCGGCCAGTCCTTGTCCACCATCGTGTGCAACAGCAGAATGTCGATGTAGTCGGTGTTCAGTTCGCGGCGGAAGCGGTCGAGATCGGCGCGCATCTCCTTCTCGGTGGAGGCATGCGTCTTGGACAGAATCTGCACCTTATCGCGCTTCACCGTCTTCAACGCTTCGCGCACATGCGGGTGGGTGCCGTACTGATCGGCTGAATCCCAGAAAGTGACTCCGTTATCGTGGGCCGCGCGGAACAGTTCGCCCAACCCTTGCAGGCCCAGCTTGCGGGTCTGGTTGGAACTGCCACCAACGCCGTTGGTGCCACTGCCTTGGGCCAACCGGCTGAGCTCGATCTTCATCGGCCCCAGGATCACGCGATCCGTGCCCAGTTTCTTGGTGGTGGCGGCATAGGCCGAATAGGGAAAATTGTTCAGCGCAGCCATGGCCGCGGCACCGCCGGTCAGAAAATGACGGCGCTGCATCGTGTGGCAAGGGGTGGGACGCATAGACATCGGCAAGCCTCCAGTATCCGTAAAGTTATCACAATAAGGAGGGGGATACGGGAATAAAGCAACTGACGTTGGGCGGCTGTCCAGCGTCGAGGTCCCGAAATTTCAGGCCGGGCGGACCGCCACAGCGCTAGCGCTGAAACTGGGGAAGGCCTGGCAATTCCGGAGCTGCCGGGCGATAGGCCGGTTTGGGCTTCGGCCGCGGGCTGCCGCCGTCCGGGGTCCCCGGCAGGACGGAGCCCAGCATCGCGATTCCGGCCACCGCCAGGACGCCCAGAAATCGAATCAATGTAAGCCTCATGCAATCGAATACGAACGAGGTTAAGTTTTGTTTCGTGAAAATCTCGTGAACTTTGTTTGGGTGGGGGTGAATTGCTCGTGATCACGGCAATCGATCCCGCCCCGGTTCCGAGGCCAGCGTCCTGGACCCATCTCCATTCAGCTATAACAGTGTTGGCCCGGTCCCCGACGGATCTGAGGAGGAGACGTTCCGATCCATGAGCTTTCGCCAATTGTTTTGCCTAGCTGCCCTTCCGATGACCCTCGCCAGTGCCCAGGAGCGCACCCAGGCCCGCAGCGTCGTCATGACCAGCCACGGCATTGTGGCCACTTCGCAGACGCTGGCCTCGCAAGCGGGGGCGCAAGTACTGGCTCGCGGAGGCTCAGCCGTGGATGCGGCCATTGCCGCAAACGCCATGTTGGGCTTGGTGGAGCCCATGATGGACGGCATTGGCGGCGACCTGTTCGTGATCTACTACGAGGCCAAGACGGGCAAGCTTTACGGCTACAACGGCAGCGGCCGCGCCGGACGCAATGTGTCGATTGCCGCGTTGAAGGCCAAGGGCTTGTTCAGTATGCCCACCAAGGGCATCCACACGGTGACGGTTCCTGGAGCGGTGGAAGGTTGGGATCAGCTGCACAAGAAGTTCGGCAAACTGCCCTGGCGGGACCTGCTGCAACCCGCCATTTATCACGCCAAGAATGGCTTTCCGGTGACCGAGATCATCCAGTACGACTGGGAGGCCGGCACCTCCGCGCTGCGCAGTGACGACAACGGCCGCCGTGTTTTCCTGAACGCTCAAGGCCGCGCGCCGCAGCCGGGTGAGGTCTTCAAGAATCCTGAACTCGCCAAGGCGTATGGCATTCTGGCCGACGGCGGCGCGGCCGCCTACTACAAAGGGCCGATCGCGCAGGCCATTCTGCAAACCTCGAAGCGCCTGGGTGGGCTACTGACGGCGGAAGATCTGGCCACCCATCAAGGCGAGTGGGTGGAGCCGATCTCCACCACCTACCGCGGCTGGAAAGTGTTTGAGCTGCCACCCAACGGGCAGGGCATTGGCGCATTGCAGATGCTGAACTTGTTTGAAAAATTCGATCTGCCGTCGATGGACCCGCTTTCGGCGAAGGCTCTCCACCTGAAGATCGAGGCCCAAAAGCTGGCCTATCAGGATCTGCGCCAGTATGTGGGCGATCCCCGGTTTGTGAAGGTGCCGGTGGCGGGGATGCTCGACAAGGGCTATGCCCAGGAGCGGTCCGAGCTGATCTCGCGCGAGCGGGCCAATTGTGAAACGTCGCCCGGCATGCCTCCGGCCAAGGGCTCAGGCAATACCATCTATCTGTCGGTGGTCGACCGGGAGGGCAACATCGCTTCCTGGATCCAGTCCATCTCGGACCTGTGGGGCTCCTACGTCGTGGTCGATGGCATGGGGTTCACGCTGCATGACCGGGGCGGCGGCTTCTTGTTTGACGAATCGCAGGCCAATTCGCTGGCACCGGGCAAGCGGCCTTTCCACACCATCATTCCGGGCTTCATGCAAAAGGGAACGCAATCGATCGGCTTCGGCATCATGCGCGGGTTGAACCAAAGCCAGGCGCATGCCCAGTTTGTCTCTTATGTGGTGGACCATGGCGCGAACATTCAGATGGCGCTGGAAGGGGCGCGCTTCACGCGCCGGTCTTACCAGGGCTGCGAGGTGTTGATCGAGAATCGCGTGCCTGCAGCTGAGCTGGACCAGTTGCGCGCGTTGGGGCACAATATCGATTTGCGCGGTGCCTATTCCGGCCAGATGGGCGGCGGTCAAGCGGTGATGTTTGATTCGGCCACCGGCGTCAAGTTCGGCGCCTCAAGCCCGCGCAAAGATGGCGCGGCCATTCCCGAGCCAGTTCCGTATTGGCCAAAATAGAGGTGCCGATGTTTCTTCCCTCGATCGAAAAGCACCGTGGGCCGCAAGTCCCCGGCATCTGGAATCTGTTGCAGTTCAAGCCCGAGGCCACCAAGCACCTCAATGCCTACACCGAGGCGGTGATGCGCGGGCCGTCGCCCCTGTCGGCGGGACTCCGCGAGTTGATCGCGGCCTTTACCTCGCAAGGCAACCACTGCGTTTTTTGAACGGGCTGTCATGCCGCGGCCGCGGCGGAATTCCTGGGTCAGGAGTTCGTTGATCAAGTAATGGGTAGTCACGATGTGGCGGAGCCGGAACGGCTGCTGTTCGACTTTGTCGACCGTGTGAACCGCGTTCCCGCCTCGATTGACGCGTATGACGTCGAAGTCTTGAAGGCCGTCGGGTGGAGTGAAGAAGCCGTGTATGATGCTCTCACCGTTTGCGCTCTCTTCAACTACTACAATCGCTGGGTGGATGCCTCCGGCGTCGCCGACATGGGCGAAGATGGCTATCGGGCCGCCGGGAAGCGGATTGCGCAAAATGGATACGCGAAAGGGTAAGCAGGGTAACGAAATGATGATGCGGACCGGGTTGATCTGCCTGATGATGGCGTCGGCGGCGCTGGCGGAGAAAGTGTCGAACGAGCAGTTGATCGCATTGGCCCAAAAGCGCGCCCCGGAGCTGGAATCAGCCCTGCGCGACACGCTGGGTGCCGAAGCAATCGTCAAAGGCACAGCAGTCGCCGGCTGGGGCGTTGAGTTTGTGTGGGCGGTGGAAAGCGCGACTGATCCCTTGCTGGCCATCAATCTGACGACCCCGTTCAGGGTGAACAAACTGAACGGCAACCTGTGGGTCTATCAGGGCCAACTGCGCGCCGGGACGTCACACAAATTCCACTGGATCATCAATGGCCAGCCGTTCGGCGGCAAGAATGATCTGGCCGCCTATGGGCCGGAAAGCTACCCGCAACCAGGCGTCGTGCGCGGCAAGATGCACGGCCCCATTGAGCATGCCTCGAAGATCTACCCGGGCCTGAAGACTAACTACTGGTTCTACGTCCCCGCTCAGCTGGAAGCCGCCACGCCGGCCCCGGTGATGGTGTGGCAGGACGGCGAAAAGTATTCCGATCACGATAAGCCCGCGCGTCTGGTGCATGTGCTGGACAACCTGACCGCCCAGAAGCGCATCCCGGCGATGGTGACGGTACTGATCTCGCCCGGCAAGATCGGCGATCGCCCAATGCGGTCTGTGCAGTACGACACCGTGAACGACGACTACGCGCGGTATCTGCTGGACGAGATTCTGCCCGAAGTAGAGAAGACGCAGAAGCTGCGTAAAGACGGCTACTCGCGCGCCATCGGTGGCGAATCCTCCGGTGCCGTCTGTGCCTTCACGGCGGCTTGGTTCAAGCCGAACGAGTTCGCGCGGGTCCTGTCCCGCATCGGCACCTACACCAGCATCCAATGGAAACCCAAACTCGAGCCGAACCGCAGCAGCAGTGATCTCGATGGCGGCAACATCTACCCGTTTGCCCTTCGCAAACAGCCCAAGCGTAACATCCGGGTCTGGTTGTCAGACGGCGCCGAGGATCTCGAAAACAACCACGGCTCCTGGCCGCTGCAGAACATTCAGATGGCCAACTCACTGAAGATGACCGGCTACGACTACGCGTTCCGCTTCAGCCTGGGCACGCATTCGACGGCGCACGGCAATGCCGAACTGCCCGAAGCGCTCACCTGGCTGTGGCGCGACTACGACCCGGCCAAGACCTCGCAAGAGTTCAAAGCGGACCCGAGCGAGAAGGACAAGCCCTACTGGCGCGTGCAGAAGCTCAACCGGGAGCAGTAGGCGAATTGCGGGCCCAAAGCGCTACCCTAAAGGGAAGGTGACCAAACACGACATCCTTCTGGCGCACAAGCAGCACTTGTTTCCGGCTGTCTACCACTTCTTCAAAGAACCGCTGATCCTGGACCATGCTCAGGACCAGTATGTGTGGGACATCGACGGCAACCAGTACCTCGACTTTCTGGGCGGCATCGTCACCGTCAGCGTTGGTCACGCGAACAAAGAAGTGAACCGCCGCGTGCACGAACAGCTGGACAAGCTGGTGCACATCTCGCCTCTGTTCGCGCATGAGCCGCAGGCGGCGCTGGCCGCGCGTCTGGCGGAGATCACTCCCGGCAAGAGCGGCAACGGGCTGGGCGCGCTCACCAAGAGCTTCTTCTCAAACTCGGGCACCGAAGCCAATGAGATGGCGATCCTGACGGCGCGCTGCTACACCGGCAATACTGACATCATTGCCCTGCGGCACAGCTATCACGGCCGGTCGGCGCTCACCATGGGCATCACGGGACATGCGCCCTGGAAGCTGGGCCTGTCGCAGCCGGGCATCGTGCATGCGCACAACGCCTACTGCTACCGCTGCCCGTTTGGTCTCGAATACCCCAGCTGTGAAGTCCGCTGCGCGCAGGACATGGAGGAGCTGATCCGCACCTCCACCAGCGGCAATGTCGCCGGCTTTATCGCCGAGCCGATCCAGGGCGTGGGCGGCTACATCGTGCCCCCGAAAGAGTATTTCCCGATCATCGAAAAGATCGTGCGCAACCACGGCGGTGTCTTCATCTCGGACGAAGTGCAGACCGCCTGGGGCCGCACCGGTGGCAAGTGGTTTGGCATTGAGCATTGGGGCGTCGTGCCGGACATCCTTACTTCCGCCAAGGGCCTGGGCAACGGAGCACCGATCGGCCTCACCATGGCGAAGCCCGAAGTGGCCGACGGCATGAAGGGCTTGACACTGTCCACCTTTGGCGGCAACCCGATCTCCACCACCGCCGGCAAGGCCGTGATCGACTACATCGACGAGCACAACCTGCGCGTCAACGTGGCCGAAGTGGGTGCCTATCTGCGGGGCAAGTTGGACGAACTGGAGAGAAGCACACGATCATTGGCGAAGTGCGCGGCATGGGCCTGATTCAGGGCATGGAACTGGTTCGCGACCGGCGCACCAAGGAGCCCGCGGCTGCTGAGACCGTCGAGATGCTGGATGCGATGCGCCAGGAAGGCGTGTTGTGCGGCAAGGGCGGCCTTTACGGCAATGTCCTGCGAGTGACACCGCCGATGAATATCTCAAAGGCCGATGTCGATCTGTTCGCCGAACGGCTGGACCGCGCCTTTGCCAAACTTCAAGTAGCAGTATAAAAATGGACGAACGTCAGTACTACACCGAATCCCCCACCACCAAGCCGGCGCAGCTGAACTGCACCTGGTGCCGGACCGTGGACACTTATGAGATCCGCTGGATGGTCCGCAAAAAGAAGGACAAGTTGCCGGGCGGCGGAGATGAGCGCGACCGCGCCAAGTTCGCCAAAGCCCAAAGCTACATGGTGCTGCTCGACACGCACGCCCAGTGCAAAAACATGCGCTGCCGGAAACGTTTTGAGATCTCCGGCATCAAGACGATGGCCTTTATCTAGAACCAATGCTGAGAACTTCATTTGACAAGAGCAAGATCAAGGTCTTGCTGCTAGAGGGCGTGCACCCGACGGCCGTGGATGCCTTCCGCGCCGACGGCTACACCCAGATTGAATATCACCAGAAGTCGCTTGCCGAGCCGCAACTGTTGGAAGCGGTTTCCGATGCTTATCTGATCGGAATCCGGTCCGCCACGCACCTGACCGAGCGCGTCTTCGCCGCCGCCGAAAAATTGATGGCCGTGGGTGCCTTTTGTATCGGCACCAATCAGATTGAGATCGATTCCGCTGTGAGTCGCGGCATCCCGGTCTTCAACGCGCCATTCTCGAACACGCGTAGCGTGGCGGAACTGGTGCTGGCGGAGATCATCTTCCTGATGCGCGGCATCCCTTACCGCAATGCAACGGCGCACCGGGGCGGTTGGATCAAAACGGCCACCGGATCCTTTGAGTGCCGGGGCAAGACGCTGGGCATCATTGGCTACGGACACATCGGCACGCAGGTGGGTCTGCTGGCGGAGAGCATCGGCATGCAGGTGTTGTTCTACGACATCGATTCGCAGCTTGCGCTCGGCAACGCGCGCCAGGTGCCGACCATGGAGGCTCTGCTTTCGGCCGCCGACGTGGTGACACTGCATGTGCCGGAGACCTCGCAAACATTCAAGATGATGGGGGCTGAACAGATGGCCCGCATGAAGCCCGGCGCGCGGCTGATCAACGCTGCCCGCGGCACGGTGGTGGACATTGAGGCATTGGCCGCAGCGCTCGAATCGAAACAGCTTTCCGGGGCCGCGATCGACGTCTTCCCGGTGGAGCCCAAGGGCGCTGGCGACGAGTTCCATTCGCCGCTCCGCGGTCTCGATAACGTCATCCTAACGCCGCACATAGGCGGGTCCACCGAGGAAGCGCAGCAGAACATCGGCGTTGAAGTGGCCGAGAAGCTGATCAAGTATTCCAACAACGGATCCACTCTCAGCGCTGTTAACTTCCCGGAAGTCTCGCTGCCGGAGCACCCCAACAAGCACCGCCTCCTGCACGTCCACCGCAACCAGCCGGGCGTCCTGATGGCGGTCAATCAGATCTTCTCTGATGCCCACATCAACGTTGCTGGCCAATATTTGCAGACCAATCCGGTGATCGGCTACGTGGTGATCGACGTCGAATCAGGCCGCCCCGAAGAGACGCTAGAACTCCGGCGCCGCCTGGATGAAGTGCCGGGTACGATCCGGACACGCGTGCTGTACTAGTTGGCGTCGCTGACTAGTCAGACTAGTCTGATACGCTGAAGGCATGGCCTCGCCCACCGCTCCCAATACCTGGCAATTGCAAGACGCCAAGGCTCGCTTTAGTGAGCTGTGCAGGCGCGTCTCTTCCGATGGCCCCCAGCGTGTCACCCGGCAGGGTAAGGATGCTGTCGTGGTGATCTCGGAAGCAGAGTTTGAGCGGCTCTCCGCAGCAGGAACGAAGCCTTCGGGCACGCTGGTGGAGTTTTTCCAGAATTCGCCATGGGCCGGGGTTGAATTGGATTTGCGGCGCTCCAATGACCTGCCTCGTAAGGTCAAGCTGTGACGCGCTATCTCTTGGACACAAACGTTCTATCCGAGCTTCCACGCCCGCAACCCGACCCCGCAGTCGTGCGCTTCATCGCCAGCATCCCCGAGCGTCAGTTGTTGATCAGCGTACTTTCCCTTGGGGAGATCCGGCGTGGTATCGAGCGCCTCCCCGTGAGCCGGCGGCGAGTTCAGTTCGAAGCTTGGTTCCAGCATGACTTGATTGAGCGCTTTAAGGACAGGCTGCTCGGCGTCGATTTAGGGATAGCCGAGGCTTGGGGCCAGCTGTCGGCTGTTCAACTGGAGCGGGGACGTACGCTTCCTGTGGTCGATGGTCTCCTAGCCGCCACCGCGCTATATCACGGCCTATCGTTGGTAACCCGGAATGTCCGCGATTTTGATGGGCTGGGCGCGCCCGTCGTTAATCCCTGGAAGCGTTTGGTCTAGTTGGCGTCCGCCGCCGCGACGTAAGCGCCCAGGCCGATCATCACCGCACCGGTGCCTGCGCGCTGCCGCTCACGAGCGCGAACGGAAGACAGCAGCCGCCGGCCGATGGTGCCGGCAAATACGGCCACCACGATGTCCGCGGCGGTATTCAGCACCACTGAGATCACGCCCAGCACCACAAACTGCGTAAACACTGACCCGGCCCGGGCATCGACAAACTGGGGGATGAAGGACAGGAAGAAGATGGCCGTCTTGGGGTTGAGGACTTCCGTCACGATGCCCTGGACAAACGCGTTGCCGGTGGGCGCAGCCGCCTCCACGTCCTGGGCCGCCTCCTTGCGAGTCGCGATCATCCGCACGCCCAAGTAGACCAGGTAAGCCGCGCCGGCATACTTCACTACCGAGAAGGCAATGGCGGAAGTGGCCAGAATGGCCGATACACCCGCCGCCGCCGCGAAGACATGCACCAGGCCTCCCAGCAGCGTTCCGAAAGACGACAAGATACCCTCGCGCCGTCCGCCTGCTAGGCTCCGGGCCATCACGTAGAGGATGCCGGGCCCGGGTGTGATCGCCAGCAGCAATGCGGCCGTGAGGAAGAGCGTGAAGCGTGTCGGGTCAAACATTTCAAGACGGTAGCATAGTGGGGATGAATCCCGCCGACATGACCGCCAAGGTCATCGCCAACCTCCCGGCCAAGACCGGCAAGACTCTGGATGAGTGGATCGCCATCTACCGCGCCGATGCTCCCCAGGCGAAGAAGGTTGAAGCCCGCCGCTGGTTCAAGACCACTCACGGCATCGGCGGCGTCACCGCTGACATCATCATGGGCCGCGCGGAAGGCCGCCCCAGCATGCTGGAAGACGACACCCCGGATGATGCATTGCTCGAAAGCCAGTACGCCGGTTCGCGTGCGCCGCTGCGCCCCATCTACGACCAGTTGGCCGAGCTCGCTGCCTCACTGGGGGAGGACGTACGCTTCGTCGTGGGCAAGACCCAGGTCACCATCGCCCGCACCCGGCAGATCGCCATCATCTGGCCGAAGCCGGGCCGGATTGAGCTGGGCCTGGCGCTGCCGGGCGTCGCCGCAGGGGGAAGGCTGGAGCCGGTGAAGGGCGCCAATGACCGCGACCGCATCCGGGTATTCGTGCGCCTTGAATCGATCGAAGCCATTGATGCTCAAGTGGCCCAATGGTTGCGACAGGCTTATGCGGATGACCTGAAGGGGCTGTCGGCCACGGAGTCCGCTGCACTGACCAAGAGCGCGAGGAAGAAGCAGCGGGCCGGTCCCGCGAGCTGAAAACCGCCTAGTCAGTTAGTTGCGTCTCCGCAGCAGCGCTGCCATAACGCGTGGACTTCGGCGACCGTGAATCACAGCGATGACCACTAGCGGCCGGTGATCCGGAACATAGGCGATCACATACTCACGCACTACCGTAAACCTCAAAGGGCGCGACGTGAGTTGCGGCCGGCGAAAGCCCTGATTCGGGAACACCACCAACATCCTAATGGCGTCGAAGATTTCGCGAATCACCCTCTCCGCCGCTGCACGGTTGTCGGCGGCGATGTGACTGCGGATTGCTTCCAGGTCGTCGAAAGCTCCGGGGTGGAGCGCGAAGCCGCTCATCGTCTACCGGGCGTGTTCGATGGCGTTGTGAGTGAGCAACCGCTGAAATGCCTCTTCGCCATCCATCGGAGTGACGTGGCCACCCGCCAAGTCATCAAAACGGCAATCCAGCATTGCGCGAGTCTGGGCCAATTCATCAAAATAGCTGATGACGGCCTCCTGGATGAGTTCGCCGCTTGGTCGGCCTGTATCGCGCGACAACTGGTCGAGCTGCGACTGAAGGTCTGGTGGGAAAGAAACTTCCATTTGCCTCCAGGATACTCCTGGCGCTCAGACGGAGTCTTAAGGCTTCGGCGCGGCCGGTGGTGGAGCGCCGTAGGGCCGCGGGAGCGGCTGCGTCAGGTATAGATCAATGTCCTTGGCGGCTTTCGTTTCGACGCCGGGCTTTTGCAGGAAGCCCAGGTCGCGGAACCAGTCGATGAAGCGGATCTGCCAGGTGCCGAAGGGCATGCCGCTGCGGTCAGTCAGGCCGCCGCTCATGCGGGTGCCGTCGGGCAGCGGGTCGCCGGGGTGGCGGCCATTGCCGTAAAGGTGCAGTTCGATGTTGGGCACGCCCACGGCCAGCATCGCGGAATAGTATTCGATCGCCCAGATCGCATGGATGCGGTCGCCCGATCCGGCGCACATCACAAAAGCGGGCGGCACGTTGCGCGGTATCGCCGGAGCAGTGCGGTTGCGCGCAAAGGGCGATGGCCCGGGATAGATGATGCCCGCAAAGTCCGGCCGCGACGTGATCCCGGCCAATGGATCAGTGGCATCCGCATGCTGCTTGTCGAACTCCTCAAAGAGCACCGCCGCTGGAGCCGCCAGTTCCGCACCGGCCGAAAAACCCATGATGCCGATCTTCTTCGGGTCCAGGTTCCATTCCTTGGCATACGCCCGAACCAGGCGCACCGCCTGCAGGGCATCGTGAACGGCGTCCTTCTCCGCGATGTAGCCATCCTTCCGCAGCCGGTTGCGCAGCATCACGGTGTTGACGCCATAGTTGTAGAAGAACGGCACAAAGTCCGCACTCTCTGAGCCGACATTGAGAGTGTTGTGCCCGCCGCCCGCCGCCAGAATCACCACCGCGCCCGTGTTGATGCCGCGTTCCACCGGATGGAACTCAATCGAGGGGTTGTGGATGTTGACAATGCTCGCAATGCGCCCCGGCACCACCTGGCTCATGTTGTACTGCTCGGCCTCGCGGACGCGGTCGGCCTTCAAGAAGGGGGACCCCGCCGGATAGAGCGGCACCACCACGCCACCCGGCAGAATGGCCTGCGGGGCATAGGGAGCGCTCGTTGCCGTACCGGGGGCGGGGATGCTCTGGGGCGCGGCGAGGGGTGGGAGTGGGGGGCGTTGGGCGAAACTCAGTAACGTTGTGCCAACAACTGCCAACGACCAACGAACGATCCTAATCATGTTGCTTCAGTGTTCATCGGAACTACCGACGGTGTCAAACGAAGTTGTGGGCCCAATTCCGCCCCAGTTCGCCAAGTACCATTCATCCAAATTCTCGATCCTCACCGGAATCTCCCGCCTGTACACTTGTGCGGCCTCGATCGCATCGGGCATTCCGTCTATGTAGCGAGACATAATGCAGAGATGAACCTCCGACGCGCCTTGTGATCGCAGTAACCCTGCGATCGATCCGACGGTTTCCCCAGTCACAACAGTGTTGTCGACGATGATCACGGGCTTTCCACGCATCTCTTGGATAGCGTGAGTATCTGCAACTCGAATCTCATCCCCCTCATATGCCAACACCTTCCTGAGGACTGTTAGATTCTCTTGCTCGACCGCGCATAGGAGATCATCCAAATGGTCATCCTTGCCCCACTTCTTCGTGGTTCTAGGTGGGGCTCCGATGACAATAGCGTCATCGCTCAAGGCGCCGAAAGTGAAACGAGCCATCTGTCCGAATAGCTTCAGAACGGCCGAGCGGAGGTCGTTGTCGAATGCCCCACGATTCTTAAACAGGTAGGCCGGGCTCTTGCTGCGTCCCCAGGTGTAGCTCAAGTAAGCAGCAGAGCGGACTACGCCGCCAAGGTGGCGACAGCCCTGACACATGGCTGAGCCCGCAGTCGGAAGCGCACACGCTGGGCATGACATGGGCAGAATCGGATAAAAGAAAAGGTCGGCCCAGCTTGACCGGAGCGGCATTATTCGTGCCTACCGGGCGCGCTGCGCTTCGATCAGCTTCTGTGCCACATCCCGCGCGATCTCCAGCGTCTCGGCGACTGTGTTGCCCTGTGCCACCAGACCCTGCACATCATCGGAGGTAGCTAGAAATGACCCTTCCGGCAACTGCTCGACATGGATACGGACTGCCAGTTCCATCACCCAATGGTATCAAGCCGGGTATGCTCTCCCGCTCACCCTAACCGGTGTGTTCTGCAGGCGGCCCGCCCCAGCGTCTAAACTAAAAGTTCCCTCTTTCAACACGATGGCCACTATTCTGCAATCTCTTCCTCTCGGCGAGCGCGTCGGCATCGCCTTTTCTGGCGGGCTCGATACGTCGGCGGCGATCTTTTGGATGCGCGAGAAGGGGGCGATCCCTTATTGCTACACGGCCAACCTCGGCCAGCCGGATGAGCCGGACTATGACGCGATCCCCAAGCGGGCGCTCGAATGCGGCGCCGAGGTGGCGCGGCTGATTGATTGCCGGGCGCAGTTGGTGCGCGAGGGCATCGCGGCGCTGCAGTGCGGGGCCTTTCATATCACCACCGCCGGCGTGCCGTACTTCAACACGACGCCGATTGGGCGCGCCGTGACCGGCACGATGCTTGTTGGCGCGATGAAGGAAGACGACGTCAATATCTGGGGTGACGGGTCGACTTTTAAGGGCAACGACATTGAGCGGTTCTACCGCTACGGCCTGATGGTGAACCCGACGCTGAAGATCTACAAGCCGTGGCTCGATCAGGCGTTCAACAACGAACTGGGCGGCCGCAAAGAGATGTCGGAACTGCTGGAGCGCGCGGGCCTGGGTTACAAGATGTCGAAGGAGAAGGCCTACTCCACGGATTCGAACATCTGGGGCGCCACGCACGAAGCCAAGGATCTCGAACAGCTTTCGACCGGTATCCGCATTGTCGACCCCATTATGGGCGTGGCCTTCTGGCGCTCCGATGTCGCGGTCCCGGCCGAGGAAGTGCGGGTGCGGTTTGAAGAGGGCCGCCCGGTGGCGCTGAACGGCCAGTCCTTCGCGGACGACGTGGAACTGGTGCTGGAAGCCAACCGCATCGGCGGACGGCATGGCCTGGGCATGTCGGATCAGATTGAGAACCGCATCATCGAAGCCAAGAGCCGCGGCATCTACGAAGCGCCCGGCATGGCGCTTTTGTTCATCGCCTACGAACGGCTGATCACTGGCATCCACAACGAAGGCACCATGGAGCAATACCGCGACATGGGCCGCCGCCTGGGCCGTCTGCTCTATGAGGGCCGCTGGTTCGACCCGCAATCGATCATGCTGCGTGAGACGCTGCAGCGGTGGGTTGCTAAGGCTGTCACCGGCGAAGTGACGCTGGAACTCCGCCGCGGCAACGACTATTCGATCCTGAACACCGAATCGCCCAACCTCACCTACGCGCCGGAGCGCCTGTCGATGGAAAAGGTGGAAGACGCCGCCTTCACCCCGGCGGACCGCATCGGCCAGCTGACCATGCGCAACCTCGACATCGCCGACTCCCGCGCGAAGCTGGGGATCTATGCCCAGGTGGGCTTGATTGGCGGGGCGACGTTTGAGGGGCTGAAGCTGCTTGATGGCGGGGACGCGGGCGAGAAGTAAGCTCGTGCCAACGCCAGACGTCCGGGACCTGGAACGCTTTGTCCGCGCGCAGCAGCCCGTCTACTCTGAGGTGTTGTCGGAGCTAAGGAGCGGCCGGAAGGAGTCCCACTGGATGTGGTTCATCTTTCCCCAACTGCGGGGTCTCGGCCAAAGTACGATGGCGCACCGGTATGGGATTGCTTCTCGGTTGGAAGCCGAGGCCTATCTAGCGCACCCGATCTTGGGGGCGCGGTTGATCGAGTGCACCGGCCTGGTCAATGCTGTCGAAGACGCACCGATCGAGGGGATCCTGGGCGACATTGACGGCCTGAAGTTCCGCTCCTCGATGACGCTGTTTGATGCGGTGTCAGCGCGAGGCAGCGTGTTCGAGGCCGCGCTCGCGAAGTACTACGCGAGCCGCAAGGACCTGGTGACACTCGAAATGCTTTCGGCGGATGCTGCGAACTGAGGGTCACTTCACTGGGCTACCGACGTAATGCCACCGGTTCCGCCGCCGCCGGTGCACCTCTCAGCAGGCCTTCGGTGCTGAGGTCCTCATCGATTTCAGGCCAGTGAATGCCGTAGCCTGCGCCGCTGATCTTCCAATGGAAGCGCTGTTCCATGCTGGCGTCGAGTAGCCGCGGGAACCAGGTCAGGGGAACGATGATTGTTCGGCCATCCACGAGATCAACGGCAAGGGTGTCTTCGGTGAAGTGCACATCACGCACGCGTTCACCGGGATTAGGCTGGGAAGCGTTCATGCCATTTCTCCAGGAAGAGAGTTCGATTGTCGGCCACTAGGCGATGGATGCGCCGGATTTCCGCCGGGCCGAAACCGAGATTGCGCGCTAGGGCCACTTGATTCAGCCAGAACTTGGCTGAGGCGTCGTCGCGATCCACATGGATATGCGGCGGCTCATTCGGTTCATGGCTGTGGAAATACATCCGGTACGGTCCTACCACTAGTATGGTCGGCACGGAGCCAGTATCGCATCAGAAGCGGCTTCGCTGATGTTTCGAACGAGAGCCATTAGGCGGACCTAAACAGGTCTTGCGCATCGCCCTCGCCAATCTGCCCTTTCCCACCTCACCTGAACATTCAGTCCAACTCGCCGAACAGGCCATCGCACAAGCGGCCATCGATCAAGCTGAGATAGCCGTTTCCGAGCCGCCATGCGCCAGCATGCGGTTTGCTGAAATGCTGCTTGCCTAGCGCGACCACAGCAGCCAGACAAAAAACGGCCCTCCAAGCAGAGCCGTGGTGACGCCCACCGGGATTTCCAGCGGCGCGAAGGCACTGCGGGAGATGGTGTCGCAGAGGACGAGGAAGGCACCGCCGCCGAACAGGGAGGCGGGCATCAGCAGTCGATAGTCTGGGCCGACGATGCGGCGCAATAGATGTGGAACCAGCAAGCCGACAAAGGCGATGGGGCCGGTGATGGCGGTGGTGGTGCCGACCAGGATCGCGCCGGCGGCGAAGCCCTGCCAGGTGATCTTTTTGAAATCGACACCGCGCCCGGCGGCCCACACTTCGCCATAGGAGATGACGTTTAAGGTGCGGGACAGCCGCAGCATCCAGACGAAGACCGGAATCAAGACCAGCGCCAACAGTAATAGGACTGAATACTCCACCGCGTCTACGCCGCCCATCAGCCAGTGCGTGATCTGGAAGCTCCGCGTGATGCCGGCCAGGCTATGCAATAGCAGAATGATGGAGACGCAGATGCCGTTGACGGCAATGCCGGTCAACAGCAGCGTGAAGGCAGAGAAGCGGCGTAGATGGCCCAGGGCCGCCACGAAGGCGATCACGGCACCGGCACCCCCCAGCGCCGACAGCCAGATCAAAGGGAACGACGAGCCCTCGCCGGGCAAGAAAGCGATGGCGATCACCGCACCCAGCGATGCGGCGGCGGAAACACCCAAGCTGGAGGGAGTGGCCAAGGCATCGCGCAATAACGATTGGTAAAGCGCCCCGGCGCTCGACAACGCCGCACCGGTCAGCAGGGCCAGCAGTGTGCGGGGAATGCGCAGATTCACGGCAATGCCCCAATCGGGAGCTTCCTGCCGCCACAGCTTGCCGTAATCCATGCCGGAGCCACCGACGAACGGACAGATGACCGTGGTCACCACCGCGGCCAGCACCGAGAAGAAGAGCACCCACCGCGCGCGGTGGCGGAGGTCATCGGCCATAGGTCAAAAACACCCGCCCTTCCCCATTCTGGTGCCAGTGGAACGGCACCCGGAACACCCGTTCCAGGTCAGCTGGACGCATGGCGTCGCACGGCGGACCATCAGCCACCAGGCGGCCTTCTTGGAGCAGCCAGATGCGATCCGCATTTTGCGCCGCTAGCGCCAGGGGATGCGTCACCACCAGAATCAACTTCCCCGCGTCACGTAACGACCGGAGCAAGTCCCACAACTGCGCTTCATTCTCGGGGTCCAAGTGCGCGCTGGGTTCATCCAGCAGTAGGATTGGCGATTGCTGGCAGACGGCTGCGGCCATCAGTACGCGCTGCTTTTCGCCACCGCTCAATTTGGAGAACCGGCGGCCGCGGAACTCTTCCAGGCGAGTCCGGGCGATAGCCATTTCCATGGCCGCGTGGTCTTCATCGTTCTCATACAGGCCACGACCGTAGGGGATACGGCCGGTGAGCACCACTTCCTCCACCGTGAACGGGACGTCGCCGGGCAGAGTCTGCGGCACATGGGCCACCAGGCGGCAGAGCTCCTCGCGGGGGATGCGATGGGCGTCCCGGCCTTGGATGCGGCAGGTGCCAGACTCGGGCCATTTCTGCCCGGCCAGCAGATCGAGCAATGTGGACTTGCCCGCGCCATTGGGTCCGGCGATCGCAATCACTTCCGGACTATTGACGATCGCGCCAATGCCACGGAGAACCTCCGGCTGGCCGGGGTAGGAGAAGCCAACGTTATCGAGTGACAGCCAGCTCATTTCAACATCGCCGCGAAGGCCTCCGCCGCCTCCACTACGCGAGGTCCGGGGACCACAAAGATATCGGCCGCCACCGCGAACACCTTATTCGACGCGACGGCCTTCACCGACGGTTGGGTTGCCCACAGCTTCACCACGGATTGCCGGTGGGCTTCCGTGACTCCGGTGGTGGCGGCCATGTCTCCCATATCGACAATCACGTCCGGAGCCAGGCGCAGGACTGCTTCGAGCGAAATCTTCGGGTAGGTCACCGGGGAATCGAAGAGGATGTTGCGGCCACCGGCGATCCGGATCAGCTCATTCAAGTAAGAGCCTCGACCGACGGCGATCATCCCGTCCAGGCGGGCCGGCGTGCGGCCTACGACAAACATCAGTGTACGGGCGGGTTTACCTGCCGACCGCTTCTCGATCGCGCTCAGCTTGGCCCGGATGCTCTGCTCCAGCGCCACCCCGGCTTTGGCCAAGCCGGTGGCCTCACCGATCGACCGGATCGACTGCATCGTGTCGTCGAGACTAGTGTTGCGCAGGGCCAGCGTCTTGATGCCCAGGCCATTCAGCTGAGCGATGGCGGCCGGCAGGTCAGAGTGCACCAGCACCAGATCGGGCCGCAGGCGGGCGATGGCTTCGATGTTCGGTTGCAGATAGCTGCCGATACGGGGCAGAGCATCGACGGCGGTGGGGAAGTGGCAATAGGTGGAGACGCCTACGACACGGTCACCGGCGCCAATGGCGAACAGGGTTTCCGTAAAGCTGGGGGCAGTGGAGACGATGCGCTGCGGAGCTGCGAACGCCGGGATCGAACTGGCGATCAGCCACAGTGCGCACCAAAGTGCGGCCCGGGGGTAAAAACTACGATGCTGGCACATAGGCACCTGCCCCTTCCTCGAGAGCAAAGCGAAAATTCAGCCTTGTGGGCTGTTCTTCAGGCAGGTCTTCGGACTTGATGGGCGGCCTACTAGTTGCCACTTCCCGGCGCCAGTTGGGGCCAGTGTGTCAATGCAACGTTCGTTCCCATTCACCGCTGCGGGACAGTCCCGGAATCTCACCGGGTTCCCTTTTTCAACGCCCCTCAGGGAGTGGCGTACCTCAAGAAGCCTTGAGAATAGCAGATGCGGCTGGACCGCACCCGCCGGGTTTAGTCGAGTGCTTCCGGCACCAACTCGATATTCTGTTCACCCGCCGCCTTCTTCTCGGCATATTTTTTCACCCACGCTTCAAAACTACGCCCGTCGGCCATGTCGCGACCGGTGAAGGAGAGGCTTTCGATCTCGGGTTGCGCCACGGTAACCGTGCGGCTTTCGTTCTTCAGCATCAGGCGCAGTTTGGCTTGGCCGGATTGCGGGACGCCCTGGCGATCGTAGACGTAGCCTTCCATACGCGTGCCGTTTTTCAGCTCAATGGTGACGTCACCGCGGTAGTCAAACGCTTCTTCAATGCCGCCCGATAGCTCCGTACCGGCGGCCACCTTGCCCTGCAAGGTGTTGGAGTTGGACAGCGCCGTCAGGTCGATCTGCACCAGGGGCGAGACGGGCTTTTCGTTCTCGATCATCCGCAGCGCTTCTGCGTCCTTGTAGGCCGGGAACAGCATCGACTTGACGGTGGCGATGATGCCGGGAATGGTGAACGTATAGTGCACCGCCGTGGCCTCGTAGCCCGAATGCAGCATGCAGTTGGCGCATTTCGAGTTGCCTGATTCGTAGCCGTACTTAGACCAATCCGTGGAATCGAGCAGCTCCTGATAGGTGTCCGCGTAGCCGTCCTGTTGCAGGTAGCAGGGCTTCTGCCAGCCAAAGATGCTGTAGGCGGGCATGCCCCATGGCGTGCACTCCAGGTTCCGCTGGCCCATCAGGAACTCGAGGAACAGCATCGACATGTTGAAGCGCCACTTGGGGTCGCGGTTCGACAGCAGCTTGCGGAACATCGCCTGATTGCGCTCACGCCCCGTGAAGTGCTGCTGGTCCATCATGTCGGTGAAGAACTGGCGGACGGACTTTGAATCGATACCGTCAAACAGCGTCGTGTTGGTGGTGACGCGGAAGCCTTTGGCGACGGCGGCGCGGATGGCCTCGAGCGCGATCTCGTAGCCGCCTTCCTTGCAGACGGAAAAGTCGTGGTGGTCCTTGTCGCCATCCATGTGGACCGAGAAGGTGAGGTACTTGCTCGGCTGAAACAGGTGCAGCTTTTCCTCCAGCAGCAGTGCGTTGGTGCACATGTAGACG
>JAPKYX010000205.1 GCA_026394075.1 Acidobacteriota bacterium
TCCATTCCGCCAGCGCCAATCTCCGCCCACCGGAAGCGCCCGCCGCCGGTGCGCGATACGCCTTCAGACCCGTGGAGAGAACCGCCGGTACACCCGGCTCCACGGGCTCCGCTGGTGACAGCGCATCGCCCCGCCGCAGCAAATAGGTGCCCGATGGTTCGCCACCCATCTCATAGAGCGCCCTTACTTGCGGCTTCTCCCACAGCTTCTCTTTGAACGGTGCCAGCTTCTTCTGCGTGGCCGCGGCTTCAGCTTTGTACTCCGGAAAGCGAGCCGTCAGATCTTCCGTCTTCACCACCAGCGTTGCCGAGAACTTGTCGGCCAGATACTTCTGGACGGTAGTCCTCTGTGGCTCCTCGACCTTCAAGATGGCTCGCACATCAGCCCGCACGCCTTCCGGCAGGGCAGCAATCCGCTCGTCGAGCAACTGCGCACGGAACACCGCCTCGCGCGCCTTCAGCTCGCCTTCCAGCTTCTTGATCTCCACCTCAAACGGGGCGTTGTGCGCCGCCACCTGCTGCTTTTCCGCCTCCACGGCGACGTCCAAATGACGCTGCGTCGGGATCACCCAATCGTAGGGGTCATAGGCGGTTTGCAGAATCGCACTCAGGCGGTAATAGTCACGTTGCGGCAGGGGGTCGTACTTGTGGTTGTGGCAGCGGGCACAGTTGATGCTCAAGCCCAACACGGCGGAGCTGAACACTTCAATCTGATCCGCCAGCACATTCATCCGCTCCGGCAGAAAGCTCTGCGCCGGTGAGTAGGTGCCATCCGCCGCCATGCGCCAGAACCCGGTGGCGACCAGCTTTTCCAGCGTCTCCGGCGTCACCGGCTGGCCGTTCTGATACGACACCATCTCATCGCCCGCCAGCTGTTCGGCGAGGAAGCGGTCGTACGGTTTGTCCTGATTCAACGACCGGATGACATAGTCGCGATAGCGCCAGGCATGCGGGCGGACGTCATCGGAATCCACCTTGCCTTCAGAATCGGAATAACCCACCGCATCCAGCCAATACCGGCCCCAGCGTTCGCCATAGTGCGGCGAAGCCAGCACGCGCTCCACTTGCCGCTCCCAGGCACCGGGCCGCCGGTCGTTCAAGAAGGCTTCCATCTCCGCCGGCGTGGGCGGCAGGCCCAACATGGCGATCGACAGGCGGCGCAACAGTGTCGTCCGGTCCGCCTCCGGCGAGAACCCGAGCTTCTTCGCGGCCAACTTCTCCAGCAGAAACGCGTCGATGGGATTGGTTGGCCGAGTCCCGGGGACTTGCGGCACCACCGGCCGTCGCGGCGGCTGGAAGGACCAGAACTGCCGGTCCTGTTCGGTCACCAGCCCTTGCCCCACATCCGGCGTCGTGGCCTGATCAGGCGGACCCCCGGCAGCGATCCATTGCTTCAAAACCTCCAGCTCCGCCTCACTGGCCGGACGCACCGAGTTCGAGAACAGCAGCTTGGGCGGCGGCATCTCCCCGGCCGCGACGCGCTTGACGATCAGGCTCTCTTCCGGCTTGCCCGGAATAAAGGCCGGGCCGGACTTGCCGCCTTTGGCGCGGCTGGCCCGCGTCCGCAAATCCAGCCCGCCCTCCTGCTTACGCTTGCCATGGCAGACCACGCAACGCATCTGGAAGATCGCCAGCACATCGCGTTCCGTGGCCCGCGGACCATGCGCGGCGGCTTTCAATTCCGGCCCCTGGTCCACCCAGTTGCGAATCGCCTGGATCTCCGCGTCGGTCAACTTAGGCTCACCCGGCGGCATGCTGCGGGAGGCCACCTTGGCCACCAACAAACTGCTGCCCGAATCCCCGGCCACCACCGCCGCCCCGGAGCGTCCACCTTTCACGACCGCCACCACCGTACTCAAGTCCAGCCCCGCCTGCGCCGCCGGCCCCTTATGGCAGCCCAGGCAGCGCTGCTCAAACACCGGCAGCACGGAAGCCGCAAAGCTGGGTTCCGCCGCCTGCACCGGCCAAGCCAACGCGGTCAGCCCGAGCGTGAGAGAGGCGAGATAGGAATTGGAGGACAAGTAAGAAGCTCCGAGCGCAGTTTATCTCATCGCCGCACGGAGGCCCCGGCCAGCCACACGACTACCAGCCACACTACTACCAGCCACGTCACTGCTGGCCGCGGTCACTCATCGCCCGCGGAGCCGCGGAGTTGCTTAGAAGAAGACCGCTGCGCCTTGTCGGCCAGGCGTCGCATTTTCGAGCCCTTGGTCGGCCGGCTGGGGCGGCGTGTTTTGGGGACAATGGCGGCCCGCTCCAGTAACTCGGCCAGTCGGGCGTGAACCTCCGCCCGGTTCGCTTCCTGCGTGCGATGCTCGCGGGCGGTCAAAATCAGGATGCCGTCCTGGGTAACCCGCTTGCCCGCCAGTGCCTTCAGGCGGCGTCGAACGTCTTCGGGCAGCGAGGGCGAATTTGCGAGATCAAAGCGAAGCTCAACAGCGGTCGAGACCTTATTGACGTTCTGGCCCCCCGGGCCAGAGGCACGGATAAAGCTAAGCGAGATCTCGGAATCCGGGATGAACAGGGGCACAAGGTGATCACAACATAGTCTCCGGTGCTGCTCCCATTGGTTGCACTCCCGGAAAGCGAAAGCCCCATCGTCTGAAAGTAGAAAGCGTGAAAGGGTGCCCGTCACCGCCCTTGCGCCACCCCCTCACTTCCGGATCAGTGGGTCCAGAAAGCGGTAGAGTTCTTTCGTGGCCGGGTCGTCCGGCTTGCCCAAGTCATCATTCAAGCGGCTGTGGTTGCTGTCGGCCTTGCCGTGCACCGTTGCGGGCACACCGGCGGCTTTCAGCACCGCCCCCAGACGCTCCGCCTGAGCGCGCGTATCAGGGTTGCCGGAAAAATACAGGATCAGGAAAGGCGGGATACCCTTGCCGCTGGCGACATGGGTGACGGCCGAGAAGTCGATGTGCTTTTCCGGGTCGTTGCCAAACTTCTGCCGATGGCCGAAGGTGAACATCTTTCCCCCATAGAGCGCCTGCCGCTGCTCGGCGGTCATGATGATCTTGGGAATGTCGTAGGTGTCGCCGTCCACCGGGATGCAGCCCTTCAGCACGGTGAAAGGTACGCCCTCCTTCTGCAAGTACCGGGCATCGGTGGCCAGTAGCGCCACCACCTGGGCTCCGGACGAATGCCCGCCCACGAAGATCCTTGCCGGGTCGCCGCCATACCGCGCGATGTTCCGGTGCACCCACCCCAGCGACTTCGCAACGTCGCCCAACAACTCGGCCATCCCCACTTCCGGCAGCAGCCGGTAGTTGGTCGAGACAAACACAAAGCCGCGCTCCGTCAGCACCTTCGGCTTCAGTGCGACATCGCTCTTGTCCCCCGCCTGCCACCCGCCCCCGTGGACCCAAAATATGACCGGCAACGGCCCCGCAGCAGGCTTCTCCGGCGTATAGACATCCAGGACATGGCGCGGATGGCCGTTGTCCACATAGCGGACGTTGGGCGACTGCTTCTGGGCAAAAGCACTCCCCACCAAAAGCGGTCCAACGATCAGGAAAACGAATCGGCGATTCATGGCATTCAACCTCAGTGGCGACCGCAATTATGACGCATCCCGCCTCCCGCTGCCGGAGCTGGAGCTAGCAGGTTGTCCTATAAGAAAGATGCCCAGTTGGATGTTGTTTGGCCAACGCCCTCCACGAGGATGAACGACGGTACAATGCCTCCGAATGGCCAAGAATTCGCCACCTACTCCCGATGAGCCCTCAGCTCCAACCGGCGAAATCGTTCTCTACCAAACAGAAGATGGCCGCACGCGGGTTGAGTGCCGGTTCGTAGACCAAACGCTGTGGTTGTCCCAAGCACTCATCGCGGAGCTATTCCAGAAGGATGTCCGGACCGTCAACGAACATCTTCTGAACATCTATGCTGAAGGCGAAATCCAGGCTCAGGCAACTATCCGGAAATTCCGGATAGTTCGCCGGGAAGGATCACGCGACGTCGAACGTGAAATCGAGCACTACAGTCTTGATGCCATCCTAGCGGTCGGCTACCGTGTGCGGTCAGATCGTGGAACACAATTCCGCCGTTGGGCGACGGAGCGCCTGAGCGAATATCTGGTGAAGGGCTTCACCATGGACGACCAGCGGCTAAAGAATCCGCCGGTCGAAGGCTCCGGCGTCCCCGATTATTTTGACGAACTGCTGGAGCGGATTCGCGACATCCGCGCCAGTGAGAAGCGCATGTACTTGCGCGTGCGCGAGATCTTTGCCATGGCCGGCGACTACGACCCCGGACACAAAGAGACCATGGTGTTCTTCCAAACGATCCAAAACCGGCTACAATTCGCGGCGACCGGCCAGACGGCGCCAGAGCTGATTGCCGGTCGGGCCGATCACTCAAAACCCAACATGGGGCTGACCACGTGGAAAGGAGACGTGGTCCGCAAAGTGGACGTCACGGTGGCCAAAAACTACCTCAACCAAGACGAAATTGGAGAACTGAACCGCATTGTGACCATGTGGCTCGATTTTGCGGAGGACCAGGCGCGCCGCCGCAAGCAGGTGTTCCTGAAAGATTGGGAGACCAAGCTCAACGACTTCCTTCGCTTCAATGAGCGGGCGGTTCTTGGCGACAAAGGGAGTAGGAGCAAATCCGCGGCCGACGCCCATGCCGAAGCCGAGTATGAGGAGTTTGCCGCGCGACGCCGTGCTCTGCTGGAAGCCGAGGGGGAGCGGGAACAGTTGCGGTCCCTGGAAGATGCGGCCCGGAAGTTACCCGGAAAACCGAAGCGACCTTAATTCCGCAAATGTTTGGAAAGATTGGTGGACCTGAAGGGATTCGAACCCTTGACCTCTTCCATGCCATGGAAGCGCGCTCCCAACTGCGCCACAGGCCCACTTGAAAGGTGAGACTCTTTCAGTATAGTACGAGGTTCGCCCATTTTGGAACTGAACCGAAATCTGAGGAGAGATTGTCCCTTTCATGACCCGACCGGAAGCCTGGGAGCTGTTGTGCGAATTCACCAAATCGGAAAGCCTGCGCAAGCACGGCCTAGCCGTCGAAACCTGCGTGGCGGCCTATGCGCGCCACTTTGGCGAGGATGAAGAAAAGTGGGCGGTCACCGCGCTGCTGCACGATTTTGATTGGGAGATCCACCCGACGCTGCCCGACCATCCCACCAAAGGCCAACCGATTCTGGCCGAACGCGGCGTCAGCGAAGAGATCCGCCGGGCCATCCTCTCGCATGCCGACTTTACTGGTATCCCGCGCGTGTCGATGCTGGAAAAGACCCTGTTTGCTTGCGACGAACTGGCTGGCTTTCTCACCGCCATCTCCTACGTCAAGCCGTCACGCTCCATTGCGGAAGTGGATGTGAAGAGCGTCATCAAGAAGATGAAGGACAAAGGCTTCGCCCGCACCGTCAACCGTGACGACATCCGCAACGGCGCGGCCGATATGGGTGTCGACATGGAAGCCCACATCGGCTTCTGCATCCAGGCCATGCAGGCCCGCGCCGAGGAACTGGGCCTGGCGGGCACTCCGGCACAGTAAACGGTAACGCCCCAGGTAGTGCGCCTCTAAAAATGGCCCCCGCCGGAGACGATCAGCACTTCGCCGGTGACATAGTCCGATAGCGGCGAGCAGAAGAACAGCACCGGTCCCGCAGCTTCTTCCACCGATCCCAACCGCCCCAGCGGCGTGATCGACTTCATCGCCTCGATCGCCTTGGGCTGGACACCCACCGGGATCTGGTGGCCTTTCATCTCAATGGACGCTCCAGCGGCACCCAGGGGCTGAGTCAGCCGCGTTTCGATGAAGCCGTAGCCCACCGAATTGACACAGACGTTGTAGCGGCCCCATTCCTTGGCCAGCGTTAGCGTCATGCCGTTGATGCCCGCTTTGCCCGCCGCATACCCGATCTGCCCGGCATTGCCGCAGGTGCCGGAAATGGAGGTGATGTTCACCACCTTGCGCATCACCCGGCGGCCCTCCGCGATCTCGGCCTTGGCCGCCTCCCGCAAGTAGCCCGAGGCCGCGCGCAGCACGCGGAACGGCGCCACCAGATGGATGTCCAGCATCGCCTGAAACTGGGCGTCGCTCATCTTCTGGATCACGTTATCCCAGGTGTAGCCAGCATTGTTCACCACAATGTCCAGCGACCCGAAGTCGGCCAGCGTCGCGTCCACCAGCTTCTGCGGAAACTCCGCCGCCGTAATGTCACCCGCCATCATCGCCCGGCGCCCCGGCATCGTGGAGTGGGCCTCCTCCAACGCCGCGGCATCGATGTCGGTCAGCATCACGGCCGCGCCCGCTTCGGCCAACTGCTGTGCGATCGCCTGTCCGATGCCACGGGCGGAGCCGGTCACCAAAGCGGTACGGCCGGTTAAGTCAAGGGGAAACATGTCAAGGCTCTCCTGGGGTTCAGCGTGCCGGTCAATCTTCTCTGCTGGCGGCGGCTAGGGCAGCAGCGTGCACTGCATCTTGCCGATGATGGGCGCAAATCCCAAGCGGCCGTCTTGCTTATCCACCCACAGCGACACCGTGTAGTCCGGGCTGAACTGGTAGATCCGCAGCACGCCGGTGACATCGAAAATGCTGCCGCAACTGGCCTTCTGGGTGATGCGAGCGCTGGCGGCATCCTTGGCTGGAGAGTCCGGCCCCCAGTCCCGCAAAAAGCGCTCCATGTTGTAGTCCCGGCACGGCGTTTGCGGCGTGCAGCCCCACAATGCGTAGGCGGTGGTGTAGTCCTTTTTCTGCAACAGCTCAATGAACTGATCAAACGTGGCGCGCGCGCCGTAGTTGCGCAGCCCGAAGTAACCGACAGTCCCCAAAATCAAAACGGCGACCGTTGTAACGATCGCCGTTCGGATAATCTTCGACTTCTTCTCTTCGCCCGCGCCGTAGCCCTCAAGATAAGTGGACATGGCCCGAAACTCCCGATCTTTTCCGGCGCTCGAAAACGCCTACTTCACCGGATACGCTTTGTCGTAAGCCGTGATCACGTCGGCCGTCACTTCCAGGGCGTCCTTGATGAACAGCGTGTTCGCCTTGTCGACGACCATGTCCAGACCCTTGGCATCGGCCATCTTCTTCACGACGTCCAGCATCTGGCGGCCAGCCTTTTGTAGCAGTTCGTTGCGCTCCCGCTCCACATCGGCCTGCAAATCCTCGTTCATGCGCTGCAGGTCGCGCTGCTTGCGCGCACCCTGTTGCTGCAGGTCGCCTTCGGCCTGGGCCGTCAACTTGCCCGCCATCGTCTGAAGCTGAGATTGAATCTGCTGCAGTTCCCGGTCGATCTTGGCCATCGCCTCCTGGCGCGGCTTGAACTTGGCTTCCAGGTCGCTCTGCGCCTTCTTGATCTCGGCGGTACCCAGAATGGCCTTGTTCAGGTCCACGATACCCACTTTGACCTGCGCGGCGGCGGGGAGAGAGGCCACCAGCAAGGCGGCGACGGTAATGAGAAAACGATGCATCACAGAAAGAACCTCAACCAATTTCAACTAGCCGATGACGGCGAGAATTTCGTCTTCGCGAAGGATCAAGTATTCCTTGCCTTCCAGCTTGATCTCGGCACCGGAGTACTTGCCGAACAGAATCAGGTCGCCTACCGCGACGTCGAGAGCAACGCGCTCACCAGATTCCAGCAAACGGCCATTGCCGATGGCGGCCACGGTGGCCTGCTGCGGCTTTTCCTTGGCTGAATCCGGAATGATGATGCTGCCGATGGTGGCGGTCTGCTCGTCCAGACGGGTTACGAGAATGCGGTCATGCAGTGGCTTAAAATTCATGGAACCCCTTTAGTTTACCAATTCGCCCCGCGGCGCGCGCAGACCTTACGGCCGGCGCCAAAGCGCTGTCGCGTGTCAGACGAAGCTCCTTAGTCTAGCAGGACGGCTTAGTCTAGCAGCACGGCTCCGGCGCCCTGGATCGAATAAACCGTGCGGCCGCTCTTGATCTTCTTCGGATTGAACTTCCGGCCCTGTTCCTCGGCCTCATGCTTGGCCGCGGCAATGGCTTCTTCCTTAGACATCACGGACTTCACCAAAGTTCCTTCGGCCACCACCTGTTTGCCGATCGAATCCTTGGGGAACACCAGGCCCGCCTCATGGGCGTTGAACTGGATCATCTTGCCGGACTCCGACACCAGATTCACCCAGCAGCCCATCATCTGGCAGACTTCCGTGGCCTTGCCCTTCACCTGCACCGGCTGACCCGCCATCGTGTCCTTGGCCGCCAGCACGGCGTCCACCGTCATCGGCTCCTTCAGCTTCAACGGAGCACCCAGCTTCGTCTCCGCCACCGCCACGCAGGCCGTCATCGTCGCCAACAGGAAGTATTTCATCAGTAGGATTATCCCACTCCTCCGGGCGGTCTGGCGAGACCCGTCGCCAAACGTCCCCGTCAGAGACGGTATCGTAGAGGTATGTTCCGGCGGACATTTTTCCTCACCGCCGCCTGCGCCTCTTTGCTGGCTGCGGCGGACCTAAAGTTTGTGACCACTGACGGCAAGGCGGAATCGGTGGCCAAGCACCTCGGCAAGCCGGTGGCCGTCTACGTCATGAACCCTGGTTGAAGCCACTGCCAAACGGCGGCTCAAGTTTTGAGCCGGATGCAGACCGATTTCGGCGGACGCGTGCGCATCATGGCGGTGGGCTACACCGAAGATGCGGCGGCCCGGATGGGGATGTTCATGCAGGTGGTCCAACCCTCGTTCCCGGTCGGGATCGTCTCCCGAGCGGAAGCCTTGAAGTTTCTCGGCGTCAGTGACGGGCCCAAAGCCATGCCGCGCCTGATGCTGCTGGACAAAACCGGCAAGCCGGCCGCCAGTTGGAGCTGGGACGACGCCCCGCTGCGCGACATCGGAATGTTTCCCGCTCCCGTCCGGCAGGCTCTAGAAAAACTAACTAAATAGTCCAGTACAAAGTCTCGACCGAACAGCACAAAAACAGCACAATCGCTCCAACCAAAGGCCGCAGCCGTGCCGAGCCGCGACCAGCAGGAGCGGTCTGCCCTCTGGTGCAGTAGCCTCGATCCAGCCCATCACCGCTTTGGTGGACCGCCGGGTGAAGACCGCACCCGGCCCGTCTAATAAAGCGTTGACTCCCGAAACAATCTGTTAGATATTTGTTAGGCCGCCCGATAAAACAGTTTTGGTGATCTATGTTGAAGCCCAGCAAGAAACCGCGCACTGAAGTACCCCTGGATCCGCATCGTGCCTACACGTCCACCGACGTGCACCAGATCAGTGGCGTCAGCCTGCGGCAATTGCAGTGGTGGGATGAAAAGAAGGTAGTTTCGCCCAAGCACGAAGGCCACCGGCGCATCTACCAGGCCGAGGAAGTGGTGGAGATCACCGTCATCGCCGAATTGCGGCGTAAGGGCTTTTCTTTGCAAAAGATCCGCCGCGTGCTCCGGTTCCTGCAGCGGGAAATGGGCAAGCGGCTGGTGGAGCTGTTTTCAAGCGACACGGACCTTCATCTGGTCACTGACGGCAAAGCCATTTACCTCGAAGACAGCCACGCCCGCATCATCGACATCCTGAAGAACGCCAAGCAGCCGATGTTCCTAGTCTGCGTCAGCGATCAGGCCAAACGCCTGACAGCCACCACCCCCAAGAAGCCCGTCGGCTCCGCCCAATCCACCGCCCGCCGCATCGCCCGCGCAATCTAGCGGGCTGCGGAAAGCGTCGACCAACGGCCGCAACCGAGCCCCGACCAGCAGGAGGGGCCTGCTGATCGGGCGTAGCCTGCTCATTCGGTAGCCGCCGGACGCCTGGTTGGCGCGGGGCTATACTGAAGGCTGGTTGAAGGGAGTCCTATGCGCTCTAGCAGTCAGCGGGGTAGTGTGCGGTCTTACATCTTTGTTCCGGTCGCCGTTTTGGCGTGCTCATTGCTGGGCGGCCTCCTGGCGCCTGGCGTCGAGGAAGTCAACGCCGCGACGACGGAAGAAGATCTCAAGGCATCGCTGAAGTCCTTTTCCAAGGTCTACAACGCGGTAGAGGAAAACTTCGCCGACCCCGTCACCCCGGACAAGGCGATCTATTCGGGCGCCATCCCCGGCATGCTGCGGACGCTCGATCCGCACTCCAACTTCTTTGACCCCAAGCTCTACGCCCAAATGCGGGAAGACCAGCGCGGACGCTACTACGGCGTCGGCATGCAGGTCACCCAGCGCGGCTCCAACACCGTGGTGATGTATCCGTTCCCCGGGACGCCGTCTTACCGCGCCGGTCTCCGGCCTGGCGATGTGATCTATGAGGTAAATGACAAAAAGACTTTCGGGCTGACCACCACCGAAGTTGCGGACCTGTTGCGCGGACCGCGCGGCACGCCCGTTCAGGTGAAAGTGAACCGCGAAGGCGCTGGCAGTGACCCGCTGATCTTCAACCTGGTCCGCGACGAGATCCCGCGCAAGAGCGTCCAGGACGCCTTCTGGTTGAAGCCCGGCATCATGTATCTCGACATCGAGAGCTTCAACGAGAACACCTCCCAGGAAGTGGAAGACAACATGAAGCGCCTGGGCGAAGCCAACGTCAAGGGCCTGATCCTCGACCTGCGCGCCAACCCGGGCGGCTTGTTGAACGAAGGCGTGGCGGTTTCTGATCGCTTCCTGCGCCGCGGCCAGACGATTGTTTCACACCGTGGCCGCGCCTCCGCTGAAAAGCCCTACGTCGCGCGCCGTGGTTCGCAAGGCAACGAATACCCGATCGTCGTGCTGGTGGACCGCTACTCCGCCTCCGCCGCCGAGATCGTCTCCGGCGCGCTCCAGGATCATGACCGCGGCTGGGTGCTGGGCGACAACACCTTCGGCAAGGGCCTGGTGCAGACCGTCTATCCGCTTTCTGAGAACACGGGCCTCGCGCTCACCACGGCCAAGTACTACACGCCCTCCGGCCGCTTGATCCAGCGCGACTACAGCCACACCTCGTTCTTTGACTACTACTACCGCAAAGACACGGCGACGCAGAACCCCAACGACGTGAAGATGACCGACAGCGGCCGCACCGTCTACGGCGGCGGCGGCATCTCGCCCGATGAAAAGTTCACCCCCGAAAAGTACAACAAGTTCCAGATCGAAACGCTGCGCAAGTTCACCTTCTTCAACTTCACGGCGAAGCATTTTGGCGGCAAAGATGCCAAGCTGCCCACCGGCTGGGTGCCGGACAACAACCTGGTGAACGAGTACCACCAGTTCCTGCTGGACAACAAAGCTGAGTTCACCGAAGCCGAGTTTACCGAGAACGCCGCTTGGGTGAAGGAACAGCTCCACCAGGAGTTCTACACCACGGCCTTCTCCGTTGATGAAGCCCGCAAGGTAAAGGTCCAATACGACCCCATCGTCGGCAAAGGCATCGAAGCCCTACCCAAAGCCAAAGCCCTGCTCGACAAGGCCAAGGCCGTGGTGGTGCAGCGGATGAACCGCGAATAGCTCCACCCAGCCGCCAGTCGTAACAGTCCCAACCACCGCTCGCTGACGCCCGCGGCTCAGTAGCATTGGCGCATTATCGGTGCGCTACAGAGCCGCGACCGTGAGGGAGCGGTCTTCTGGGTGAGTCCGCTATTGATCGGACGACGGCTCGCCGTCACAACCGAGATGCTTCTCCAACGCCGCCTGAAGCTCAGGGATGCGAGGTAGCGCATCGCTCCAGCATGTGTTGCAGATAAAGCCGATCGTCCTTCAAAGCGGTGTCGACTCGCTGAGGATTCGATCCCGGACGTACCAGTGAATCGCCTTCTCCGTGCCCAGATGAACCTTGACGCCCAGCAGCTCTTCTAAATCCGCCACCAACCCCGCATGATCCAGCAAGCTCCGTCCTGGCTGCCACGTAACCAACAAGTCGAGGTCGCTGTCCTCGGTAGCCTGATTTCGCGCGACCGACCCGAACACCCGCAGATCTGAGGCACCGTGCCGCTCGGCCAAGCGAAGAATCTCCGCCCGCCGTTCCGCCCGCAACGTGTCGAGGGTCACCCTGTCTTCATTGTCCGACACATCTGGAGTTGGCCGCGTTGAAGTGACAGGTAGTTGAATTGGGCGCGACCGTTTCACCCCTACCGCACCTCAACGCAGCCCACCGGCGCACGGTTGGAAACTTCGGTGATGCGAAAGTTCAACGGCCCTCTTTCCTCTACCCGCACATGCGTCGGGCTTGGGTCTGGCTTTCCGTCTTCTCCATGGGTCGTGTAACTCACCACCCAGCCGGCACCGCAGCGCTTCGTTTCCGGGAACTCGCGGGACCGATCGAGCAGCCAGCCGTGGCGTTCCCGCAAGCTTGCCGGGGACCATTGTTGGGCCTGACTCCAAGGGCTGTGGAGCCAGAGTTCGGCGAACTCGCGGGGCGTGTAGGTGAGTGGCCCCACCCGCTGCCACCGGCCATCAATCAACCGGAGGCGATTGACCACACGGTAGTTGCCAGCCTCCGTGCCGACCTGCTGGTATTCAAGCAGCAGCTCATCAAAAGTGAGCGCCGAAATCAGTGGAACCGTCGTATCCACGTTTGCCCCGATGGATACGGCCACTCCGCCTGCGAAACCATTGATGTCATAAAGCCGGCCGCGGAAGCCTCCGAAGCGGGAAGTACAGTTCTGGGTGAAGCCCGCTAAGAGGAACAGCGCATCGCCTGAGGCATTCTTCGGCACCAACTGGACGGTGTCACCGCTCCAGTCATAGCGATCATCGCGCTCCAAGCTAAGCACCCGCTGCCAACGACCCTTATTGCGCCTGTAAAGATAATGGGAATAGTCGTATCCGCAATAGGTGCCCATCGCCGTTCGCAACAACAGATACTCGCTGCGCCCCACAATGTAATCGAGGGAATAGAGTTTGATCGGGCCGAGCGTACCGAATCCTTCGCGACCGTAGGCGGCGCCGTCGGCCAACTGCTCAACCAGCCCTCTACTATTCAGAGCCGCATTCAACTGCTTTTCGATCTCCCAATAACTGGCTTGTGAGTCATGGAGAAAAGCGGCCTCGCTCCATTCCAGCAGGAGCTTCCGCAGTGTGTCGTGTTCGGGTTGACCATCAGTGTTGTAGTTCCGCCCGATCTCCCTCAAGCGGCCCAGTGCAGCCTGGATCTGCTCCAGCGTAGCGGCTTCGCTCGCTCCCGCCAGTAACGTGAGAACGAGAATTCGGTGGATCGTCCGCAACATAGGTCGATGATTTAGAGCTTACCGTGAACCTCGACGGTCGGCCTTGCCCCCAATGCAAAGCCGGAGAGAATATTTGGCCTCTTTGCGCCTTTGCGGGAAACCCTCGGCCCGCCTCAACCCCACACCCACCCCCGCTCGCGTAGAATGACCCCATGCCCTGCGCATCCCGCACTCTCGCCGCCCTCTTGCCTCTCTGCCTGTTGGGCCCTACGCTCTCCGCCCAGACTTATGACCTGCTGCTGAAAAACGGCCATGTCATCGACGCCAAGAACAAGATCAGCGGCAAGCGCGACGTCGCCATCAAGGACGGCAAGATTGCGGAGGTGTCCGCTGAAATTGCGGCTTCGAAGGCGGCGAAGGTAGTCGATGTGGCGGGACTCTACGTGACGCCCGGCCTAGTGGACCTGCACGTCCACGTCTATGCCAGCGCGGCCAAGCCCTCCAGCTACTGCGGAGCACTCTCCGTCTTCCCCGATGACCACACCTTCCGCAACGGAGTCACCACCGCGGTCGACGCCGGCACCTCCGGCTGGAAGAGCTTTGAGGAGTTCAAGACCCGCATCATCGACAAGTCCCGCACCCGCGTGCTGGCACTTCTCAATGTGGTCGGCAGCGGCATGTGCGGCGCCGTCGAGCAGGACACCAAGGAGATGGACCCGCAGCAGGCCGCCGCCATGGCCAAGAAGTACCCGCAGATCATCGTGGGCTTCAAGACGGCGCACTATACCGGACCGGAATGGGTAGCCGTCGATGCCGGCCTCGCCGCCGGACGCGCCGCCAACCTGCCGCTGATGGTCGATTTCGGGTCCTTCCGCATTGAGCGTCCGTTCGAGACGCTGGTGCTCGACAAGCTCCGCCCCGGCGACATGTACACCCACATGTACTTGAACGCCGTGCCCATGCTCGACAAAGACAACAAGGTGCGCGATTTCATGTGGCAGGCCCGCAAGCGCGGCGTGCTGTTTGACGCCGGACACGGCGCGGGCAGCTTTGTCTGGTGGCAGGCCGCGCACGCCATGAAGCAGGGCTTCCCGCCGGATTCGATCTCGACCGACCTGCACGCATCCTCGATGAACGCCGGCATGAAGGGCATGCTGAACGTGATGTCAAAGTTTCTGGCGATGGGCATGCCCCTCGATGAAGTGATCCTCAAATCCACCTGGAACCCCGCCCGCCAGATCCACCGCGAAGAGCTGGGCAACCTGAGCGTCGGCGCTCCTGCCGATGTCGCCGTCATCCGCCTGACCAAAGGCGACTACGGCTTTGTCGACATCAACGGCGGCCGCCTGAAAGGCACGCAACTGCTCTCCAGCGAGATCACTCTCCGCGACGGCAAAGTGCAGTACGACCAGAACGGCCTCACCCGGACCGACTGGGACAAAATCGGTGGCCGCTACGGCGCCCAGGGCGACGGCACCTGGGACGCCACCATCGGCCAAGCGGTCCGGGCACGCAAGAAGTAGTACTGCATCACTTCACGCATCAGAGTGATGCACTTGATGCTACACTCGTGGCATGAAGCCCATCACTCTGCGCAATCTGCCGCCCGCGCTCGCGGAGGTGATCGAACAAAAGGCACTCACTGACGGTGCCAGCCTGAACAAGACCGTGATCAAGCTGCTGGAGGCAGGGGCAGGCCTGGACAAACCGGCCGGTCCGCCCTATCACGACCTCGATTGGTTCATCGGATCGTGGAGCAAGGAAGAGGCCGACGAGTTTGATCGTTACCTAGCGGAATCCCGAGTGATCGATCCCAGTGATTGGGAGCCGTTGCCGCAGTGACCGGTTTGCTACTCGACACCTCGGCCTATTCCGCCATCGCCCGGCGCCACCCGGGGATCGCCACGTTGCTCGGCTCTGCGCCCTTGATCTGCTTATCCGTCATCGTGGTCGGCGAACTGGTCGATGGGTTTCGCGGGGGGAACCGGCAACGCATCAATGAGGCCGAATTGGATCTCTTCCTGCAAGGATCGCGATCCAAGCTACTGCAACTCGATCGGGGCACGGCCGACTGCTATGGCGAGATCAAGAACTATCTGACTCGGCGAGGCCGCCCCATCCCCACCAACGACATCTGGATCGCCGCCAGCGCCATGCAGCACGGCCTGCGCCTGGTCACCACGGACCGGCACTTCCGCGAAATCCCACAAGTAATCGTCGACTACTACGAGCCCGCCACCTAGGTCTACTTCAACCCCAGCGTCCGCAGCAGAAAGCTGCTGATCGCCTCCAGCGCCACCGGCGCAAAGCTCTCCTCGATCTGCGAGTACTCCGCCGGACCGCCGGTGGTGGCGGTCTGGAACAGGTGATTCAGCTTGGGCAGACGCTTCACCTCCACCAGTTTGTTGCCGCCCTTCTTCAGCGCCGCCTCGATCGCCGGCACGTTCTGATCGGGCAACACCTGCAAGTCCAGCTCGCCATTCAACACCAGCACCGGACATTTCACCTTCTCCAGCGCCACAGCCGGGTCCAGGCGGAGGAAGGCGCGGAACCAGGGTTCGGTCACCTGGTGGGCCATCTCGCTGATGCCCGTTTGCGTCCCCAGCGTCTCCTGGATCTGGTGCACCACTTCATCCGCGGCCATCTCGGTGGCGGCCAGCCGGAACATCGCCTCCTGCATCTTGCGCTGCGTGGCAACGGCATCTTCGGGTGCCCGGCTGGCCCGCAGAATCGCCGCGCCTTGGGCGTAGAGAATCTGATCACCCGGAACGCCCGTGCCCGCCATCAGCACCAGAAACGCCACATCAGAGCGTCGCGCCGCCACCAGCGGCGCAATGGTCCCGCCCTCACTGTGCCCGCCCAGGCCCAGCTTCGCCGGAGCCAACTCCTTGCGCGTTCGGAGATACTCAAAAGCCCCTTCCGCGTCGAGCGCAAAATCAAGCGTCGTCGCACCCTTGAAGGTCCCCCCCGATTTCGCCGTCCCCCGGTCGTCATACCGCAGCACGGCCACGCCCTGGCGAGCCAGATGATCCGCGATGACGGCAAACGGCTTGTGGTCAAACAGCGTTTCGTCCCGATCCTGCGCGCCGGAACCCGAGATCAGCACCAAGCCCGGATGCGGCCCCGGTCCAGCCGGAATGGTCAGCGTCCCCGCCAGTTTGATCCCCGCCGCCCCAGATCCCCGGCCTCGTTCAGCTGCCCCTCATAGGAGGCCCCGATATTGGCGATCCGCCACACCAGCCGCCCCTCCGCAAAACTAACTTCCGAAACCGGAATGCCGCGCGCCCCTTGATCAATGCTGTCCAGCGTCGCCTTCAACCCGCCTTCGCCGCGGCTGACATTCAAGCGCAGTCGCAAGTCGCCCACCGGGATCTTCAGCGAACCCTCCCAGGAGCCTTCAATGGCCGCTGCGCTCGGTTTCGCCGCCACAGCCGGTGGCGGAGGGCTTTGGGCCAGGGCCACAGAGCCCAGACTCAACAGACAGCAGCTAAAGATCGCGGGGACGTACATAAAATTCAAGCGCAGCCTCCTTGCCGCCCAGTCCAGGTTCTTTCTCGGCCTCCGGATGCGTGGCCCGAAAACGCTCCAGCAAATGCGACTGCATCTCGTTCACCACCAGCGGAAACTTCTGCGCCAGATCAGTGAACTCCCCCGGATCGTTCTTCAAATCGTAGAGCCGTTGATACCGCCCCGGCGTCGGCTGGTCAACGTCGTAGCCATCACCCCGCGCCCGGCGGCCGGAGCAGAAAATGTACTTCCAGCGCTCCGTCCGAACAAACGCTTCCTCGTTTTCAAGATACTCGCAGAACAGCGCCTCGCGCGGCTCACCCGAAAGCAGGCTCTGCCCCTGCGCCCCCGGCACGGGGTCAATCCCGAGCAGCTCCGTCACCGTCGGCGTCAGGTCCAGATGCTCCGTCAGCTGCGTCACCGCCTGCTGCTTCACCTTACCCGGCCAGCGCAATAGCAACGGGACGTGCATGGCCGACGTATAGCCGCAGTGCTTCTCGAACCGGCCGTGATGGCCCAGGCTGTAGCCATGATCCGCAGTGTAGACCGTCAGCGTGTTCTCCTCCAGCTTCTTGTTTCGCACATGGTCCAGCACGCGGCCCATGTTGCGGTCGAGAAAACGGGCGGAGGTGTAATAAGAGGCGATAATCCCGCGCTTGTCATCGTCCGAAAGCTCACGGAAGATTTTTGGGATCTGCCAGGCATCCTCCGGCCCCACGCGCGGCGGCGTAAAGCGGGCCGGGTCGAAGTGGGCGCGATCTTCCAGCGGAAAATCAAACGGCGAATGCGGCTCCTGCAGGCTCACCCACAGCGCCCAGGGTTGCGTGGTAGGTTGGGCGTCCAGCCACTTCAAGGCCTGCGCGACACAATAGTCCGACCGCATCTCCCCGGCCACGCGCCCATAAGGCAACTTGTCGGAGTTCAGCCAAATACGGGCCGGATCCTTGAACGGACGCCACTCCGGCTTCACCCGAGCGTCCGCCGGCACCGCCCGTGGCTTCACATCCCGCAGCCAGCCCTGCTGGATCTCGCGCTCCGTCATGCACACGTCGAACCCATGCAGACCCGGCTTGCCCGGCTGGTTGAAATGCATCTTGCCAAACACCGCCGTCGCATACCCAGCCTTCTTCAACTGCTTGGCCAGCGTCGGCGCGGCCGGATTCAGCGGCGTTGGTAACCGCGTCACGCCCGCCGCATGCGGCAGCTTACCGGTCAGCAGGCTTTGCCGCGAAGGAGTGCAGACCGGCGAATTGCAGAAGTGCTGCGCGAACCGCGTGCCTTCACTCGCCAGCCGGTCCAGATTCGGTGTCTCCGCCAACGGGTTGCCATTGGCGCCCAGCACGTAGCCGGCGTGGTCGTCCGCAATCAGAAACAGCAGATTGGGACGTGGAGGTCTACGGACGGCTTGCGCCGCCAACGCCCCCATTGCTTCTCGACGGGTCGTCATAAGGCAGCGTTACGGCCGGATACCCGCCACCGAAAGCCGCACCCGATAAACTCCGGTCCGCGCCGTCATGTAGAGCGTCTGGCCATCCGCCCCGCCCCAATGGCAATTCGCCGGAACCTCCGGCGGAGCAATCGTGCCCAGGTGCTTGCCCTCCGGCGAAAAGACCCAGATGCCGCCCGGTCCCGTCGCGTAGATGTTGCCGCGCTTGTCCACCTTCATCCCGTCCGGTGCTCCGTCCGCCGTCTCCTTGGTGACGTCATAGAACAGCTTGCCCGCCGCACTCAACGTGCCATCCGGCTTGACGTCGTACCGCACCCACGCCTTGACCTTGTCATCCGAGTTGGCGATGTAGAGAAACTTCTCATCGGGCGAGAAAGCCAGCCCGTTGGGCCGCGTCATCTCCTTCACCAGCTGCGTCAGCTTGCCATCTTTCAGGCGGTAGACGCCGTTGTACCGCTGCTCCTTCTTCGGGTCCTCATCCTGCTTGGTGAACCCGTACGGCGGATCGGTAAAGTAGAGCGCGCCATCGGACTTGTACACCGCATCATTCGGCGAATTCAGCCGCTTGCCTTCGTACTTGCTGGCCAGCACCGTCAGCTTTCCGTCCTTCTCGCGCCGCACCACCTGCCCGTTGCCATGCTGGCAGATGATCAGCCGCCCCTGCTTGTCCAGCGTCAACCCATTGGAGCCGATATAGGCCCCCGCCGGCGCGTCCTTGCCGTCATAGCCCGACGGCTTCAGAAACACTTCCGGCTTGCCGCCCTCTTTCCAGCGGTAGATCGTGTTGCCGGGCACATCAGAAAACAGCAGCGTCCCATCGGGCATCCAGATCGGGCCTTCGGTGAAGATCAACCCGCCCGCCAGCTTCTCAATCTTGGCGTCCTTGGGGACCAGTTGATCAAACGCCGGGTCCTTGCGGACGAACTGGCCTTCAGCCGCCAGCCCCACCAGCGGCAGTACCGTGAACAGAGTTTTGAAGAGTTTCATTCGTCACCGATTCTACATCCGCCGCGAGGCCGTGGTATTCTGAAGGGGTTCGACGATTCGCGGGGACGTAGCTCAGTTGGTTAGAGCGCCGGCCTGTCACGTCGGAGGTCGCGGGTTCGAGCCCCGTCGTCCCCGCCATCACTTCCGAACAATCCAGCTGTCCAATTCCCCCCAGAGGTCCTCATGATGAATCCCACCCACGTTCAACCGAAGGTGTCGATGGTCAACACGCCGGACTACCGGGAAGGATATTCCAACAGCGTCCAAATCCGCGCCAGCCTATGGGACATCTTCCTGATGTTCGGCACCGCCTCACAGACGTCCCCGGACGCGGTCACGCTAAACATCTTCCAGGGCATCTACCTAAGCCCCCAGCAAGCCAAAGCGCTCGCCAATCTCCTGC
>JAPKYX010000278.1 GCA_026394075.1 Acidobacteriota bacterium
CTACCGGACATGAAGAGCGCGCCCTGAATCAGCGACGCCAGCAGAGCGGCACCGGCACCTTTGCCGGAGACATCGGCGATCGAGATCAGCCACTCGTCCTCGCTCAACTGGTGGACGTCAAACGAGTCGCCGCCAATCTGGCGTGAGGGGATGTTGACGCCCCAGGAACGCATCCAGCCGCAGTCGGGAAATGTCCGAGGCAGCAAGCTTTGCTGAATGGTGCGGGCCAGCGAGAGCTCGTCTTCCAGCTTGCGGCGGTGCTGGCGTTCCTCGATGCCGCGGGCGGACTCGATCACCGTGGTGGCTTCAAGCGCCAAGGTCTCCAGCAGTTCGCGCTTGCCGGAGGCGAGATCGGATGAGGTGATCCGGGAATCGAGATAGAGAACGCCACCGGCGCGAGGAAGCGGCACAAATACACTGCTGCGCAGGTCCAGCAGGACGACGGTCTGGCCGGGGTCGAACTCGCGTTCGGTGTCAAAGTTCAACACGTAGGCGTCGCGCTTGGAGATTGCTTCATCGATCAAGCGGCGCGGGACGCGGATGCACTGCTCGCTTAAACACTCCCCGCCTTCGCTGCGGGCGGCGGCCATGGTGACCGCGCCCGCACGCCGCAGGAACAGGAAGCCGCGTTCGGAACTGGTGATCCGGAGCGCCGCATCGACGATGGCATCGAGGATCCGCTGGGGCGAGAAGGTGCCTTCCATCGACCGCACCAGTTCCAGCACTTCACGCAAGCGGGCGAAGGCATCGGGTGTGGGCGTACGCAAGGTCAAGCGGTAAGGGCCCACTTCCACGACGTCGCCCGCGCGCAGTTCCTGGCGCTTGACCGTGTCGCCGTTCACGATGATGCCCAGCCGGCTGCCGGCATCCTCAATCCACAGGCCGGCCGAGTCCTGGACGATGCGGGCGTGGGTGCGGGAGACGCGCGAATCGGCCAGCACGAGATGATTCTCGGGCTGGCGGCCGACAAAGAATGGAAACTCCGCCAGCGCGGCCTGCCGCTCTCCGTCGGGACCATCAATGGCTAGAAACACGGAAATGGCCTCACAGTCAGGTTCACAGTCGGATCTACAGGCGGGTTCACGGTTGAGCTCACAGCGGCTTCCGGCGGACTGGCGGCAGGGCGGGCTGCTCCGCTACTTCCCGCATCTCCTGCGCGCGCAGGGCCTGGCAGTGGGCGCAATAGCCGCCGATCTCGGTGCGGGCCAGCATGATCTGGAAGCCGAAATGGCTTTCTACTTGCCGCCGCAGCTTCTGCAACGGTTCGCCAAAAAACTCTTCCACCCGGCCGCAGCGCAGGCAGATGATGTGGGCGTGTTCCTGCTTCAGCCGTGTTTCGTAAAAGTGCTGATCGCCGGCCTGGTGCATGAGGTCCAACTCATCGACGAGACCGGATTCCTTCAACATCTTCAGCGTGCGGTAGACGGTGACGCGGTTGAGTTTAGGGTCTTTCAGCTTGGCCAGTTGAAACAGACGTTCGGCGTCGAGATGCTCACCGGAGTTGTCGATCAGATCGAGCAGGATCTGCCGCTGGCGCGTCAGGCGGACGCCATGGTGTTTCAACGACTCCCGGGTTTTGTTGCGCGGTTCAGCCGAAGGCGCAGCACTGGACATACAGGTAGTTTCGCACGGGCCGCCCGCACAGGAACGGATCGGCCCCGCGTTACACTGTGCCTACATGTTCTCGAAGGTGCTGGTCGCCAACAGGGGTGAGATCGCCGTCCGTGTGATCCGTGCATTGCGGGAGCGCGGCATCCGGAGCGTGGCGGTCTATTCTGATGTGGACCGGCCGTCGCTGGCCGTTCGCATGGCGGATGAAGCGTATCCGCTGGAGGGTAATGCCTCAGCCGACACTTACCTGCGGATCGACAAGATTCTCGATATCGCGCGGCGGTGCGGGGCGGAGGCGATCCACCCGGGCTATGGATTTTTGAGCGAGAACGCCGGCTTCTCGGCGGCCTGCGCGGAGGCGGGCATCGTGTTTATTGGTCCTCCGGCCAGCGCGATCGAGAAGCTAGGTTCAAAGACGGCGGCGCGGAGACTGGCCATCGCCGCAGGGACACCCGTGTTGCCGGGCACTGAGGAAGCCATCGCAGACCCCGAACAGGCGCTGGAGATCGCGCGGCAGATCGGGTTTCCGGTGCTGCTGAAGGCGGCGGCGGGCGGTGGGGGCAAGGGGATGCGCGCGGTGCATTCCGCGGATCAGTTTATGGCGGCGCTGCGCGATGCGTCGAGCGAAGCGGAGCGGAGCTTCAAGTCGAGCGAAGTGTTCATCGAGAAGCTGGTGCTGAAGCCGCGCCACATCGAGATCCAGCTGTTTGCGGATCAGCATGGGCATTGCGTGCATTTGGGGGAGCGTGAATGTTCCATCCAACGGCGTCACCAGAAAGTGATTGAGGAGTGCCCTTCCCCGCTGGTGGCCCAGTATCCCGAGATGCGTCAGGCGATGGGTGAGGCTGCTGTGCGGGCGGCGCAGGCGGCGGGCTACGTCAATGCGGGCACGGCTGAGTTTCTGGTGGATGCGGACCGGAACTTCTACTTCCTGGAAATGAACACGCGCCTGCAAGTGGAGCATCCGGTGACGGAGCTGGTGACCGGCCTGGACCTGGTGCACCTGCAACTGGATGTCGCGGCGGGGTTGCCGCTGCCGTTCACGCAGGACGACGTGCAGCTGCGCGGCTGGGCGATGGAGTGTCGCGTCTATGCGGAAGACCCCGAGACGTTTCTGCCGCAACCGGGCAAGCTGACCCGTTTTGACATGCCCTCCGGCCCCGGGATTCGTGTGGATTCCGGCGTCTACCCCGGCTGGACGGTGCCGCTGGAGTATGACCCGCTACTGGCCAAGCTGTGCGTCTACGGGGCCACACGAGAGGTGACGGTGGCGCGGCTGCGGCGCGCGCTGAGTGAGGCCCATGTGGGCGGCATTACGGCCAACCTGCCGCTGTTTCGCGCGATTCTCGATGATCCGCGATTTGTGGCGGGCGACATCAACACGGCCTTTCTGGATGGCTTCAAGCTGCCGGTGCCCGCCATTCCGGCGGAGCTGGCGGCTGCGGCCCAGTCGATTCCGCGCGCGCCAGCCATCGCGCCTCCGGACGGCCGCGGGGGCAGTGCCTGGAAGCAGGAGAACCGGAGGTCTCTCTACCGATGAGTTCCGCACCGAAAAGTCCAACGAAGCCGGATGTGATCGAAGTGGAGCCAGGCGTCTGGTCCGTGCTGAACGGCGGGGCGAGTTTCGAAATTCGCGCGCAGGGCGAGCAGTATGATGCTCGCGGTTTGTCGTTTGTCGTGGAGACGGAAGAGTCCGCGCAGGAGCGTCAGCGGGCGTCGCGCGGCCCGGCGAAGATCTCCACCACCATGCCCGGCAAGGTGATCCGGCTGCTGGTGGCCGACGGCGACACCGTGGCGGCGGGCCAGGGCATCCTGGTGGTGGAAGCCATGAAGATGCAGAACGAAATCAAGTCGCCCAAGGATGGCGTCGTCAAGAACTTGAAGGCGGAGCCGGGCTCCACGGTGAGTGCCGGCCAGACGCTGGCTCTGATTGAGTAGTGAAGGCTGATGCGTTTTCTTCCTAACTCCGGCGGCGGGTGGGACGGCCGGTGCCAAAGATGATTCGAGGCCCGGCGCGCCGCCTGCGCATGACGCTGGCCTATGACGGTACGGGCTTCCATGGCTGGCAGATCCAGCTTGGCCTGCCGACGGTGGAAGCCGCCGTGTCGGCTGTGCTCTCGCGTATCGACGAAGCGCCCGTCCGCATTTTCGGCTCGGGCCGCACGGATGCGGGAGTGCATGCGCTGGGCCAGGTGGCATCGTTCGATCTGACCAATCCGATCCCGGTGGAGAATCTGCGGAAGGCGATGAACCGGCTGTTGCCCTCAAGCATTCGCATTCTGGAGGTGGCCGAGATGCCGCCGGAGTTCCATGCGCGCCTGGATGCGGTGGCCAAGACCTATGAGTACCGCATCTACCTGGGCGAATCCTGCCCGCCGTTTGAGCGCCACTACGTCTACCACCACCCCTACCCGCTCAATCATGCGGCCATGAAGCAGATGGCGGAAGTGTTCACGGGAACCCACGACATGACGGTGTTCGCCGCGGCCGACCCGCGCTACCGGGACGGGTACAACATGGTGCGGACCATCTTCTCGTCGGTGCTGGATGAGCAGCCGGAATGGCTGATCTACCGCGTGCGCGGAACGGGCTTCTTGAAGCACATGGTGCGCAATTTAGTGGGCACCCTGATCGAGGCGGGCCGGGGCAACATTCCACCGGACCGTTGGCCACCCCAATGCGGCAACACGGTACCGGCCAGAGGCCTGTTCCTGGTGAGCGTCGAGTACCCGCCGGCGGGTTGAAGTTAGCTGCCGGGAGCGAAGTAGCCTTTGCGGGCCTGCACTTTGTGGTCTTTGTTTTTGGACCGGATTTCCAGCTTGCGGAAGGCGCCATCGCGGGCCGGGTTGGTGGAGGAGTAACTGATGGCGTACTGGCTCCGCATCTCCTGCTGGATCTGGTTGAAGATCATTTCAAGCGTGTTTTTGCGGTCCACGCGGAACAGGCGGCCGCCCGTCTCGTCGGCCATCTTCTTCAATGCGGAATCGCTGGTGCCGCCGAAGCCATAGGCGGCCTGATCGACGTAGTAGATGCTGTAGATGAGCGAATCAGAGCGCAAGGAAGTGCGGATGGCTTCGTCAATCGAGACGCGGCTGCCCTGGTCCATGCCATCGGTGATCAGCACCATTGCCTTGCGGCCCACCTCAGTGGCCAGCTTTTCCTTGGCTCCCAGATAGACGGCGTCGAACATCAGGGTTCCGCGCGGGTTGGATTGCGGGATGGCACCGGGGTTACCGGCGATGCCGCCGACGTAGCCTGCTCCGCCGCCGCTTTCCCGCAGTTCACTCAACGACTTTTCCAGCAGCCGGACGGAGTTAGTGGAATCCTGCAGCAGCTCCGTTTCCGTACCGAAGCTCATCAGGAAGGCCATGTCTTTTTGGCGGATGACCTGGCGGAAGAACAGTGAGGCGGCGCGGCGTTCGTCCTCGATCAGGCGGCGCTGGCTGCCGGAGACATCGACGAGCAGGCCCAGCGTCAGCGGCAGGTCGGTTTCCTTGGTGAAGGTTTTGATCTCCTGCAGCTTGCCGTCTTCGCGAATCTCCAGATCCTCGGCGGTCAATCCGGTGACGTAGGCGTTCTGTTTGTCGCGGACGCTGAACAGGATGTTGACGCGGTCCACATCCACCCGAATGACGGCGTCCTGCTGGGCGCGGAGCAGCCCGGCACCGGAGAGAAAAGCACCTGCCAGCAGGTGGCGGCGTGATAGTGGATACTCGATTTTGTGCAACAGGCTTTGCGTCATTTGAAGTCGTCCGATCCGATACTCAAACAGATCATCGGCCAAGTGGGCCCGTACGCGATCCAATATCGCCCGGCCGATTTTTCCACCCTGGTCCGTTCCATTGTCTACCAGCAGATTAGCGGGAAAGCGGCCGTCACCGTCATTGGCCGCATGGTGGCCACATGCGGTAAGCTGACGCCCACCTCAATTCTACGGCTGACGCCGGAGGAACTGCGGGCCTGCGGCCTATCGGGCCAGAAGGCTTCCTACATCCGCGATCTAGCTGAAAAGACGCGTTCCCGGCAGCTTAGGTTTCCGCCATTGGCGGCGTTGAGCGATGACGAGGTGGTCGGCCACCTAACGCAGGTGAAGGGCATCGGGGTCTGGACGGCGCAGATGTTTTTGATGTTCGCGCTGCAGCGCTACGATATTCTTCCCACCGCCGACCTGGGCATCCGGGCGGCGATGAAGCGGGCCTATCAACTGGAAGCATTGCCGAAACCGGAAGAGATGATCGAGATCGCCAAGCCGTGGCGGCCGTGGGCGACGGTGGCCAGTTGGTATCTATGGCGCAGCCTGGATGGTTCCGCCGAGATCTAGCCGCATTCCGGTGCGACATCCCGCACCCGGGATCGGGCACAAAAAGATCGGTCGCCGTACCAGTACCACCAAACAGGGACTTTCCAAACGGGAGATCTAGCGGGCGGTCGCAGCCGTTACGGCAAATCGGCCTTTGTTTCCAGCGCTGAGCGCGCGTTCTGGATGTCTTGGGCCGCCTGGGAGCAGGTTGTGCGGTCCAATCGAGCGACGCCCAAGCCAGCCCGGGTCATAGAACGCCGGTAAGTGCGCCTGCCGAGGGCGTCCGGTAGTTTCAGTTCAGGCCCGCCTGAGACGCCAGAGAGCGCAAGGGCGGAAAGCCACTCATCCCTGACCCGGATTCAAACCAAACGGAGAGACCCTAATGAAACTGATCAACAAATTCCTGAGCGCGGCCTTTGTCATGCCGCTCCTTCTTTGCTCGGCCCAGGCCGGAACCCTCACTGGGGACAACATCAACATCACCCACAACATCCTGTTTGGGAGCACCATGTATGCTTACTGGGACATGGGCACCGCGGTGGCCCCGTCATCGATCTACACCTACCAGAGCGGAGTGTACACCGCGCAGGTGAGTCCCAACTCGATTGAGTTCTCATTCTCCTGCTGGGGATGCACCTGGAGCAATTTCGATGGCTTCAACGGACCCGTGGTCACCAATCTGACGCGGCCCGCGTTTCTGGATGTGACGGTTGATCCGTCCACCAACTACAGCGGCTTCGACGCGTCGCGGTTGAGCTTCACCGGCAATCAGATCTTTGTGAATCTGGCGAACCTTTCCATCAATGGCTACATCAAGCTGAACGTCACGGCTGCGGATTCGCTCATCACCAGCCAGGCACCTGTGCCGGAGCCGGGTACGATCGGTGCGGCGGCGGCGGGTCTGGCGGGCTTGGCGCTGGCCTTGCGCCGCCGGCGAGTTCAGTAGTCCACCCCCGAAAACCTCCCTTCCGAACAGGGCGGCTTGGTAGAGCGTTTCGCTCTCCGGGCCGCCCTTTTTCCGTTCTGGCCCGGCCCACCGCCCGTAGCGGCCGCCTTGCGGACCGGGAGTACGCGGCTAACGCCGCTCTGGGGCCCGGTAGACCACTTTGCCGCCCACCAGTGTCATGGCGACTGGCGTTGTCAGCAGCTTTTCGGGAGCCACCGTCAGCGGATTCACCGGCAGCACCACGATGTCGGCCAGCTTGCCCACTTCCAGCGTGCCTTTGGTTTTCTCTTCCCGCGTAAACGCGGCAGCGTAGCGGGTGTAGCGGGCGATGGCGTCGGGCATGGAGATGCGCTCACCTTCGCCCCATACCTTGCCGGACATGCCTTTGCGGGTGACGGCGGCATAGAGGCCGTACATGGGGCCGATGGGCAGAATGTCGCTGGAGAAGCCGACGAAGATCCCCTTCTTGATCGGCGTCGCGACGGGGTTGTTCAACTGCGCGCGGGCATCGTCCAGATAGTCGGCGTAGCGGCCTTCGAGCGTATAGGTGAAGTTGGGCTGCTGGGCGATCCAGATCTGGTCGGCCGCCATGCGCGCGTAGGTGGCCTCGGGCGGCGTCATGCTGAAGTGGTTGAGGTAATGCCGGTGATCGGCGCGGGGCGCTTCCTGGAGCACCTGGTGCAGCAGGTTGACGGCCAGCTCAATCGCTCCGTCACCGATGGTGTGCAGACCCAATTGCCAGCCCATCGCGTGCGCTTGGCGGAAGGCGTTGAGCAGGGCGGCCTCGCTCATGGTCAGCTTGCCGCGGTAGTCGCCCTGGTTCTTGTAGGGCGCGATGGTGTAGGCGGCGGGCCCGGTGAAGCCGCCATCGACGAAGATCTTGATGGCGCCGACGCGGAGCCGGTCGTCACCATCACCGGTCTTTTTGCCGAACCGCTTAATGTCCTCAGCCAAGCCCCAGCGGATCTGCATGGCGGCGCGGGGCAGGTCGGGAGTTTCGGCGTAGACTTTCTGCCATTCGGGCCACAGGTCCATTGAGCCACCGGCATCGACAATGCTGGTGATGCCTTTGGCGAACAGGGCTTGCAGGTTCTTCTTAAGGCTGGCGCGAAGCTCCGCGGCGTCGGCGCGGGGAAGGAACTTGTTGAACACATCATTGCGTTCGCGGACAATGCCGGTGGGCTCGCCTTGGTCGTCATGCTCGATGGTGCCGCGGTCAGGGTCCGGCGTGGCGCGGGTGATCTTGGCGGTGGAGAGCGCCAGGCTGTTGCCCACGCTGGAATGGCCGCCGGCGCGCGTCAGCACGACGGGATTCTCCGGAGCCGCCTGGTCGAGATCACGGCGATTGGGCTTGCGCTTTTCTTCCACCGCATCTTCTGACCAGCCGTAGCCGCTGACCCACTGGCCTTTCCCAAGCTCCTTGGCCTTGGCGGTGACCAGGGTGCGAATCTCCTGGATCGACTTCACCTCGGTCAGGTCCACGTAGTGCCGCGCCTGGCCGCGGATGTGGATGTGCGCGTCGATAAAGCCCGGCAGGGCGGTTTGGCCCTTTAGGTCGATGGTTTGCTTGGCCGTGTACTGCTTCAACAGTTCCGGTCCACCCACGGCCACGATGCGGCCATCGCGCACGGCCAAGGCTTGGGCGACCCGGAACTGTTCGTTGGCGGTGAAGACGTGGCCATTGTGGAGGATGAGATCCACCGGCGCGGGCGTTTGAGCCAGAACGGTTCCGGCGCAGGCGGCCAGAGTACCGGCGAGCCACAGCGAGTGGCGAAAGCGGAGAAGCATTCCAGGATTCTCCCATCTGGCGGGGGTACGCTGGAAGCGTGACTGAGATCGACCACCAGAGGGAAAACCGCCACGGCATTCGCCGCCTGGACCTGCCGCTGCCCTGGGAGTTGGGCCAGGTGAACGCCTATCTGGTTCCGGGCGATGACGGCTGGACGTTGGTGGACTGCGGCATGACGACACCGGAGTGTCTGTCGGCGCTGGAGACACAGCTCGCGCGCGAAGGCGTGGCCTGGGGCGACATCAAGCTGCTGCTGCTGACGCACATGCACCCCGACCACATGGGCCTGGCCCCGAAGGTGTTGGAGCTGAGCGGTGCCAAGCTGGCCATGCACCGCCGCGAGTTTGCCCTGCTGGAGGAGACGGTGGAGGCAATCGAACAGCAGCGCGAACCGGACGGCGCGCTCGATTTGGCGCGAACGCCGGCGGAGTTGCAGGCCAAGGTGATCGCGGCCTTCACGGATGTGCGCCGCAGCTTTGTGCGGCTGAAGCCGGACCTCCTGCTGGAAGGCGGTGAACGGCTGGGGGCC
>JAPKYX010000028.1 GCA_026394075.1 Acidobacteriota bacterium
CCCGGCGGCAGTTCATCGATCACTGAGGTATCCAGATCGCCGTAGAGCGTCAGCGCCAAGGTGCGCGGAATCGGCGTGGCGGTCATCACCAGAATGTCCGGCGCTGCGCCCTTCCGTCGCAGGCTCAGCCGCTGGAGGACGCCGAAGCGGTGCTGCTCATCGACAATCGCGAGGCCCAGTTTGGCGAAATCGACATCCTCTTCCAGCAGCGCGTGCGTCCCCACCACCAGTGGCAGATAGTTGCCCGCGATCAGCTTCTTCATCTGCGCTTTTTCGCGCGCCGTCATGGATCCGGTCAATTGCCCGATCTGATAGCCCAGCGGCGTGAACAGGTTCTTGAAGTAGAGGAAATGCTGCGCCGCCAGGATTTCGGTGGGCGCCAGCAAGGCGACCTGGTAGCCGTTCTCGATGGCGATCACCGCCGCTTGCGCCGCCACCAACGTTTTCCCGCTACCCACATCGCCCTGGAGCAATCGCTGCATGGGGTAAGGCTGAGCCATGTCCTGCGCAATCTCGCCGAGCGACCGCTTCTGCGCGCCGGTGGGCTTAAACGGCAGCATGGTCTTGATCCGCTCCCGGACGCGATCATTCAGCTCAAAGGCGATGCCGTCGGACTTCCGCGCCTCTGCCCGCCGCAGCAGCAGCCCGAGTTCCAGCCAGAAAAACTCTTCAAAGATCAGCCGTGTCTGGGCCGGAGCGCGGAAGGCATTCAACAGCCGGACATCGGCGTCGCCCCCGGCAATGTGCAAGCCCGCCACGGCTTCGCCGCGTGAGGGCAGTTCCAGCCGCTCGATGATGGAGGCGGGCAGGAAGTCGGTGAGAGCGGGAGTCTCCGGCAACAGCCGGTGCAACAGCGTGCGGAACATCCGCGTGTTGACACGTCCGGCCGCTTCATAGATGGCCACGACGCCGCCCGTGTGGATGGTCGCGTCGCCTTCGTCCTCGTCACCCGACAGAATCTCGTACTCCGGATGGAGCATCGAGAGTTCACCCGAGTAGCTATCGAACTCCACCTTGCCATAGAGCGCCACCCGCTGACCGGGCGAGAACACGCTTTCCAGGTATGCGCCGTGGAACCACTTGCACAGCAGCCGCGAACGCGAATCGTCGCTGGCCACCATCTCAAACAAGCCCAGGTTCTTCTTGCGGAACCCAGCCGCGCGGGCGGTGCGGACCTCAGCGATCACGGTGGCCATTTCGCCGGGCGCAAGCTGTGAAATCGGCTTCAGATTGCGCCGGTCTTCATAGCGAAACGGTGGATAGAGCAGCAGATCTTCAACCGTGAAGATGCCTTTCGTCTCCAATTGCGCGGCCCGCGCCGGGCCGACGCCTTTCAGGTACTTGATGGGGGTAGAGAGATCCAACTACTTTTCAGCGTACAATCTTGCGCATGCTCGCTAGTTTTTTTGTTATGGCCGCCATGGCCGCCGACCTGCGCCTGGGAATCGTCGGAACCGACACCTCGCACGTCATCGCCTTCACCAAGATCTTGAACGACCCCTCGAATCCAGAACACATTCCGGGGGCCAAGGTGGTCGCCCTCTACAAGGGCGGTTCGCCCGATATCGAAAGCAGCGCCTCGCGCGTGGAAGGCTATGCCAAGGAGCTGGCCGAGAAGTGGCACGTCGAAGTACTGCCCGAAATCTCCGCAATGTGCGGCAAGGTGGACGCCGTGTTCCTGGAAAGCGTGGATGGCCGCAAGCACCTGCCCCAGTTCCGCGAACTGGTGAAGTGCGGCAAGCCGGTCTTCATCGACAAGCCGCTGGCCTCGACGCTGGCCGATGCGCGTGAGATCGACCGGTTGGCCAAGCAGGCCAAGGTGCCGCCTACGTCACCGAGCTGGCGGCGACGAAGCCGCAGGGCGCGATCACGTGGGGTCCTGGCCCGCTGGAAGAGCATCACCAACTGGACCTCTCCTGGTATGCCGTGCACCCCATCGAAGCGCTGTACACCATCCTGGGCCCCGGCTGCGAGGAAGTGACGCGCCGCGTCGGCGCCAATGCGGACGAGATCACGTGCCGCTGGAAAGATGGCCGCATGGGCACGGTCCGCGCACTGCGGCCCTATGGCGACTACGGTGCTGTCGTGTTCCTCGAAAAGACGATCAAGCAAAGCCCGCCCGCGCCCAAGTTCAGCTACCTCTCGCTGCTGAAAGAAGTGATCCCCTTCTTCCAGACCGGCAAGCCGCCGGTGCCGAACGAAGTGACGCTGGAGATGTTCGCGTTCATGGACGCCGCGCAACGGTCAAAGGCCGCCGGCGGCGCTCCGATGAAGCTGAAATAGATCACAATGGTGTCAGGCCCGGATTTGAAGATGCAGATGTCCACCATCATCGCCGCCCTGCGGGAGCATGAAGCGGAATTGCGTTCAGCCGGCGTTCAGCACCTCTCGCTGTTTGGCTCCTGGGCACGCGGCACGGCGGTCCCGCTGACATCGGATATCGATCTCGTCGCAGACTTCGACACTGAACGGGAGTATTCGTTGCTAGACCGAGTTCGCCTGGAAAACCAGCTCGCCGACATGCTGGGGGCCAAGGTGGATCTCGTTCCTGTTCGAGCGCTGAAAGATGGTATCCGCGAACACGTCGTTCGCGAGGCAGTGAGTGCCTTTTAGGGATTTCAACCGGGCTTTTCAGGACATTGCGGATGCAATCGACCTGATCGGTGAATTCACATCCGGAATGGATGCTTCGGGCTTCCGTGAAGATCCTCGAACCATCGCGGCGGTCGAACGCAAGTTGCTGACCATCAGCGAAGCAGCGATTCGACTGGGCCAGGAAGCGCAACGCCTTTGCCCGGGTCCGCCGTGGGGAGAGATCCGGGGTATCGGCAATTGGCTGCGCCACCAGTATGACGCCGTCGAATTGCCGGTCCTCTGGAAGACTGTACGAGACGATCTTCCGCCGCTGAAGGCCGCCGTTCTCCGAAGCTTGGCTCAGGCTTCGGAGAATTCGACGACCTCCGATTCCTCGTCGCAAAAGCCGAGGAGGCTTAGCATCCGATGGGACTAGAAGCCACTTGCATTGCGCGGCACGCCGGGCGAGAGGCGGAAGGAAAGCTGTTGCTCGAAACCGGCGAGCTGCTATTCCGCGGCCCGTTCCGGCTGAAACTGCCGCTCGATGGCGCCAAGGTGACGGTGGAACGCGGAGACCTGGTGGTGGACAGCGCCGAAGGCGAGGCGCGGTTCGCCCTGGGTGCTGAGGCCACCAAGTGGCACTTGAAGATCCGCTACCCCAAGCCGCGCTCCGGCAAGTTGGGGATCAAGGCCGGACTACGTGTGGCGATCCTCAACCTGGACGATGAACTGCTGCCGCTAGAGATCGCCGAAGCGGGCGCGGAGTTGTTGGCCAAGCCGAAGCAGTGTGACCTGATCTTCCTGGGCGTGCACGAAGCGCCCGATCTCGCCGCGCTGGCCCGCGTGGAGGCGCAGATGGTGCGTAGTGGCGCGGTCTGGGTGGTCTACCCCAAGGGCGTGAAGCACATCACCGAGGCGATGGTGCGGCAGGCGATGCTCGATGCGGCGTTGGTGGATGTGAAGGTGTGTGCGTTCTCGGAGAGGTTGACCGCACTGAAGGCCGTCATCCCGGTGGCGCGGCGGTAGGCATTGGAACTGGACACTTTCAGTGACTAGTCACGTTTATTGACTATAATTAGGCGTGACACACATCAGCGCTTCGAAGTTCAAAGAGCAGTGCCTTTCCTTGCTTGATCACCTGGAGCCGGACGGCATCGTCGTGACGAAACACGGCAAACCGGTAGCCCGAATCTTGCCTGCCCACTCTGACTGCGCCTCGCTCATTGGGAGCATGAAGGGCAAGGTGAAGGTGTCGGGCGATGTCTTCTCGACCGGAGCCGTTTGGAATGCTGAATCTTGACACGCACATTCTGCTGTTCGCCTTGGATGGCACGCTTAAGCCAACCGAGCGGGCGCTGCTAGCGGCAGAGCAGTGGAGCGTATCGGCCATAGTGCTGTGGGAGTTATCGAAGCTGGCCCAAATGGGCCGCATCGCGATCGATGTCCGGTCTCCTGAGTTCACCAAACTCTTCAGCCGGATTCAGGTGTGGCCGCTCGATCTGGCGATCTGTCAAAAGTCGACCGAACTAGACTTTTCGAGTGACCCGGCTGACGAACTCATCGCCGCCACCAGCATCGTCCACCGGATTCCGCTGGTGACGCGGGATAGGAAGATCCGGAAGTCCAAGTTGGTTCCGCTGGCTCCTCTTTGAGTTATTTGCGCTCAAGCCGTCCACGTGCCCGCGTGCACGCCGCAGCCCTGGCTCGCTAAGATGGGACTTCATGCCTGCTTTACTCGACGGGAAATCGGCGCTGGTCACTGGCGTCGCCAACAAGTGGTCCATCGCCTATGCCATCGCGGCGGCCTTTCAACGTGAAGGGGCCAAGGTTTACCTGACCTATCAGGGAGAGCGGCAGCAGCGGACCGTGGAAGACATCGCCGCGGATCTGGGCGTGGCGGGCGTGCTGCAATGCGATGTCGCCTCCGACGCGGCGATTGATGAGATGGTGGCGAAGCTGCCGTTTGAGCGGCTGGACGCGCTGGTCCACTCGATTGCTTTCGCCAATCGCGAAGATCTCTCGAATCCCTTTTCGCAGACCTCCCGTGAAGGCTTCGCCACGGCCCACGACATCAGCGCCTACTCGCTGGTGGCGCTCTCGCGCGCACTGGCCCCAAAGATGACGGCGGGTGGGTCCATCACCACGCTCAGCTACCTCGGCGCGGTCCGCGTGATCCCCAACTACAACGTGATGGGCGTGGCGAAGGCGGCGCTTGAGGCGTGCGTGCGGTACCTGGCCAGTGATCTGGGTGCGTCCGGCATTCGCGTGAACGCGATCTCGGCCGGGCCGATCAAGACCGCCTCGGCGCGCGGCATCAAGGATTTCTCGAAGGTACTGGATGGCGTGGCCGCCGTGGCTCCGCTGAAGCGCACCACGGACCCGGCTGAAGTGGCCGACAGCGCTGTATTCCTGGCCAGCGACCTGGGCCGCGGCGTGACGGGCAACGTGCTCTACGTCGATGCCGGTTTCCAGGTGATGGGCCTGCAGAAGCCCGAATAGGGCTGGCTATCTGATGAAGCGCTCAAAACCCGCGGGGAAAGAGAAGACCACTCGCGATCCGGTGGATTTACCGCGCGTGCTGGAGGAGCCAGACGATGCGGCGGCACTGTTCGACAGCCCTTCCATTGAGCTGGAAGAGTTGGCGATTCGGGGCGTCCGCAGGGAGGATGGCAGCTTCCGCCGGCTGGAGGCGACCTCGGTATCGCTGGAGTCAGTCTCACTGGCGCGCACCAGTATTCAGGTGGCCGAATGGCGCGATGTGCGCTTCACTCGCTGCGACTTGGCCAATGTGTCCATCCGCGCCGTCAGCGGCATTCGCGTTGAGTTGGTGGAATGCCGGATGACGGGCGTCAATTGGGCGGAGCTCGATTTGCAGAGCCTGCTCGTCTCCGGTGGCGATCAACGCTTCGCGCAGTTCCGCTTCGGCAAGTTCCACCGCTGCGAGTTCGACAACTGTGATTTCGAAGATGCCGACTTCTACAATGCCGACCTGCGCGGCTGCGTCTTCCGCCGCTGCAATCTGAAGAACGCCGAGATGAACGGTGCCAAGCTGACCGGCACCGACCTGCGCGGATCGATCTTGGATGGCTTGAAGCTGACCGCCGCCGATGTGTCAGGCGCGATTGTCGACGCCGCCCAAGCGCTGTCGTTCGTGCCGCTGCTGGGCGTCCGGATCGAGTAGGCGGAGAAGCGACGGCGCTCCCCCGCCCTGGGGCCGGGCGTCCTAGAACGTCACCCTTAGCACCAGCTCCGTTTGGCGGCTCAGGTTTGCCTGCGCCGTGATGCGGCCAAATTGGCCGAGCGCGCCGAAGGTGGTGTTGGGACCGGCGAAGACCGGGTGATTCATCAGGTTGAACGACGAGGCGCGGAGGTTGGCCTTGACACGCTCGGTGATCGCGAACTGCTTGGTTAGCGTCAGGTTGTAGTTGTTCATGCCTGGATTGCGCAGCCAGCTCACGCGGGGGCCGACGTTGCCAAAGGTAAAGTCACTCGGCTGGGCGAACGCGGCGGTGTTGAAGTACGCACCCAGGCGGCTGTTGACGCTGCCCGAGATGCCGGCTTGGGGATCACCCGGAACGTTGGGCCGTTGGGCACCCGCACCGGTGAGGAACAGCGTGTTCTGGTTGACGCCGAAGCTCAACGGAAAGCCGGACTGGAAAGTGCTAAACGTGGCCAAATTCCACTGGCCCATCAACAGATCCACCGCCTTCGAAGACGTACCGAGAAACTTCCGGCCACGGCCAACGGGAACGTCCCAGGAGGCGGTGATCGTCAACCGTTGGGGCACGTCAAAGGACGTCACCGCACGTTCGACGCGCCGGTTGTAGTTGTTTTGGTAAGGGCCGATATCGCCCATGTTTTTGGACCAGGTGTGGGAGACGATGGTGGTCAACCCATGCCACAGGCGCTGTTCGAACTTGGTTTGCAGCGAATGATAGACGGTGTTGCCGAAGGTGGGCAGGTTGCGCGTCACGTTCAGGAACTGCGGAAAGGGCCGCAGCAACTGCTGGCGCTGCACCGTCGCCCCGGCCAACTGGCCGACACGGACAATCCCGAAGAACGGATTGGGCACCGATTCAAGCAGGGACCTTCCCAGCGACAACGCCTCGGCAGGAACCTGATTGATGTTCTCGCTGATGCCGGTCTGCGGGTCGCTGGTGATGTTGATGCCGCGGCTACCGACATAGCCGATCTGCAGCAGCGACTTCGAGAAGACCTCGCGCTGGATGTTCATGTTCCAGGTGTGCAGCAGCGGGGAGACATCGCCCGGATTCACAAACGAGACGTTCTGCCCTAGCAGCGTGCCTAGGCCCAGCGAATTGCCGGTCCGTTGCGCCAGGCCGGCGGGAAACGGATTGCTCAGCCGGTCCTGCGGCGTGAAGCCATCAAGAGAGGTCACCATGGCGGTGGTGGTGGAATAACCCACCGGATCCACGGACCCGACCACGGGGATGTAGTGGATCGCGTAGCCGCCACGCAGCACGGTCTTGGGCGTCAGGGTATAGGCGAAGCCGAAGCGCGGCGCGAAGTTGTTGCGGTCCGGGTTGTAGATGCCACGGTCCACTCCATTCACGCCGGCATAAATCAGGCCGCCCCGATAGGTCTGCCCGAACGGCCGCAGCGGACTGGTGGCATTGACATCAAAGCCGCGGGTCGCGCGGTCATAGCGCTCCGTGCGCGGAGTCTCGAACTCGTACCGCAGGCCCATGTTCAACGTCAGGCGTGAACTGACGCGGAAATCGTCCTGCAGGAAGAAGCCGTAGTACTTGTTGATGATCGAAACACCAGTATTGTTGTCCAGGCTCCCGTTGCCCAGGCCCATCAGGAAAGAGGCCATCGGAAAACCGGTGTTGCCGGTGGGCGTCAACGCGTTCGGTCCGTTGGACCAGGCGTTTGAGTACGAGAACGTGCCGCTGGGGTTGGTGTTGCGGAAGAAGTTGCCGTAGAGTAACCGGATGTCGGCGCCGGTCTTCAGGGTGTGCCGGCCGCGTTGTTGGGAGACGTTGCTCTGCATGACATAGGTGTGGCCCACGTCGGAGATCAGCGGGCTGTTGGCCAGGCCCGTAAAGCCGGTGACGCCAATGGTGGGAAATGCCTGCCGTTGCGTGAGGCCGACGAACTGGCTGCCGAAGCCCAGCGTGGAGAGGTCAAAGCCGTTGGACCACGGCACGTTGTCTTCCTTGCCGCGCGCGTAGCCCAGGCGGAGATCAAAGGTGGTGCGGCTGTTCAGCAGAACCGTGTTGCCCCACGACGCGCCGATGTTGGGGCGGTTGACGACGTTGCGGCCTTGCGAGGCGATCCCGTTAAAGTCGTTCGGAAACACCAGCAGGCCGTTGCCTTTGTTGAGGCGGAAGAACGTGTTCCAGGAATCGCTGAAGCGGTGGTCAAACTTGGCGACGAACATGTCGTAGTTGCGGGGCCACTTGCCGGAGAAGCCGTAGTTGGTCACCCAGGGCTGAGTGGCGTTGGGCGAGGGCCGGTTGGGCATCGGCCAGAAGCCCATGATCTTTTGTGACACCGGGTCCTGCCGGTTGGCGGGAATCACGTTGCCGGCAAACGGCACGCGAGTCGTGCCCCCGGCCGCCACCGAGTAGGGGTCATAGATGGCCTGCGCGACTTCCGAAAAGTCGCCGGTGCGCATTCTGGCGGTGGGTACGGTGAGGATGTTGTCCTGGCCATTGCCTTCACGCGCACCTTCAAAGTTGGTGAACCAGAACGTGCGGTTCTTGCCGTTGTAGATCTTGGGGATCAGCACCGGCCCGCCCAGGGCGAAGCCGTACGTGTTGGCTCCAAATGCGGCCAAGGGGCGTCCCTGGCCGCGGGCGAAGAACAGGTTGGCATCAAGCGCCGAGTTGCGGAAGAAGTGGTAGGCGGTGCCGCGCAGCGAGTTGGTACCGCTCTTGATCACCATGTTGGTGACGCTGCCGCCGCTGCGGCCGTATTCAGCGGACAGGCTGCCCATTTCCAGCTTGAACTCAGCAATCGAATCCACGCTGGGCACCCATTGCGAGATATTGACGCCGCGGTTGACGTTCACCGTGTTCGACGCGCCATCGACGAAAACGTCAGTCGCCGCCACAGGCGCGCCGTTGGCCGAAAAGAAGATGTTGGTGATGGTGTCGTTGGGGCGCGTGTCCTCGCCGTAGCGGTTATTCACGACGCCGGGCGTCAGCGTGAACATGAACAGCGAACTGCGGCCTTTGAGCGGCAGATTGTCGCGGATCTCGGTGCGGATGGCGGTGCCGAGCGACGTGGATTCAGTTTCCAGCACCGCAACGCCGGCCACGACATTCACCGTATCGGCCGTGTCGCCCAGTTGCAGGGCCACGTCCTGGCGCAGCGTTTGGGTGAGTGCCAGGGTGATGCCCTTCTCAACCGCCGTGCGGAACCCCGCCGCCTTCACCGTCAGATCATAGTTGCCTGGCGGAATGAACTGGAAGATATAGAACCCATCCGGATTGGTGGTGGTGGAACGGTCCTGGCCCGTGTCCACGTTCCGCAGGGAAACGGAAGCTCCGGCGACGGAAGCGGCCGTCGGATCGGCAATGGTTCCTTGCAGCGTGGACCGGAAGTCCTGCGCCGCCAGAGTCGCACAGAGGGCGAGTAATACCACCGCGTGCCACGCCAGCTTGGCCGCCCGCGCCACGCCGCCTACTTCCGTCAAAAAGAATCTGCCGTACGTCATCATCAAGTCCCCTTTGCCCTCATCAACTTCTAAAGCGAGCCCGGTCCGAACTGGAATTGAGACCCGTGGTTCGCTTCGGGCCGGATCATATCGCAAATCGAGGCACCCGGGGTGGAACGTTTCACTCGACGCCGAGGCCACCCCGCGGTGATTGACATCAGTTTCCACGCGACACTATGATTGAGGGCGAAAGAAGTTCGTTACCCACGGGCTGCCCAACGCGTCCGTTAGAGCTGTAACCAGTCACTTCACCACCCGAGAGTAACCATGATTAAAGTAGACGGACTGTCGAAGCGATACGCACGCACCGTCGCGGTGGACAACATTTCGTTCGAGGTCCAAAAGGGCCAGATCGTCGGTTTCCTGGGCCCCAACGGCGCCGGAAAAACCACCACCATGCGCGTGCTGACCTGTTTTATGCCGGCTACGTCGGGGACGGCCTCCGTGGCCGGATTCGACGTGCAGGAACACCCGATGGAGGTGAAGCGGCGGATCGGCTATTTGCCGGAAACCCCACCGCTGTATCCCGACATGGAGGTGCGCGAGTACCTGCACTTTGTCGGCCAGCTGAAGGGCATCCCCAAGGCCGATCTGGCGCGCCGCGTGGCTGAAGTCTCGGAGCGCTGCTCAGTGGCTGACGTCTCGAGCAAGCTGATTGCGAAACTGTCCAAGGGCTACAAACAGCGCGTTGGCCTGGCGCAGGCGATCATCCACAACCCGGATGTGCTGATCCTGGACGAGCCCACGTCGGGTCTCGACCCTAAGCAGCGCGTCGAAACCCTGGAGCTGATCAAGAGGGTGACCACACCATCATCCTGTCGACGCACGTGTTGAGCGAGATCGAAGCCACCTGCCAGGACGTCATCATCATCTCGAAGGGCAAAGTGGTGGCCACCGACACGATGGACAACCTGACGCACCGGCTGAAGGGTTCCGAGGCTGTGGCCATCGAAGTGGAAGGGCGCAATGGCGCGGAGCTTGCCACCGCCGACGTGCAGCGGAAGCTGGAGCAAGTCTCGGGTGTCAGCCGCGTCATCAACAAGGTGGAAGGTGCCCGGTTGCGGTTTGAAGTGGAAAGCCTGCAGGGCCGCGTGGTCCGCGCCGAGGTGGCGCGCGCCGTCGTGGAGAGCGGCTGGAATCTAACCGAACTGGCACCGGTTTCAGTGAGCTTGGAAGAAGTCTTCTTGCAATTGACGGAGAGCAAAAAGTAATGGGCAACGTGATCGTAATTTGCCAAAAAGAGATGAAGAGCTACTTCTCTTCACCGGTCGCTTATCTGTTGATGACGATGTTTGCCGTGATCTTCGGCTTCTTCTTCTGGAACGTCGTCGGGTACTTCGTATTCATGGGCATGCAGCAGCAGATGGGCGGGCGGAGCTTCCCGATGAACCTGAATGAGCAGGTGATCCGTCCGCTGCTGTCCAACGTCAGCGTGATCGGGCTGTTCCTGATTCCGCTGATCACCATGCGTCTATTTGCGGAGGAGAAGCGGTCCGGCACCATCGAGCTGCTGCTGACCTCACCCATCTCGGACGTCCAGATTCTGCTGGGCAAGTGGCTGGCGGCCATTCTGATGTACGGCGCGATGCTGCTGGTGGCGGGTTTGAACTTTGTCTTCCTGTTCGCCTACGGGCAGCCGGATTGGCGGCCGATGCTGGTGGCGTTTCTGGGGTTGATGCTGCAGGCCGCAGGCTTGCTGGCCATCGGCACGTTTATCTCGACGCTCACCAAGAACCAGATCATCGCCGGGGCAACGACGTTTGGCGTCTGCCTGCTGCTGTGGATCATGGAATGGGTTTCGGGCTACGAGACGGCCACGTGGGCCAAGGTACTGGCGTATCTGTCGATCGTCAGCCACTTTGAGAGCTTCGCCAAGGGCGTGCTGGATTCCAAGGACATTATTTTCTACCTCTCGGTGATCTTCTTTGGGCTGTTCCTGACCGCCCGGTCGCTTGAGAGCCTGCGGTGGAGGGCGTAACGACATGGCGAACCGTCAAACCAAATTTACGGCCTACGCCAGCGCTTACCTGCTGGTGATTCTGGCCATTCTGGTGGGGGCCAACTATCTGGCCAACCGTTATAACAAGAGCTACGACACCACGTCGAACAAGCGCTACAGCCTCTCGGATCAAACCGAGAAGGTGGTGAAGAACTTGAAGCAGGAAGTGAAGATCACCTACTTCGACAAGGCCGACCGCTTCCCGGCCGCCAAGGACTTGCTGGACCGCTACAGCACCATGTCCACCAAGCTGAAGGTGGAATTTGTTGACCCCTACAAGAAGCCGACCATCGCCAAAGCAGCGGGCATCAAGACCGAAGGCACAACGCTGGTGGAGTTCGGCGCCAAACGCGAAGAAGCCAAGTCGGTGACGGAAGAAGAGATCACTGGCGCCGTGATCCGAGTGCTGAAGGGTGGCGCGCGGACGGTGTGTTTTGTGGCCGGGTCCGGTGAGCATTCACTGGAAGACACGCGTGGTCCGGGCTATTCGCAGCTGAAGGAAGCCATCGAGAAAGCCAATTACAAGACCCGGCAGATCTCGCTGCTGGGTGCGGACCGGGCCGCCGATGCCAAGACGCCAGAGAAGGTGAACATCAGTGGCGAACCCGCCTCTGGAGCTGCCTCCAGCGCCAAGGTAGAGATCCCCAAGGACTGTACCGTGACTGTCGTGGCCGGGCCGAAGTTTGACTACGTGCAGCCGGTGGTGGACACGCTGAAGGCGCATGTCGAAGGCGGCGGCCATGTATTGTTCATGCTGGACCCGCCGCTGAAGCTGGGCCGTGATGAGACCGCAGAGAACGCGGCACTGACGGCCATGCTGGCCAGCTGGGGCGTCACGCTCGACAAGAATCTGGTGATTGACCTGTCGGGCATTGGCCAGATTTTTGGCCTGAGCGAAGTGGTGCCGCTGGTGACCAGCTACGAGCAGCATCCCATTGTGCGCGAGATGAAGGACGTGGCCGTGGGTATGCCGCTGACGCGGTCAGTGACGGCGGCCAGCGCCGACAAGACGCAGGTGGAGAAGCTGTTCTCGAGTTCCAAATCCAGCTTCGCCACCACCAATCTTTCGGCGGCTGAAGTCCGGCCTTCGGATAAGGACCAGAAGGGTCCCCTGCCGCTGGCCGTGGCTGGAACCTACACGGGA
>JAPKYX010000225.1 GCA_026394075.1 Acidobacteriota bacterium
GAAAGTGCGGCCGGTGGCCGTGGTGGTGTCGGCGATGTCGAAGGTGACCGACACGTTGCTCGAAACCCTGCGCCACGCCGAAGGGGGAGACCGGGCGGGCGTTGAGGCCAACCTGAAGAAGTTGGCAGACCGCCACCTGGAGACGGCGCGGGCACTGCTGACCGAAGCCTCCGCCACCGCGGCTACAGCCGAGATCACCACCATGATCGGCGAAGTGGACCGGATCGCCAAGGGCGTCGAGATGCTGGGCATCCGTCCGCCGCGTTCCGTGGATGAGGCGGTGGCAGTGGGTGAGCGGCTGTCCGCCCTGCTGATGGCCGCCCATTTGAACGACACGGGCGTCGCCGCCACGGCGGTCAATGCGCGAGAGGTGATCGTGACGGACGCGGTGTTCGGCAATGCAACGCCGTTGCTCGACGCGACGCGGGTAAAGGCGGCTGCTCGCCTGCAACCGGCGCTGGAAGCTGGGACGGTGCCTATCGTGACCGGCTTCAATGGAGCCACCGCCGACGGCCGGCCGACAACTTTGGGACGCGGCGGGTCGGACTTTTCGGCGTCCATTTTGGCCGGAGCGCTGGATGCGGCGGAGCTGTGGATCTGGACCGATGTCGACGGCATCATGTCGGCTGACCCGCGCCTAGTGAAGGACGCCCGCGTGCTGGATGTGATCACCTATCGCGAAGCGGCGGAACTGGCCTACAACGGAGCCAAGGTGCTGCACCCGCGCACGCTGGCCCCGCTGATGGAGCACGGCATTCCGGTGTGGAGCAAGAACAGCTTCAACGTGGCAGCCCCGGGCACGCGGATTGTGCCGCACCATTCCGGTGTGGAGCAAGAACAGCTTCAACGTGGCAGCCCCGGGCACGCGGATTGTGCCGCACATCGAAGGCGCGTTGGGAGCAAAAGCCGTCACCTCGATGGCCAATGTCGCGCTGGTTTCCATTGAACCCGCCAGTGCGGAGATCAACGGCACGCTGATCATCGGTCGGGCGATGGCCGCGATCGCGCAAGCCAACGTCGAGGTTCTGACGTTCTTGAGTTCCAGCTACCAGCAGAACTTCTGCTTCCTGGTCCGCAAGGACGAGCTGGCGACGGCGTTGACCGCGCTTGAATCCGCGTTATCGCTCGAGTTCGCGCACGGCTACCTAGGCGCGCCCGAAGTGGACGAGCAGGTGGGCTTGCTGGCGGTGGTCGGCGAAGGCATGAAGGGGCAGACCGGACTGGCTGGACGCGTCTTCACGGCGATCTCACGCGCGCAGGTCAACATCATCGCCATCGCTCAAGGAGCCAGCGAACTGACGATCGGCATCGTGGTCCGGCGTGAGGGTCTGGAACTGGCCGTCCAGGCGGTCCATGCCGAATGCGGGATGGGCACGGCTTAGGGGTTAGCGCCAAATTGGGTTCCGGCCGGGCGATTCTCCCTCCTGACGAGTTGGGGAATACCCCGGCGGTCGGACAGTTGTGGACGTACGCGGACGATGCTAGGTTGCAGTCGGGGCGTTGGTTTGGTAGTTTAGAATTTAAGCGGTTGCCGTGCCGTCCGGCCGGTTTTCCCCTCCGAACTGAATGGATCAAAAGACGCTCCAGGTCGTAGCTGATCTTCTGCTTGCGGCCGTCCCCACCACGCTCCTGGTGGTCATACTCCACTTTTACTTGAAGGCGGTGCTCTTCCGGCCGCTGGAGAAGACCCTGGCTGACCGGCATGCCGCGACGCAAGGCGCGGTGGATGCGGCCAATCAGGCGCTAAAGCGGGCCGACCAGAAGGCAGCTGAATATGACGCCGCTCTGCGCCAAGCGCGCGGAGATATCTTGCGTGAGCAGGACGCCCAGCGTCGCCGCTTGGCCGAAGATCAGTCGGCAGCCTTGACCGCTGCCAAGGATCAAGCCGGTAAGATGATTGCGGAAGCCCGCTTGCAATTGGATGCGGAACTAGGTGCCGCCAAACAGAATCTGACCGCTGAAGCGGAGCGCTTGGCCGACGCCGTCACGGCGTCCGTCCTCCAAGGGAGCCGCAATTGAAACTTCCCTCCTCGCACTTAACCCGGCTCTCGCTGCTCAGCTTGATCGCCGTGGGGTTATCCACCACGCCCGTGTGGGCGCAAGAAGGCCACGCCCCCTCGACTGAAGCGCACGGCGCTCCGGCGGGCGAGGGCGGCCATAGCGATCTGACTACCTGGAAATGGATCGATTTCGCGATTCTCGCCGCTGGCTTAACGTACCTTGTGGTCAAGACCGCGGGTCCGTACTTCCGGTCGCAGAATGAAGCCATCCGGACCGGCATCGAGGATGCACGCCGGGTGAAGGCGGAATCGGACGCGAAGGTTGCTCAGATTGAGCAGCGCCTGAAGAATCTTGACCACGAGATCCAGGCCTTCCGGACTGAATCGACGCAATTGGTCACGCGGGAAGCAGACCGCCTGCAGCAGGAAACGGCCCAAACGATGGCCCGCCTGGAAGCGCAGACCGCCTCCGAAATCGCTTCGCTGGGCAAAGCGGCCCGCGCGCAACTAAAGGCGGAAGTGGCTGGTTTGGCCATTGCCATCGCGCGTCAACGCCTGTCGGCGGGGATTCCGGCTGAGACTCAGTCTGGCTTGATCAGCCGTTTTGTTGGTCACTTGAAGAAGGTGGCAGCGTAATATGTCACTGGCAATTGCCTCACGCTACGCCCGGGCGCTGGCCGACTTGGCGTTTGACCCCAAGAATCAGGTCGACCCCGATGTCCTGGCCCAGGAAGTAACTTCCTTTGTGGCCGAGTATGAAGGCTCCGCGGCCCTGCGGGAGATCATGGCCACACCGGCCGTGGCTCTGGCCAAGAAGCGGGCCGTCGCGGCCAAGATTGCGGACGTGCTGAAGCTTTCCGACGTCACCAAGCGTTTTCTGTACGTGGTGATCGAGCATGGCCGCATGCGCAACCTGAAGTTGATCCATGCAGCATTTCTGGATCAAGTGGATGCGCGGCGCGGTGTCGTGAAGGCGGAAGTGTTTTCCGCTCAGGAGTTGGGTGAAAGTGAACGGGCGCTGCTCGAAAGCGGCTTAGCCGCCCGGACGAGTTTGCGGATCCGGCCCGAGTACAAGATTGATTCCACCTTATTGGGTGGCGTGCTGGTGCGGATGGGATCGACGGTTTACGACGGTTCGGTGCGTGGCATGTTGGCAGGGTTGGCGGCACAGGCTGGCGCGCCGGTTTAGGTGCAGCTCTGCACGAGTGACAAGATTTTCGGATTTAGGCTTCTAGAAGGTTAACGGGGCATGGCTCAAATTCAGGCAGATGAAATCGCGCGTCTGCTGCGCGGTGAGATTGAAAACTACGATCAGGCGGTCAACGTCTCCGAAACCGGAACGGTGATCTCGGTCGGTGACGGTATCGCTCGTGTCCACGGGCTGGAACGCGTCATGGCAGGCGAACTGATCGAGTTCCCGCACGGCGTTTCCGGCTTGGCGTTGAACCTGGAAGAAGACCAGGTGGGCGCCGTGTTGATGGGCGACTACACCGACATCAAAGAAGGCGACGAAGTCCGCCGCACGGGCCGCATTATGTCGGTGCCGGTGGGCAAGGCCATGATTGGCCGCGTCGTCAACGCTCTCGGCCAGCCGATCGACGGCAAGGGTCCGATTGAGACCACTGAGTTCAACTCGATTGAGCGCCTGGCGCCCGGCGTTGTGGATCGCCAACCGGTGAAGCAGCCGATGCAGACCGGCATTAAGGCCATCGATTCGATGATCCCGATCGGCCGTGGCCAGCGCGAATTGATCATTGGCGACCGCCAGACGGGTAAGACCGCCATCGCGCTCGACACGATCATCAACCAAAAGGGCGGCGACATGATCTGCATCTACGTCGCGATCGGCCAAAAGCGGTCGACCGTGGCGCAGGTGGTGAAGACGCTGGAAGAAGCGGGCGCGATGGAATACACCATCGTCGTGGCCGCCACCGCGTCCGATCCGGCCCCGATGCAGTATCTGGCTCCGTTCTCGGGTTGCGCCATCGGTGAGTACTTCCGTGACCGCAGCGGCCACGTCCTGTGCGTCTACGACGATTTGTCGAAGCACGCCGCGGCGTATCGCGAAATCTCGCTGCTGCTCCGCCGTCCTCCCGGCCGCGAAGCCTTCCCCGGCGACGTATTCTACTTGCACAGCCGTTTGCTGGAGCGTGCCGCGAAGTTGAATGACGAGTTGGGTGGCGGATCGCTGACTGCCCTGCCCTTCATTGAGACGCAGGCGGGCGACGTTTCAGCCTACATTCCCACCAACGTGATCTCGATCACCGACGGCCAGATCTTCCTCGAAGCCGACATGTTCAACTCGAACGTCCGTCCGGCCGTGAACGTCGGCATCTCGGTCAGCCGCGTCGGTGGCAACGCCCAGATCAAGGCGATGCGTCAGGTAGCCGGTTCGCTGCGTTTGGAACTGGCTCAGTACCGCGCCCTGGCGGCGTTCGCCCAGTTTGGTAGCGATCTCGACAAGGCCTCTCAGCAACAGATTACGCGCGGTGCGCGTTTGACGGAACTGCTGAAGCAGCCCCAGTACAAGCCGCTGCCGGTGGAAAAGCAGATCATCACGATCTTTGCCGGCGTCAATGGCTTCTGCGACGATCTCCCGATCGAGCAAGTCCGGCCCTTTGAGGCTGGCCTGCAGAGCTACATTGATGGCGCGCACTCGCAGATCCTGGCCGACATCCGGACCAAGAAGGCGATTGACGACGACCTGAAAGCGCGCATGACCAAGGCGTTTACCGAATACAAGCAGCGCTTCCAGGAAGAGCGCAAGAGCGCCAAGTAAGCGGAACCAAGGAACAAACCGGCTTTAGCCCATGCCCTCCCTTATCGATATCCGCCGCCGCATCCGCTCCGTTAAGAACACGCAGCAGATCACCAAGGCCATGAAGATGGTGGCCGCGGCGAAACTGCGCCGGGCGCAGGACCGGGTGATCAACGCCCGGCCGTATTCCAAGATGCTGTTCGCCACCCTGGCGGAAGTTGTCTCGGCGGCAAAGTCTCACGAGGAAGCGGCGCAGAATCCGTTGCTGGAAGTGCGGGAAGAAAAGCGCATTGCGCTGATCGTCCTCACCTCCGATCGTGGTTTGGCGGGTGCGTTCAACTCAAACGTCCTGAAAACCGCAATGCAGTTCATGCTGGACCGTCCGGGATGTGAGTTTGTGATTGAGGCCGTGGGCCGCAAAGCCCGTGACTTCTTTACCCGCCGCGAGATGAACTTGTCCGGCGAACACGTGGGCATCATCGAAAAGGCCCGCTACGCCGATGCGGCCCGCATTGCGGCACCCATTGTCGAACGTTACGCCCAGGGCGAAGTGGATGCCGTCTACATCATCGGCAACGAGTTCAAGTCAGTGATCTCGCAAAAGCTGACCACCGTGAAGCTGCTGCCGGTCCAGGTACCGGAAGAAGGCGAAGCGGCCGGCTTTATTTTTGAACAGCCGCTGGCTGAGCTGCTGGCCGGACTGCTGCCGCGCTACGTCGGCACCATTTTGAACCAGGCGATGCTCGAATCCGCCGCCAGCGAACACGCGGCTCGGATGACGGCCATGGAAGCGGCCTCCACCAATGCATTAGACGTGATTGAGAAACTGACGTTGAACATGAACCGTGTCCGTCAGGCATCGATCACCCGGGAAATCATCGAAGTAGTTAGCGGCGCAGAAGCCCAGTAGAAGGAAACACGCATGTCAGATTCCAATCTTTACGTCGGAAAAGTCATTCAGGTGGCCGGGCCGGCGGTGGATATTCAGTTCGACGAAGGCTTTCTGCCCGTCATCCGCACCGCCATCCGCATCACCAGCGAAGGCTACGATGTCCCCACACCGATCGACGTGATCTGTGAGGTGGCGCAACACATCGGCGAGGGCCGCGTTCGTACGATCGCGCTGCAGCCCACCGAAGGCATGGTTCGCGGCATGAAGGCGGCCAGCCTAGGCGCGCCCGTGTCGGTCCCGGTCGGCAAGGAAACGCTGGGTCGCGTGCTGAACGTGATCGGTGAGCCGGTAGACGGCATGGGTCCGGTGAACGCCAAGATGCGGTACCCGATTCACCGCTCCGCTCCCACTTTTGAAGAGCAGTCCACCGAACTGAAGATGTTCGAAACGGGCATCAAAGTCATCGACTTGCTGGAGCCCTACTTGCAGGGCGGCAAGATCGGCCTGTTCGGCGGCGCCGGCGTCGGCAAGACCGTCGTCATCATGGAGTTGATCAACAACCTCGCCATGCAGCACGGCGGTGTGTCGGTGTTCGCTGGCGTGGGTGAGCGCACCCGCGAAGGCAACGACTTGTGGCTGGAGTTCCAGGAATCGGGCGTGATCGATCCGCACGATTACACCAAGAGCAAAGCGGCCTTGATCTATGGCCAGATGACCGAGCCGCCCGGAGCCCGTCTCCGCGTCGGCCTGACCGGCCTCACCGTTTCGGAGTACTTCCGTGACGAAGAAGGCCAGGACGTGCTGCTGTTTATCGACAACGTGTTCCGCTTCACCCAGGCTGGTTCGGAAGTGTCGGCGCTGCTGGGCCGCATGCCGTCCGCCGTGGGTTATCAGCCTAACCTGGCCACCGAAATGGGCGAAATGCAGGAACGCATTACGTCCACCAAGAAGGGTTCGATCACGTCCGTGCAGGCCATCTACGTGCCAGCCGACGACTATACCGATCCGGCCCCGGCCACCGCGTTCGCCCACTTGGATGCGACGACCAACCTGTCGCGCGACATCGCCGCCCTGGGTATCTACCCGGCCGTCGATCCGCTGGCCTCTTCGTCCCGCATTCTCGACCCGCGTATCATCGGTGACGACCACTACGGCGTCGCCCAGGCCGTGAAGCAGATTCTGCAGCGCTACAAGGACCTGCAGGACATCATCGCCATTCTGGGTATCGACGAATTGTCGGAAGACGACCGCCAGACCGTCGCCCGCGCCCGCAAGCTGCAGCGCTTCCTGTCGCAGCCGTTCTTTGTGGCCGAACAGTTCACCGGCTTCAAGGGCAAGTACGTCAAGCTGGCCGACACGATCAAGGGCTTCAAGGAAATCTGCGAAGGCAAGCACGACGCTCTGCCGGAACAGGCTTTCTACATGGTGGGAACCATCGAAGAAGCCATCGAGAAGGCCGCCGCGCTGGCTAAGGCGTAAGCATCATGGCGACCTTCCGCCTCGAAATCGCCACGCCGGAGCGGCCGATCCTGGACGAGCAGGTGAGCGATGCCCAGATTCCCGCCTCGAACGGCTATCTGGGCTTGCTGCCGCAGCACGCTCCGCTGATCGCCGACCTGTCGGCGGGCCTCCTGTCCTACACCACCGGTGGCAAGTCGGAATCGCTGTTCATCACCGACGGTTGGGTGGAAGTGCTGAACGACCGGGTCCGGGTATTGGCCGATGCGGTGGAGAACCCCACCGAAATCGACGTCATCCGAGCCCAGAAGGCACTGGACCGCGCACTGGAACGCCTCCGCATCGATGTCAGCGACGTCGACAAGGCACGCGCGGTGAAGGCCCAAAAGCGAGCCGAGGCTCGCCTGACGGCCGCGAAGAACCGCACCTAACTCCCCCTTGCGTTGGCTGTTACCGGGTGGCTAAGAAAACTACCCGGCTCACAGCTTCAGTGCGGTACAATAGAGTTTTACGGTTGATCGGGCCGTAGCGCAGCCTGGCTAGCGCGCTTGCTTGGGGTGCAAGAGGTCGCGAGTTCAAATCTCGCCGGCCCGACCATTTTAGTCCTTCCTTTCCTTCCCCTCTTCTTTCATTGGTAGTTTCCCCAGAAGGCTCGGCCATCTGGCCTCCATGTGCTGGCTCAGCTGCGATTCCACATTCTCTCGGTCGGTTCGATGTCTGGTTTCACTGGTGGCATCGGTCGGGAGAAATTGCCGCAGTACTTTTGAGTAATCCTCGAGGTCGTACAAGCGGATGTTTTTCGCGCGGTTCGCACGATACTCCTCGGCGGTTGGGGGGCGGAAGTAGCGGAAGGCGGCGGTGTCTTGCGGTACCACGGCGGGACGGTGGCCGCGTTCGATGGACTTCACCAACTCAAGAAGACTGTCTATTCCCAACCGGTACAGGTCGGGGATATACGATTGAACCGCCCGGCCCGGTGTTGCCAAGAGATGGGAGATCGAATAGACCGGACCCGTGTCGATTCCCTGATCGAGGAGGTGTACCGTGCAGCCCAAGCGCGGCTCCCCATTCCACACCGCCCGCAACGGGGCCATCACTCCCGCGTAGCCGGGTAGGACGCCGGGATGGACGTTGTAGGCGCCGCGCCGTGCAAGAGCAAGGATGTGCGGCTTGAAGATTAAGCTGAAGCGGGCACTCAGGATCAGGTCCGGGGCCCAGGTGGTGAGCCGCAGCGTGCTCTCGCTGCCGTTGATGTCATATTCCCGCTCGATCGGTACGCCGAATGTTGCGGCGAGGGCGTTGAAGGTGAGCCATTGCCCGGTGGTCGCTTCGCGGTCGAGGGATGGAAAGAAATGGTCGAGCGGATATTCGCGCTCGAGAAATTTCTCGGCGCGCAGTTCGGGGATCGTGTCTTCGCCGCTGCGTGCTTTGTCCGAGAGCAGGACCCTGATCTCGTGGCCCCGGAGTTCGGGCAGCAGATAGTTCAGGATCACGGCGCCGAATAGATCGTTCTTGGTGCAGAGCAGAAGCTTCATCGTTGGTTGGCGGGGAGTCGCGCGGGTCCCGCGTGGTTGGGGGCTTTCTGGGGTGGGGGGAGAGCCTGAAGAGCCACACCGCAAATTTACCAAACTCTCCAATTCCTTCAACCTCGGCCTAGCAGACCCGACGCAACCATACTTTTGTTGTTGCGCGACCTTCGGGGTCAGGACACTAGTCGAGCGCTGACTGGTCATTCACGCGGAGCCGTGCCGCTGCCTCCGGCACCATCACCTCCACCGCAAACGGCTGCAGCACCTGAGCGCACATCGCACCGGGATCAGCCACCGACCACGCTTCTACCGGCCAGACGCCGTCGGCAGCGGCACGTGACGGGATACGCACTCGCAGTTGGTGGCAGGGGCTTGGAAGCGACCCGGTGATCAGCACCCGGCGGGCGTTCCCTGCTCCGACGGCCTGTCGAACCGACTCCAGGAAGACCGGCCCTTTGACCAACCTGCTGTCGCCGGCTTGCTCCGCATAGGGATTCGTCACGTTTGCCTCCACCGGAATCGCAGCAGTGGTGCGAGCCACCGTGGGTGCTACAGTTGGTGCCACTGGGGGTGCCACCGTCCGCACGCCCCCGCAGGAGGCAAGGAGCAGCCCGGCCGCCGCGAGCCAAGCCGCCCTGTGGCGCACCTTTGAGCGTACGTTGCGCCACCTTGCGTCAAATGACTCATTGAATACTCGCAGATATTCTCCTGTCCGACTCTATCATTGGGCTAAATACTCCACCCTATAGGACAGAGGCTCTATGTACAATATCCGATCACAATCATCCGCCTTACGACGCGCATGCCACCGCACAATCAAGGCGTCCGGCGCCGCGCTGCTGCTGCTTGCGCTCGCGTCACCGGCGCGCAGCGGCCCCCTGTTTGGCGCCCTGTCTAACTTTGATGTTTACAATGATACCGGACAACTTACGCATGGTTTTGAGATCGAGCTGGACGGCCTGACAGCGACCGATGTACTTTACACCTTTGGCGGAACATACAACCGATACGGCTCGCCTTCGGTGGAGAATTTCGCCGGTGGCGTCTATGTCCGTTATCGCAGTTCCTACAATGCAGCTGCTGGTTCCTTTACGCAAGCGACGCCAATTCCCACCAGCTTTGTCCCCACTGGCGGTCATGCCTGCTGGTCTGGCGGCTCCGCGGCTTATCTTTCCAGCGGCTGTGAGCATTTCGGCGTTTCGACGCTGGGCAATGCGACGGCAACACACTACCGCTGGCTGATTGCCGATCCGGCGGCCAACGGGTCATTGAAGGCCTTCGGTACGGACGTCACCATCCCGGCTCCGGTCTGGACGGTCACGCCGCCGCCCCCACCTCCGCCGCCCGTTCCCGGCGTTCCGCCTGTCCCGCCGGCACCGCCGGTGATCCGCGCCGCGATCCCGGCTGAACTGCCGGAGAACCCTGAGCTGTTCGGCGAGGCGCAGTGGGTGAAGGTATTTGTCACCGAGACCGAAACCGAAGTGGAGCTCCACCATCTGGTCAGCGACGACCCGATCGTTCCGCATACCGAGTCGGAAACGGAAGTGGAATGGGTGCTGCAGCAGTTTGACCCCGGGAACCCCGACGCGAACGAATTAGCCAGCGAAGGCAAACTGGGCAACAACAAGGTCTCCATCATCCGCCGCTATGAGTTCTACAAATACGCGGGCGCGTACGACCCGGAGTCTCATGAGGCCCTGTGCGCCGGCGGATCATGCTCGACGCCCTCTGGCGGCGATCTGGGCCAGTACATCGGGGCCCAGATGGCCGCTATCAATCTGGGTGCCCAAGCCGGCCCGGTACCGGAGCCAGCCAGTTTGGCGCTGATCGGTGCGGGCCTGTGCGCCATGGGCCTCCTGCTCCAGCGACGCAACTAATCGGCCACCCTTCCAGGCAGGACCGTGGCGCGATAAACTCTGCGTAAGCCTCATGAGATTGCGCTGCGCCATTCCGCTTGCTGTTCTGCTTGGATGTGTTGCGCCGGTCTACGCGCAAGATCAAGGCTTCGCCCGGTCGCAGAGCTTCCTGAAGACCTACTGCCAGGCCTGCCACCAAGGCAGTTCCCCCGTGGGAGGCTTTCATCTGGACCGCGTCGCCTCGCCCGCCAGCCTGAAGCTTGAGGCCGCGAAATGGGGCTCCATGGCGCGCCGCGTCCACAACGGTGAGATGCCGCCCAAGGGCGCGCCCAAGCCCACGGTGGAAGAACTGGAGCAGTTCTCACAATGGGCCACGCAAGCGTTGCGCGCAGCCGCCTGCGCCGGTGGCATCAAGCCCGGCCCGGCGCCCATTCGTCGGCTCAACCGCGATGAATACTCCGCCACCATTCGCGACCTGCTGGACATTCACTTAGACATTGGCTCCGCCCTGCCGGCCGATGGCGGCGGTGGCGAGGGGTTCGACAATGCGGCCGAGACACTGTTCCTGTCGCCCATCCATTC
>JAPKYX010000008.1 GCA_026394075.1 Acidobacteriota bacterium
AACGGTTTGCCGCTTAAGGCTTCCGACTGGGCGATCTCGTTTTCGTGGTGCGGGAACTGGAGGTCGATGCCGCCGGTGTGGATGTCCAGCGTGCCGCCCAGATGCTTCATCGCCATGCACGAACATTCGATGTGCCAGCCCGGGCGGCCATCGCCGATCGGCGTTTCCCAGAAGACTTCGCCTTCTTTTTTGGCCTTCCACAACACAAAGTCGCTGGTATTTTCCTTGTCGTACTCGTCGGTATCAACACGCGCGCCGCTCTTCAGGCCGTCCATGTCTTTGTGCGAAAGCTTGCCGTAGCCGGGGAACTTGTTGATCGAAAAGTAGGTGCTGCCCTGGCTTTCGTAAGCCACGCCCTTGGCCGTCAGCTGCTCGATGAAGCTGACCATGTCGGTGATGTGCTCAGTGGCGCGGACCAGCTTTTCCGGCTGCTGCAAGCGGAGTTCAGCGATGTCTTCGAGGAAGGCTGCTTCGTAGTGCCGCGTGAACTCGCTTAACGACTTGCCGGCCTTGGCGGCGTCGCGGATGATCTTGTCGTCCACGTCAGTGATGTTCATCACGTGGTTCAACGTGTAGCCGCGGGCGGCCAGCACACGCCGGAGGATATCGACAAAGGTGAAGGTCCGGAGATTGCCGATGTGGGCAAAATTGTAGACTGTGGGGCCGCAAGAATACATCCGGACGGACTGGCCGTCCATCGACGTAAACTCTTCGACCTGTTGGGTCATGCTGTTGTAGAAACGTAGAGACATCAGGCGCTGGGGAAACTCCATCGTAGCAGGGCGGCCCAATTTCCTGCCCAACGGACAATGCGCTAAGCTGCTCGATTGACCCGCCGCGAAACTCTTGCACTTCCACTGGCGGCTGGAGCTCGGGTTTCCGCGGCTCCGGCGACGCAGACCGCACTGTACGTCAAGACCGCACTGTGTCTCAATGAGGACAACAGCCACTGGTTCTTCTCGCGCGCCGGCCAGAAGCTGACGGCGGAGCAGATCGCTTCGTTTGTTGACCAGTACGGCGGCACCCAAGTGCGGGAGCTGCTGCTATCGGCCAACTCCCAACGGACCAGCTTCGCGAGCACGACCTGGGACCCGATCTGGAAGGGCTATCAGCCCGATGGGCCGGACGACCATCCGCTGTTCCGTTCGACGCCGGCCGCGGCACGGGCAAGTTCCCGCCGGTGGGTCCACACGGCTTGGGACCTGGCGCAGCGCAAGATTGACCCCTATGCGTTGTGGATCGGCCGGGCGCGGACCAAAGGGTTGTCGCCCTGGATCTCGATGCGGATGAACGATCTGCACAATGTGGATGATCCGGAAAGCTTCATGCACTCGACGTTCTGGCGCCAGCACCCGGAGTTCCGGCGCGTGCCCTGGCGCGAGGTGGACTGGCGGGATCGGGCGTTTGATTTTGCGCACGCGGAGGTCCGCGCCTACCATTTCCGGCTGATCGAGGAATACTGCCAGCGTTACGACTTTGATGGCCTGGAGCTGGACTGGATGCGGTTCGGCTTCCACTTCCGGCCGGGTCTTGAGGCGGAAGGCGCTCCCCTGCTGACGGAGTTCATGCGGCGGACGCGGCGGCTGCTCGATCAATGGGAGAAGAAGCGCGGGCACCGGATCCAGCTGGGTGCCCGGGTGCCCTCCCGGCCGCAGGCAGCGATTGGCCTGGGGATGGATGGGGCGCTGTGGGCGCGGGAGGGACTGGTGCAGTTGCTGGTAGTGGCTCCGTTTTGGGCCAGCATCGATACCGACATTCCCATTGAGCTGTGGCGGCGGCTAGCCGGAGACAAGGTGACGCTGGCCGCGGGGCTGGAGTTGCTGCTGCGGCCGTATCACGCGTACCGCCCGTTGCAGTTCAATTCGCTCGAAACCGTGCGCGGCGCGGCGGCGGCGTTGCTTCAGCGTGGGGCGGACCGGGTGTATCTGTTCAACTACATGGACTCAGAGACCGAAATGCCGGACCGCGCCAACTATCCAGCGTTGTTGCGGGAATGCGGGCGTCTGGAAACCTTGACCGGCAAGCCGCGGCGCCACATCGTGACCTACCCCGACACGATGGCGCCGGGTGATCCGACACCGGCGGCGCTGCCGAAGGTGCTGGAAGCCGGGCAGTGGACGTCGTTCCGGCTGGCGGTGGGTCCCAAGCTGAGCGACGGTCAAGTACGCCTGGAGCTGGAAGGCAGCAGCGTAGCGGAACTGCGCGTGAATGGCGAACTGTGTGCGTCCGCTGGCCGGCTGGACGGGATGAAGCCCGGGCCGGCGAAAGGCTTCGACTGTTGGCGTCTACCCCAATCTGTCACCGGGACGGCAGTGATCGACTTGCGCGTCGGGCAGCCGGGCAAGCTGCATTGGGTGGAGATCGCCGGGCGATAAGGCGGGCTAGCTGGCCTTGGGTAGATCCAGGCGGCGGAACCGGCCCGGCGCAACGCCGTGCACCCGGCGGAAGGCCCGGCTGAAGGCGGCTTCTGATTCGTAACCCGCACGGACGCTAATCTCGGCTAAGCCCAATTGCGTTTGGCGCAGCAGTTCGGCGCCGCGGTGCATGCGCCAGGTGGTGAGATAGTCGGCCGGGGTCTGGCCCACCAGCAGACTGAACCGGGCCGCAAACCCGGAGCGGGACAGGCGGGCTTCGGCGGCCAGCTGCTCGACCGTCCAGGGCTGCTCCGGCTCGCGATGAATGGCCGCCAGCGCCCGGGCAATCTGCGAATCACCTAAGCCGCGCACCCAGGAAGGCGGGCCTCCCCGCGAGCCCGCACTCTGGCGGAAGTACTGCCGGAAGCACTGGATCAGCAGCACATCCACCAGCCGCCGGATCACCGTGCTGGCCCCGGCGGCGGCGGTGGCGGCTTCGCTGGCGATAAACTGCAGCGTCGATTCCAGCCACGGTTCGCGCCCCACCGGTGGCAGCACGATCAGCTCCGGCAGCGCCCGCAACAGCGGATGGCTCAGCCCGTCTTCCAGCGTGAAGCCACCACAGAGAAACCGCTCACTGGTGGGGCCCGGCCGGTTGCGAAGAGTTCCCGGGCGGCTGGCCCGTGCGAGCAAGGCCTCCAAAGGTTCGTCATACGCGGGCGGCCCGTGGCGGAGAGTATGGGGGCAGCCGTGCGTGATCAACGCGACATCGCCCGCTTCCAGCCAAACGCGGTCCGCCTCGCCATGGAGCTCCAGCTCCGACCGGCCCTCGATCTGCACGTGAAAGATGATGGAGGGCTGCCGCCCGATCACCATTCCCCAGGGCTGCACCATCTCGTTCAAGCCAAAGAAGTGCGACCGCAGACGAATCGATTCCAGAGCTGACGAGAGCGCGTCTTCTGGCGTTTGAGCAATGATTCCTGGATTTATACGCATTGATCGACCAGCAAGTCCAGCCTACCATGAAGCTATGAAGATCACAGTAGCCGGGGCGACCGGCAATATTGGAAGCGCCGCGGCGCAGGCATTGCTGGAGGCCGGGCATTCAGTGCGGGTGATGGTCCGGCAACCGTCCAAGGTGGAAGCGCTGGTCCGGCAAGGGGCCGAGGCCGTGGTGGGAGACCTGGAAGATGCCGACTTTGTGCGGCGGGCGACAGCTGGGGCCGAAGGGCTGTTCTGGCTGACCCCACCGCAGTTGGCAGCCCCGGACGTGGTGGCTTGGCAAAACCAGATCACCGCCCACGCGGCGGCGGCCATCCAGGCCATCGGCGTGCCGCGGGTGGTGAATGTGTCCGCCATCGGCGCGCACCGGCCCAACGCGCGCGGCTTTGTCCGGCAATTCTCCGTCGTCGAGCAGGCGCTCAGCCTCCCCGGTACCGCCACCCTGCACCTGCGGCCCGGCTGGTTCATGGAGAACCTGCTGGCGCAGGCGGGCTCGATCAAGGACCAGGGAAAGCTGTTTGTCGCGGTCGGCACGGAATTTGCCCTGCCCCTGATCTCCACCGTCGACATCGGCCGCTACGCCGCGCAGGCCCTCACGGCACCGGAAGCCGCCACCGGCGTGGTCCACCTGATCGGCCCGGAGATCCTGACCGGACCCGAGATCGCCGCCGGCTTGAGCCAGGTAACCGGCCGGCAGCTGGAGTGGGTGGCGGTGCCCCCGGCCGCGTTGGGGGACCTGTTCCGCGGCTTCGGCGCATCGGAGGACGCAATCCGTCTCTACATCGAGCTGTTTGAGGACTTCAACCGCACCGACGGCGTCTATGCCCTGCCGCTCCCGGAGGCAGCCCGCACCCCGACCACGCTCGAACAGTTCGCCCAGCAATCGCTGCTACCGCTGCTCTAACTGACGGACGGGCGGTCCGCGGACAGTTCCGGGGCCGCCCGCCGCTTCAAAATGGTAACTGCGGAGCAGGGAGGGAAAACACTACACTAGTGGCTGGACCCTCCGGGCAACCGAGCGGTTCCCACTATGAACGCCCCGCATCACGAGCGTCAACTCCTGCTCCGCAACGATCGCGCCGAAGTGGACTCGGCTATCGAAGCCTTGGCCGAGCTTTGGGTGGAGTTGGGGCTGGACCCGGATGTCGAAGCCGATCTGAATATCGCGGTGGAAGAGATGCTCACCAACGTCGTCCGGCACGGCAAGGTGACCGATGACGATGAGGCGATCCGCGTCAAGGTCTCCGTCACTCCGGCCGAGGCTCGCATTGAGATCGAAGACCGCGGTGAGCCCTTCAACCCGACTGAATACCCACCGCCCAACATCCACGCCCCGCTGGACGAACGCAAGCCCGGCGGCCGGGGCATCTTGATGGTCCGCAAGATGATGGACGAGACGCGCTACGAGCGGCGTGACGGGTGGAACTGCTTTCTGATGGTGCGGAAGCTGGTGCGATAGCCCCGGCAGGCCGGCCCAACGGCCACATAGCCCGGAGCCGCAGCGGTTTGTGGTGCAATTAAAGCTGCATTCCCTCACGGCGGGCCCTTAGCTCAGCGGTTAGAGCAGGGGACTCATAATCCCTTGGTCGTAGGTTCAAATCCTACAGGGCCCACCAATAGAATCAAGGCTCCCGTGATGTCGGGAGCCTTTCTCTTTGTGCCTGGTGTGTGCCCGATGGCCGGGCATTGGATCGGCATAGCGAACCCGCGCCTTACGGAAGCACGTTCAGCTGGTAGGCGCCCATGGAGACCTGCCCACCGCTGTCGGTCACGGACAGAATCAAGGTTCTATTGAACTGTTGAGTCGGCGTGCCGGAGATGGTGCCGGTTGCCGGGTTCATGGTGAGCCCGAAGCCGACGTCGGTGCCCGTGCCAGCGATGCTGAAGGTCCGTCCGACGCCGGTTCCACCCACTACCGGGAACGGAGTGATGGCGGTAAAGGGCACGCCCACCTGTGGTTGAGCGAGAGTGGCGGGTTGCAGCGTGATGCGGCCGTTGCCGGTGATGGCCGCGGCAGCCGCGATGGCGCGGATCCGGTGATTGCCGGAGTCGCTGACGTACAGCATCCCGTTCGCTGGGTTGATCTGGAGGCCGCGCGGTTGGTTAAACAAGGCCGCGCTCACCGGGCCGCCGTCACCGGAGAAACCGGCACCAGCATTCAGCGAGTTGATCTTGCCGTCCGTGCCCACCTTGCGGATGCGGTTGTTGGCCGTGTCAGCGATGAAGACGACACCGGCCGCGTCAACGGCGACACCGGCCGGACTCAGCAGGTAGGCCGCCGTCGCCGCACCGCCGTCACCGAAGAAACCGCCCGTACCCAGTTGGCCCGCAATCGTTTGAATGACGCCGGCGGGAGTGACCATGCGGACACTGGCGAAGTCGGTGATGTAGAGATTGCCGTTACTATCGACCGCCAAAGCATCGGGGCCGTAGAAGGTGGCAGACGTGGCCGGATCGCCGTCGCCGGTACCGCCTTGCGCACCGGTTCCGGCCACCGTGGTGATGATCCCGGTGGTCAAATCCACCTTGCGGATGCGGAAGTTGACTGAGTCAGCGACGTAAAGCAGATTGCGGGGCGCATCGTACGCCACCCCACGGGTTCTGGTGAGGGTGGCGGAGCTGGCTGGGCCGCCGTCCCCGCTAAACCCGATCCCTCCGTTGCCGATGGGTCGCGTGATGTTCTGCGATATATCGATCTTGCGGACCGCCCCGCTTTGCGCGGTAAGGTAGACATCCGTGCCCGCGACGGCCACACCGGTTACTGGACCCAGGCCGACCGAGGTAGCGGGTCCGGTGAGTGAGGTGTCGGCATCCAGGAAGCCCGTGCCGGACACGGTGGAGATGACGCCCGCACCAGTGATCTTGCGCAGACGGTTGCCGCCCTCCTCCGCCACGAACAGATTGCCGCTGCCGTCGGCGCTGATCCCGAACGGCTTGTTGAGATTGGCGCTGGCGGCCTGGCCACCGTCACCACTGAAGAAGCCCTGGCCGTTACCCATGGCGCGAGTGATGACCAATGTGTCTTTATCGGTGCGGCGGACTACGCTTGAATACTGCTCAGCGTGATAGACATGGCCATTGCTATCGGTGGCGATGCTGATCGGAAAGGCCAGCTTGGCGCTGACGGCGGGGCCGCCATCTCCCTTGTAGTCGTAGATGAAGCAGGAATTCCCGGTGCCGGCAAAGGAGTTGATGATGCCTCCGCTGACCACCCTGATCTTGCAGTTACCCGTTTCGACAATGTAGATCTTGCTGCCGGTGACAGCGACCCCGTAAGGTGCCGACACGCCGGCCGCCGTAGGACCATCGCCGTCGCCACCGCTGGAGTTGGAGCCGTTGCCGGCGAAGGTGGAGATGGTGCCCCCGGAGATCCGGCGGATGCGGTTGTTGAAGGTGTCGGCGATCAGGATGTCGCCCGTCGCAGCATCGACGGCGACGCCTCGTGGCCAGTTGAGGGCAGCTGAGGTGGCCGGCCCCCCGTCGCCGGAGAATCCGCTGGTTCCCGTGCCGGCTACGGCTTGGACCGTGCCGCCCGAGGTGATGCGCCGTACCCGGTGGAAGACTTCATCGGTGACATAGAGATTGCCGGAGGTATCCACCGCCAGCGCCATGACCCGGCCGAAGGTGGCGGAGATCGCTGGCCCACCGTTGCCCGAGTCGCCCACAGTTCCGGTCCCGGCGTAGGCCGTGATCAAGCCGGTGGCAGCTGAAATCTTCAATACCCGGGCTCCGGTGGCAACATACACATCGCCCACGGAATCCACGGCTACACCCCTCGGCGCGGAGATGGTGGTGCTGGTGGCGGCGACGTTCAGCGCGCCATCGGCCGAAATGCCCGTACCCGCGATCCGCGTGGTCGCGCCACCGGGAGCCATCTTCAGGATGATGCCCGCTTGGGTATCGGCGACGTACATGTTGTTCGAAGCATCGAACGCGACACCGTAACCCTGGCCCAGCGGATAGCTGGTGCCGGAGGCGGTGTTGAGCGGCGGAGCCCAATCCTTACCGGCGATGCTGACAACTTCGCCCGGCCCGGCGGCGATGTTGAAGGCGGGGGAAACAGACGTGCCGCCACCGGCGAGGGTAGCGACAAGCGTGTAGCCGTTGCCCGCCTTGTCGATCTTGAGATCCGTGAAGGTGGCGTTGCCGCTGTCCTGCGTGAGTACGCTGGTGGTGCCGGACAGGACTGCTCCGTTCGAGTTACCCGCCAAGCTCAACGTGATCAGCACGCCCGAGGTGGTGGGCGATTTGGGATTAAAGCTAACCACCGGTGCCAGCGTAAGGTTCTGCCCGGCCAGCGTACTGTTTCCGGGCGAAGTGATCCAAACCGGTGACGCCAACATCATGGAGATCAGCCGGTAGTTCTGGCTGGCGGACGCGCCGCCGGTTTCGGTGACGGTGATCTGGAAGTTGGCGTCCACCAATCCGCCAGGTGTTCCAAACACGCGGCCCGTGGAGGCCTCCAGGTTGAGACCTGTGGGCAACGAGCCCAGGATGGTGAACGTCCGGCCGATGCCGGTGCCGCCGGTCACCGGGAACAGGCCGGTGACGTTGAAGGCCTGGCCCTGGACCGCATTGGGCAGAGCGTTCGGCAGCAGTGCCAGCGGACCTGCGGACAGGATCAGCGTGTATTGGCCGGTCGAACTCTGAGCCGGGGTGGTCTCGGCGACGCGGACCGTGAAGCTGTAGGCACCCGCTGCACTGGTGGGCGTGCCCGTGATGGCTCCCGTGGTGGGGTTCAGCGTCAGCCCGGTCGGCAGAGCGCCCGCGGTGATCGAGAACGCCCGGCCGGTTCCGGTGCCGCCCACGACCGCGATGGAGCTGCTGTAGACGGAGTTGACGGTCGCGGTCGGCGGAGTTGCGTTCGTCAGGCTGAGGCGGCCGTTGCCGGCGATTGCGCCGATGCCGATGGCGGCGCGGACGCGATCGTTCAACTGATCCGCAATGTAGAGCGTTCCGGTGGCCGGATTGAGATAGAGGCCCTGAGGACTATTCAGCCGGGCAGCGGAGAAGGGGCCACCATCGCCGGAGAATCCTTGGCCTGCGTTGAGCGACGTGAGGATGCCATCCAAGCCGACCCGGTAGACGGTGCTTGTGAAGCGGTCCGCGAAGTAGACATTGCCGGCCACGTCCACAGCCAAGCCCTGCGGCAGACCGATGCTTTGAGTGGCCGGCAGACCGATGACCGGATTCCCGCAGGATCCGTTGCCCGCCAACGTGGAAATGATGCCGCGCAGGTTCACCATCCGGATGACACAGGCGTCGTTATCGCCGATGTAGAGATTGCCCAGGGTATCCACGGCCAAGGAGCCCGTGTAGAACGACCGGAAGCTGGCTGACGTCGCCGGTCCACCGTCGCCTGAATTGCCGTTGACGCCATTTCCGGCAACCGTGGTGACGATCTGGGTGGCCAGGTCCACCTTGCGGATGCGAAGATTGCCGGCATCGGCCAGGTAGAGCACGTTGCGTGGCGCGTCATACGCCAGGCTGTAAATGTTGCCAAGTTGAGCCACGGAGGCGAGGGTGCCGTCGGGACTGTTGCCGTAGGCTCCGGTCCCGATCGCGCGTACGGGGACCAGCGGATTGTTGGTGTCCACGCTGAGCACTGACGGCCCACCGTCGGACATGAAGAGCTGACCTAGTGGGCCAACGGCCACACCGACGGCTCGGCCCAGTCTGTTATTGGGCGGGTTGTTCGAGTCGGAGGTACTGGTGTCGTCAAAGACTCCAGTGCCCGCCACGGTGGAGATCACACCGGTGGAGCTGATCTTGCGGACGCGGTAGCCGCGATCTTCCGCGACGTACAAGTTGCCGCTGCTATCACCTGTCACGCCCCGGGGCGAGAAGAGATTGGCGCTGGTGGCCGAGGCGCCGTCTCCGCCATAGAGGCCGGGCGTGGCGCCCAGGTAGGTGGAGATGAAGTCCGTGGCGGAGTCGATCTTGCGGATGCGCTTGGCTTCGCCATCGGCAAAGTAGATGCTGCTGGAGGCATCGAGAGCAATGCCGAACCCACCCATGATTCTGGCTGAGGTGGCTAGTCCACCATCGCCTGTGAAGCCCGGGAGACCGTTACCGGCAAGGCGCGTAATGCCCCCGCCCTGGACGCGGCGGATGCTGGAGCCGGTGGAGAGGAAGACGGCGCCGCCGCTTGCGGCCACACCGTAAACAGGGCCGAGTGCGGCTGAGGTGGCGGGGCCGCCGAAACCTTCGTTACAGCAGAGACCATTGCCCGCAAAGGTGGCGATGTTTTGGTCCGGCGTGACCATGCGAACGCGGTAGTTGCCGCTGTCGGCGATCAGCAGGTTGCCGAGGCCATCGAAGGCCAGCCCCCAGGGAGACGAGAGCTGGGCTGAGGTGGCGGTGCCGATCCCGCCGCCATCGCCGGAGAAGCCAGCAACTCCGCTGCCCGCGAAGGTGGAGATGTTGCCCCCGATGGTGAAGCGGCGGACTTTGTGGAAGCAGGGGTCGGCGAGATAAAGAATGGTGCCGCTGAAGGCCGATGAGGCCCGTGACGGCGTCCACGCGGCGGATGCGTGATGGTTCCGAGAGGTAGATATGCCCGGGGGCATCAAGGGCGATGCCCACCGGATAGAAGAGCCCGGTGGTGTTCGCCGGACCACCGTCGGTGGAGTAGGTGGCCTTGCCGGTGCCCGCGATGCGGGTGGTGAGGCCGCCACCGGGGGCTACCTTCACCACGATATGGGCGGCCGAATCGACCGTGTACATGTTGCCCGAAGCGTCAAACGTCACGCCTCGACCGACGGAGAACGGATACTGCGCGGCGGTGGGCGTCGACAGCGGCGGAGCCCAGTCGCTGCCCGCGATCGTGGCCACATCGCCGGTGAGCCCGGTGATATTGAAGGCGCCCGAATCGCCGGTCAGACCGGGGATGGTGGCGCGCAATTGATAGGCGTCGGCCACTTTGTCGATCGTCAGGTTGGTGAAGGCGATCTTGCCCGTCGCGTCGGTGACGCCCGACAGCGTTCCACCCAGCGTGGCGCCGCCCGGGTTGGTGACGGCGGAGATCGCGAGCGTCACCTGCACACCCGCGATGGCGGGGGTGAACTGGACCGTAGGTGCCGGGGTGATCACCACCCCGCGAGCCGTATTGGCGGGTTGCACCGAGAAGAACAGCGTCGTCCCGCCGCCGGCCACAACGGTCATCGTGTAGTTGCCCGTGGAGCTTTGCGCGGGAGCGGTCTCCGTCACGCGAACGGTGAAGTTGTAGATAGCCGGAGCACCGGTGGCGGTGCCCGTGATGGCGCCAGTGGTGGGATTCAGCGTCAACCCAGCGGGCAGTCCGCCTGCCGTGATCGAGAATGCCCGGCCACTGCCGGTGCCACCCGCCACCGGAATGGAAGCGGAGTAGGCACTGTTGAACGTCGCATTGGCCAGCGTCGCGTTCAGCAGCGTCAGCCGGCCGGTGCCGGTCATGGTGCCGACACCGAAGGCGGCGCGGACGCGGTTGTTGCCGGTGTCCGCGATGTACAGCGTACCCGCGGCGTTCAGGAAGAGGCCGCGCGGTGACGAGAAGCGGGCGGAAGAGAGCGGACCTCCGTCACCCGAGAAGGCGGCACCCGATATGGAACTGATGGTGGTGATCGTACCGCTTACGTCCACTTTGCGGATACGGTGGCTGCCTTCGCTGATGAACAGGTTGCCCGCCGCGTCCACCGCCACCGAATGCGGCGAATTCAGGCTGGCGAAGACCGCCGGGCCGCCGTCTCCCACGTTGGCACCACAGGCACCCGCCAGGCCCGCGATGGTGGAAATGATGCCGGAGGGGGTCACCATCCGGATGACGCAGTTATTGGTGTCGGCGATGTAGATGTTGCCGTTCTGGTCCACCGCGACGCCCTGCGGTATGTTGAGCGAGGCAGAGGTGGCCGGGCCGCCGTCACCCGTGAAGCTGACTGTGCCGTTGCCGGCCACGGTGGTTACGGTGCCGGTGGCCATGTTGATCTGACGGATGCGGTTGTTGCCCGTGTCCGCCACAAACATCAGCTGCCGGGCGGCATCGTAGGCCAGGCCGCGAAGGCTGGAGAACCGTGCCGTCGCCACCGGGCCATCCGCGAATCCCGCTATGTTGCTGGGGTTTGCGTATGAGGTGACGTTTCCGGTGGTGCCGTCGACCTTGCGAATACGGCTGTAACTCTCCGCGAAGTAGATGTCGGCTCCGACCACGGCGATCCCTTGCGGCAAGTGGGCAGGGATGGTGTTGCCCGGACCGTCGGGCGAGACACCGTTCACCCGGTTGTTGCCCACCAGTTGAGTCACCGTGCCGGCCGGAGACAGCCGATGCAGGCTGAAGTTCCGTTCCTGGGTGTAGTAGATGTTGCCGGCGGCATCGCCGGTAATGCCGGAGGGCGTTGCCAAGTCGGTATTCGGACCGGCCCCAATCGTCTGGTTGCGGAATTGGCCATTGCCCAGAATGTTGGTGGCCAGTTGCGTCGCTCCATCCACCTTGATGACGCGGCGGCTGTCGAAGTCGTTGACGAACAGGTCGCCCGCCGGGCTGACGGCAATGCCAGAGACATAGCTGAAGGTGGCGCTCAACGCTGTAGTGCCATCGATCGCCGTAGCCGCTTGCCCGTTGCCGGCCACGGTGGTGATGATCCCGCCCGAGATTCGGCGGATCCTGTTGTTTGAGCCGTCAGCGATAAACAGATCGCTGCCGCGGAACGCCACGCCAGCCGGACTGGCGATGGCGGCGGCAGTAGCCGCACCACCATCACCACTAAACTGGAAGCTCCCTGTGCCGGCCACAGTGCTGATGTTGCCCGCTGACACCAGCCGGATGCGCTGGTTACTGTTATCCGCAATCGCCAGATTGCCGGAGGCGTCCGCGGCGATGGCAATCGGGAAATTGAGCTGGCCCGAAGTGGCCGCCCCCCCGTCACCGGAGAATCCGGCAACGCCGGTACCGGCGACAGTGGTGATCACTCCCGTGGCCAGCGCGATCCGGCGCACCCTGTGTCCCGAGAGTTCCACCACAAAGAGGTTTCCGGCACTCAAGGCCAAGCCATAAGGATTGTTGAGAGACGCCGCAATGGCGGCACCGCCATCGCCCGCGGAGGAATTGAAGGCACCCGAGCCGGCAATGGTGGTGATGAGGCCGCTGGTCAAATTCACCCGGCGGATGCGGTTCGCGCCATCCACGACATAGGGCAGGTTGGCCGCGCTATCGAGGGCTAGCCCACGTGGGCTGTTCAGCAGCGCGCTGGTAGCTGGACCGCCGTCACCCGCAAAACCACTGGTCCCCGCCACTCCAGCCACGACACTGGCCGCGCCGAGTGGGGTGACCCTGACGACGACGTGGTTGCCTTCGTCGGAGACATACAGGTTGCCCGCCGCATCCAGGACCGAGTAGCGCGTGCTACTCAGCGGGAAGTTGGTGGCGACGGTGGAGAGCACCGGGCTCCAGTTCTTGCCCGCCACGGTCATCACGCTGCCCGAACCCGCAGTGACGTTGAAGGGGTTGGAGTTGAAGCTGACCGGGCCGACTGCTGCGGTCAGCACGTAGCCATTGGAGGGCGCGCTGATGGTGAAGCCGGGGAAGCTGGCGACACCGGACCCGTTGGCCACGGCGGTTGCCGTCGCGGCGGGCGTAGTGCTGCCGGGGGCTAGCGCGGTGAGCGTGACTTGTGCACCCGCGATGGAGGCGGACTGCACCTGCACGGCGGGTGCGATGGCCGCACCGGCGATGGTGTCGGTGGGTTGGACCGTGAAGTTGAACAGGTCAGCCCAGTTGGTGTTGATCGTGAGAACGGTGGAAGCCGTCCGGCCCGCAGCATCGGTGACGGTGATGTTTAAGGTGCTGGTGCCGGCCAAGTTGGGCAGGACTCCAGTGATCACGCCGGTAACGGGATTGATACTGAAGCCGCTGGCGGCCGGAGAGGCCGTCGCGCTCCACGTATAGGGCAGCGTTCCGCCGGTGGCTTGAGCTGTCGCGTTGTAAGACACGAAGCGCGTCGCCCCGGGCAGCAAGGTGGTGGTGATGCTCAAGCGGCTGGCGACACCCGCGTTCGACGGCAGCTTGATCATGCGGATGCGGTCATTGTTGAGGTCGGCGACAAAGAGGTTGCCCGAGGCGGCGTCGAACCATGGTTGACGCGGGGAGCTTAACTGCGCGGCGGCGGCAGGTCCACCATCTCCAGCAAATCCAGCCGTGCCGGTGCCGGCGATGGTGGTGATGATGCCTGCCGGGTCAACGCGGCGAACGCGATTGTTGTTGGTATCGCCGATGTAGACATTGCCGACGTTGTCGGTGGCGACACCCACCAGGAAGTTGAACCGCGCGGCCGTGGCGGGCCCACCATCTCCGGAGTAGGCATTGGCGGCCCCGCACAGTCCGGCAAAGGTGCTGATGATGCCCGCCGGATTGACGAGGCGGACGCAATTGTTGCCGGATTCCGCGATGTATAGGTTCGACGCTGAGTCAAGTGCAAGGTTGATGGGAGTGTTTAGCTGGGCGGCGATGGCTGGTCCGCCGTCCCCGCCAGTGCCCGACACACCAGTACCGGCTACGGTGGTGATAACGCCGGACGTGTCAATCTTGCGGACCCGGTGATTGGGTCCGTCGGCGACAAAGAGGTTGCCCACGCTATCGAAGATCATTCCGCGCGGCCGGAGGCCGGCCGCCGTGGCTGGGCCGCCGTCTCCGGAAGAGCCGGTGGCCCCATTGCCCGCAAATGTCGAAATGTTGCCGGAGCCATCGATCCGCCGGATGCGGGAGTTATTGAGATCGCTGACATAGACCTCACCGGTGCTGGGGTGGGCGAGAGCGATGTCCGGGAAACTCACCGCCGCCTGGGTAGCCAGACCGGAATCGACCTTGATATTTCGCCGCCCGGTGCCGGCGATGGTGCTGATGGTGCCGCCCGGCACTACTTTGCGGATGCGGGAGCCGCTGCTATGGCGCAGATGGGCCTGCGTCGCTGGGCCGCCGTCGCCAGAGAACTTAAACTGGCCGTTGCCCGCGAAGGTGTTGATGACACCCGCCTTGATGAGGCGCAGGCGCATGGCGGAGTCATCCCAGATGTAGATCTCGGTACCCGCTGCATTGGTCCAGACGCTCGATGGGAAACCAATGGCGGCCACCAGCGGCGAGCCGCCGTCGCCCGAGAAGTCGTTCTGGCCGTTGCCCGCGATGGTGGTGATGATCCCGGTGGAGGCATCGACGCGCCGGACGCGGTGGTTACTGGTATCGGCGATATAGAGGTTGCCCGCCGCATCGATGGCGACCGCTTGCGGACTGGCCAAGTTGGCGGAGGTGGCCAGGATGCCGTCGCCGTTGTAGCTGGAGGTACCGGTTCCCGCCACGGTCGAGATGATGCCGGTGGACAGGATGATCTTGCGCACGCGGGCGCTGTTGCTATCGGTAAAGTACAGAGCTCCGCCCTGGAATACGACGTCGCGTGGTGAGTTCAGCGGGGCGGCCGTAGCTGGGCCACCGTCACCGGGGAAGCCAGTTGCGCCAGTGCCCGCAATAGTGGTGATGACACCCGCCGCGTCTATCTTGCGGATGCGGTTGCCATCGGTGAAGTAGAGGTTCACCTGGCCACCGGCCAGATTCTCCACCGCGATACCTGCGGCAAAGCCCAGTTGTGCGGCGATGGCGGGGCCGCCGTCGCCCGAGAACCCATTGACTCCGGTACCCGCGATGGTGCTGATCACACCCGTGGCCGCCGCGATGCGGCGGATGCGGCGGTTGTTGGTATCGGAGAAGTAGATGTTGCCCGCTGCGTCCACGGCGGGTCCACGGATGCTGTTGACGCTGGCGGCCAAGGCCGGGCCACCGTCACCACCAAATCCGGGCGCACCGGTACCGGCGATCACCGACAAAGCCCCGGCCGGAGTGATGCGGTAGAGCAGTGCGTTGAAGGTGTCGGGCACGATGACGTCGCCGTTGGGGGCGAGCGCCAGGCCGCGATTTTCAGAGATCGGCACCGTGGTGGCCAGAGTGCCGGGGGCTGGGTTGATCTGCCAGCTGCGGCCGGCGACCGTGGTGATGCCGCCGGTGGCCAGGGCGACGTCAAATGTGTTGGAGTTGACCGGGGCGGCAAAACCGGTGGACGAAGCACGCAAGGTGTAGCCGGTGGCTCCGAGGTCAATGGCCAGGTCGTTGAAGGTGGCGATGCCGGACGCGTTGGTGGTGCGGTTGAGCGTGCCGGTGAGGACACCGCTGATGGGGTTGGTGCCGATCGCGAGCGTCACGACAACTCCCGGCAGCGTCACGCCACCCCCAGTGGCCAGAACTGTCACAGGACCGGTGAAAACCGTACCCGCCGTCTGCGGCGGGATAGCAGCGGGGAACGAGAGTGTGGAACCGGCCGGGGCGTTGACGGTTAAGGTCAGCAGGGCCTGGGCGGTGACGCCACTGGCCGCCACCTGGACCGTCAGGGCATAGGGTCCGGCGGAGGTGGGGGTGCCACTGATGGTGCCCGTGGCGGCGTTCAGCGTGACGCCCGCGGGCAGAGTGCCATCAATGATCGACCAACTGCGCGCCCCACTTCCGCCGACGGCCGCGAGAGTGGTGGAGTAGGCGGTGTTGAAGGAGCCATTGGGCAGCGAGGTGGTGGTGATGGTGAGCCGCTGCGTGGGGTTGGCAGCCGGAGTGGGCGGCAGGGTGACGCGGCGGATGCGGTCATTACCCCCATCAGAGATGTACAGATTACCGGCGGCGTCCACCGCCACACGGCTGGGCCCGAACAGTTGAGCAGCCGTGGCGGGCGCGCCGTCACCGGAGAAGCCGGCCGTTCCATTGCCCGCGATGGTGGTGATGATGCCGTTGGTGTCCACCCGGCGCACCGGCGCGTTGGTGACATTGGCGCCGATATAGAGGTTGCCTTTGGCGTCCAAGGCTAGGCCATAGGCTCGGATAGAGGCTGCCGTCGCCTGACCGCCATCACCCGTCACCCCGGCCGTGCCGTTGCCGGCATAGGTGGAGATGATTCCGGTGGGGCTAACGATGCGGACGCGGGAGTTTAGGTTGTCCGAGATAAACACGTTGCCCGCACCATCGATCGCGAGGCCTCGCGGCGCGAACAACTGAGCCGCAGTGGCCGGGCCGCCGTCGCCCGAGAAGCCGGAGCCGTTGCCACCGGCAAAGACCGTCGCCGCTCCGCCCCCGGCGGGAATGCGCATCACCCGGTGGTTCCGCTCGTCCGCCAAGTAGGCATTGTTGGCATTGTCAAAGGCCACCGTCGAGACAGAGTTCGTATAGAAGCGGCTGATCGCGCCAGCAGGCGTAATGCGGCGCACGCCGTCAAAGCCATTGTCAGAGACGTAGACGTTTCCGGCCTTGTCCACTGACACATCGGTCATGAAGTCGCCCAAGGTGGCGCTGGTGGCGGGGCCGCCGTCGCCGGTACCGCCGGGGTTGCCGTTTCCGGCGAAGGTGGTGATGCGCCCGGTGGAATCCACGCGGCGCACACGGCTGTTGAGGCGGTCGGCAACATAGATGTTGCCCGAGGCATCCACGGCAACTCCGAAGGGATTGTTTAGATATGCACTGGTGGCCGCGCCACCATCTCCGCCTTCTTTGAACAGACCGTTGCCCGCGAAGGTGGAGATGTTCTTAGTACCCGCGTCGACGCGCCGCACGCGCTGGTTGAACGAGTCAGCAATGAAGAGATTGCCGGCGGCGTCGGTGGCCATGCCATAGGGCAAGTTCAGCTTGGCAGCGGAAGCCGGCCCACCGTCACCCGAGAAGCCATGGCCGGTGCCCGCGTAAGTGAAGATCGTACCGCCGGGAACTACCTGCCGGATGGTGTGTTCGGTCGAGATGAAGAGATTGCCCGCCGCATCGGGGGTGAGGCCTTGCGGATTGGCCAGGGTGGCTGCGGTCGCGGGGCCAGCGTCTCCAGCAGCGCCATAGGTGCCATTCCCGGCGAAGGTGCTGATGTTACCAGAGATGATCTGGCGGACACGATTGTTGCCGCTATCGGTGAAATAGACCGTGGTTCCGATGGCAGCGACGTCGGTGGGGTTGTTGAGGAGGGCCGAAGTGGCCGGGCCTCCGTCGCCCGCAAAGCCAGCGGTTCCGTTGCCGGCGATGGTGGTGATCGTTCCGGTTGCGTCGATCTTGCGGATGCGGCGGTTGCCGTTATCGGCGAAATACAAATTGCCGGAGGCGTCGAAGGTCAAGCCGACGGGAGAAGAGATTTGGGCCGCAATCGCCAGGCCCGCGTCGCCCGCAAATCCGGCCGCACCGGTACCGGCCACCGTGGTGATGACACCCGCCGCGATCTTCCGAATCCGCTGATTGCTGAGATCACTGATATAGAGGTCGCCCGTGGTGGGATGGATGGCCACGCGCCACGGGTTGGCCAGCATCGCGCTGGTGGCCGGTCCACCGTCACCGGAGAAGCCGCGGACACCGGTGCCCGCCACTACGGTGAGCAACCCCGTGGGAGTGATGCGGACAACGATGTGGTTACCCGGGTCAGCCGCATAGACGTTGCCTGCTGCATCGGTGGCGACGCTGGTGACGCCGCCCAGCGGGAAGCTCAGGGCTGGACCGGCGGCCAGCGTGGCCACCCAGGTGCGGCCCGCAATGGTCTGGATGAAGCCGGGCAGCGGCTGGACGCTGAACAGGCGCGAGGTGGCGGCGTTGGCGCCACTGGCAGTGGCGGTCAACTGGTAGTCAGCCGACAGCGCGAGGCTCAGGTTTGTGAACGTGGCCTGGCCATCGGTCCCGGTGACCACCGTGGTGGTACCGGCCAGCACGGACCCCGACGGGGAACCTTCCGGCAGGGAGAGGATCACGGTCACTCCGGCCAGCGGGTTTGCACCAGCGTCCTGGGCGCGGACTCTCACGGTGAAGGGTTGCGAGGCGGGGGTGTTGGCCGGCTGGGTGGAGAAGACCAGCGTGATCGGCGACACCTGCAGGGTCATCAGCTTGGTGGTGACCAGCGGCACGGGGCTGGAATCAGTGACGCGGGCGGTAAAGGTGAAGACTCCGTTGGCAGCGATCGTACCGGTCAGTTGGCCGGTCGTTGGGTTGAGGACAAAGCTGGCGGGCAGCGTGCTGCCCGGGAGAATGCTCCAGGTCTTGGCTCCGACGCCGCCGCCCGATTGCAGAGTAGTGGAGTACGGCAGGCCGACAAAGCCGAAGGGCAGGGTGGCCGGGGTGACGATGGTCAGCGGCGGAGGCGGCGCGACGACGATGCTGAAGGTCTGCGTCGCGGTCTGCTTGATGGTGCCCGGATCAGAATCGGTGGCCAACACCGTGAAGTTGAAGGTGCCCGCCGTGGTGGGCTGGCCCTGCAACATCCCGGTCGGCGTGAGCGTGATGCCGCCCGGCAACTGCTCGCCGGCCTTGGGGACCAGGGACCAGGCGATGGGAGGGAACCCGCCGGCATTTTCCAGCTGGGCGGCATAGGTGGCTCCGACCAACGTCGCGGGCAGAGTGTTGGTGCTGGTGATGAACAGCTTGGAGGCCGCAAACTTGGGCGTGCTGTTGGTGGCCACGTCGGTCGTGTTCACCGCGTGCGCCGTGGTGGAGGCAGCCACCACATCGGCCAGTTTGAAGTTCGGCTGGGTGTTGGGCACCAGTACGCGCAGCAGCAGGCGTGCCGTTTCACCAGGGCCCAGGGCGACAGTGGCGTTCGATTCCGAAGAATCGGAGAGGTTCGGGTTGGCGATCTGGGATTGGGCGGAAAATACCGGATTATTGACGTAGAGCAATATCTGGTTCTGCGCCATGTATTTCAGCGAACAGCCATCGGAAACCGGGGTGCCATAAACTTTGTAAACCACCAGGCGCTTGCGGAACCCATCGGGGATGCCCGCGCCGGTCAACAGTGTCTTTAAGCTGTAGGAAGCATAGGTGTTTCCCTTGTTCGTCACTTTCCAGGAGACATCCTGGAAGGTGGCGTTGCTGTTGTTGATGTCCGGGTTGTTAATATCCGGGTTATTGATGTCGGGATTATTAATGTCCGGGTTGTTAATATCCGGGTTATTGATGTCGGGATTGTTGATGTCCGGATTATTGATATCCGGGTTGGCGACACGGAGGTTATTGATGTCCGGGTTGTTAATATCCGGATTATTGATGTCGGGATTATTGATGTCCGGGTTGTTAATGTCCGGGTTATTGATGTCGGGATTATTAATGTCCGGATTGTTGATATCCGGGTTATTGATGTCGGGATTGTTGATGTCCGGGTTGTTGATGTCCGGGTTGTAGAGTTCGCGGTTATTGATGTCCGGATTATTGATATCCGGGTTGCGCAACGGCGGGTTGGTGACGTCGCGATTGAGCACGACGGTGGACCTCAAGCCGCCAGCGACGACGGTGCCGCCGGGGGCAGTGATCTCGGTGAAGTCCACGCGCACGGTGGCGGTGGGGTTGCTGGACAGGATGAAGACCGGCCGCGAGATGGTGCCGTTAGGAGGAATCCGGGTATCCAGGCGCAGAATGTCGCCGGTGACACCCTGCCGGCCGGTCTGCGAGAACGACGCGCGGCCGCCGGGCGGTTGGTTGGCAATGCTCAACCGGAAGGTCTTGCTCTGCTTGGTGGTGTTCTGGCCGGTGACCACGAAAGCGCGGGCGAACGTAGTGTTCAGCGGCTTGCTGTTGGTGGGGGCGGAGGCGACAAAGCCATTGGTAATCCGGGCCGTGTAGATGTTCTGGTTCCGCATGCCGGTCTGGCCGTCCACGCAGGCCAGGCGGTTTAGCGAAGGATCCACCAAGCTGGTGGCGGCGATGCCGTTCTCCACCTTGGGCGTGGGCAGATCAGTATCGGCGGTGCTGGCGGGGAAGCCAGGGCCGCGCAACCGGGCGGTTAGAGTCAGCGCCACGTTGGGCGGCGTATAGTTGCGCCAATTGCGATCGGCCGGAGGACGGACATCACGGTTGTCGGTCCAGACGGCGTGAAACACCGGAGATGGCGTGGGGGCCAAGTTGTAGGCCCATTTGCCGTCGGCGCCCACGATGAACTGCAGTGCCGTCACGTCGATGTAGTCGCCCATGAAGGGCGTCGTGCCCAGGGCGAACATGGGCAAGTTGGGCGGATTCAGCTGCATCTGCTCAATCGGGATCGGTCCCGTGGCGGTTTGCCCCGCCGCGGGCGGACGGCTGCCGAAAGCGTAGTCCGACACGCGCGCCGCCTGGAAAGACAACGCCAACGTGGCCAGATTGGTTTGCGCCACGCGGACGTCCATGGTTTGGCGAATGGCTAAGGGGGCGCGGGTGCCGTCGGGTTTGAGGTACGTGTCGGAAATTTCGTTCGTGAAGACCCTGCTGTCGGCGCCGGCCTGCCGTTCACCGATGGGTTGGCGTGTTTCCTGGTAGCCGCCACCCACGGCTAACTTCGTGAAGATGCCTTTGGTATTGGAATCACGCAAGTCATAGTAAACAAGCGTCAGTTTCCCCTCGGCCAGCGACATGGCGGGCATCACCTGATGCCCGCGGAAGCTGGCGGAGCTATCCACGGCGACGGGCGGAGTCCAACTCGAGCCGCCGATACTGCTGGTGATCACGATCCGGGCGTCACCACTGGGGCCCGCGCCGCGCTGAGACCAGGCCACGTAGATACGGCCGTCCGCGCCGACGCCCATGGTCGGGTAGCCATTGGTGCGGAAGCGGGCATCGAGCACATTGCCCGCAGTGTCCACAATCGTGCTGCCCTGATCAAAGGGCGAATAGATCACTTGGCCGGGAGCCGGCGTGCCGGCGGTGGCAATGGTCTGCGGCGGCGAGAAGGTGACGCCAAAGTCGGTGGACCGGGACATCATCATGCCGTGCGGATTACCGATGGTGGCAAACCGGCGCCAAACCACATAAAGCGCACCGGTGGCCGGGTCAATCGCCATGGTGGCACCCTGATTCGCCGTGGCCGAGGAGGCCACCTGGACGGGTGGGCTGAAGGTGACGCCGCAATCGCGCGAGCGCGAAAACATGATGGCGCCCTTTTCGTCATTGCCGTTTTCAAAGGCGGTCCACACGACGTAAACGTTGCCGCCGGGGAACTGCTGGACTGGCGTTTCGCCGCCACCGACGACGCAATTCAAGGCCCCGGCGCGGGGAATGTCCACCGTCAACCAGGGCTTATCGAGAAACGTGGAGACCACGGACGCGCCGGAGGTCACGGACACCGCCGGGTTGGGAATGCCTTCCGCCACAACTCGATTATCCAAATACTTGATGGGATCGAAGTCTTTTGTGTACGGAATCACGCGCCCGTTCTTGGTGTACGTGGCGTAGGCACCTTCGGTGTTGTTGTTGTCGATGAAGCGGGCCAGAAAGATGCCCGTCGCACCATCCAAGCCGGTGTTGCTGCGGACGAAGCCCAGGCCGGCGTAGTAGAACATGCCGTTGGTGCCGGCGCGCACTACCGGGTCCGCACCCGCCTTGTAAGCTTTCTGGAAAAGTACTGAATTTCGTCCGGAGACGGACCGGTCCTGCGGATAACCGGGCAACAAAGTACTGGTCCAGGTAAGGCCGCCGTCGCGGGATTTAAAGATGCTGAGCCAAGCGTCGCCGGTGGCTTTACTGCCTTCGATGCCCGGAACGTCCACCGTCCGGTAGTCGTTCGCGCCAGCCAACAGATGGAGCGGATTACGGGTGGAGACAGCGATGGAGGGTTCGTTTTGGCGCTGCAGGAATGGGTCACCGGTGGGCCAACCGATGCCCGACACCATGTTGACGTTTCGTCCAGGAATCTGGGCCAGACCTACCGCCGCCACACTCACCAAACCCAACACTAGCTTGCTAGGAAGCATGAGCTCCTCCGTTTTCTTCTCAATCCACCGAATCAGGTGAAGGTACCACAGACATAGGCGTTTCCCTAAGGAATTACGCTTGTCTTAACGTGATACAGCTCATCAGACTAGGGAAATCACCACCCACCAGAGTAGTGCAGTTCTAGTCAATAACCAATGGTGAGAACTAGGGACGATCCGTTACAAAAGTTCCAGTACGTTGGTTTGAATCAGGAGAGCAAGGCTCTTCCCACGCGCGCGGGGATCGGCTAGAATCGGGCTATCCCTTTGGAGGCACGCGAGTGGAGCCGCGCGAGGCCGAGGGCCCACCGTCGGAGGAGCAACATAAATGAAAAGACTGCAGATCTTGATGGTCACCCTGGCCGCTTGTGCCGCTACGGGCACGGCTGGAGTGCTGATCGGCTCCCCCGGGGAGCCCAGCCAGGGGAGTTCAGTTCCCTTCGGCAACGACCAGTACCGCGGCTTCCAGCAGGTCTATCGTAGTTCCTTGTTTAGCGAGTCCATCAACATCGGTGGCCTGACGTTCTTTAATTCCAACGACTTCAATTCGCCGACCCATGATCCGATGGACCCCAACTACCCGGTGGTGGGAGCGATTCACCAGGCGGAGTATGCGATCCGACTGGGCACGGTGCCGACCGGCTTTACGCTGACCGGCGATCTGAACGCGAATCTGATTCAGTCGGCGGATCTGACGTACTTCTTTGTGGGCTCGATGGGCGGCAATGTGGACGGCCAGTTCACGCGCGGGGGCAATCAGAAGACCTTCTTCTACGACCCGTCGATGGGCGACCTGCTGTTGGACATTCGCAAGACGCAAGGCGCGCCGGAACTGACCATGTTTCTGGACATCAACGCGAACACCGGCAACGGTCTGTCGATTGCATTTGTCAACGACCCTTCGCCGAACATCACGGAGGACTGCCTGGGCTGTGTAGTCGAGAATTTCGGACTGGTGACACAGTTTGAGGTGGCGGGTTCCACGCAGTACGTGCCGATTCTGCCGGAGATCACAGGCGACGGTAGCTTCTATTTTGAAGAGCAGCCTGGTGGAATGTGGTTTGACCCGCCGACGCTGGAGGGTTTTACTTACACCGGCGGGTTGCGGGCTGACCTGACGATGACGCTATTCTCCGAGATCGAGTTCCCGTTGGGCTTTGCGGCGGATTTTACGCTGCTGGATGCCAAGCAGAAGTCGTTGGGTACGTTTTCTGGCGGCAGCAAGTACACGTTCGCGAACCCGGTTTCTGAGTTCTCGATCGTGGGCATAACGCCGGTTCCTGACTACTCCGACCCGTCGGCCTTTCCGCTCTGGATTGCTTTTGACCAGCCGACCGGCGTCTTTTCGATGGCGCAGTTTGTGCCCTTTCCCCCGCCACCGCCTCTGCCTCCCGGGGCCGTTCCAGAGCCGAGCGCACTGCTGTTGAGCGCCGGGGGCTTGCTGGCATTGGCCGCTGTCAGCCGGCGCCGTTAGCCGTTTCGCCGATTATTCGGCCTCGTGGAAGATCAGCCCCAGCGTATGGCGCAAGCCGGCGCGCAGCGGGCTGACACCGTGCCGGACGTTGGCGCGGTAAAAGCCGCGCGTACCCTGCACGGGTCGATACCGGGTGGTGATCACGACCGCTTCACCTTCACTAAGCGGGATCACCTGACCGATTGATTGGGCCCGCGGCCGTTGCGCGGTCAGCAGTAGTTCCCCGCCTTCATAATCCCGTCCCGGCGCATTGAGACCGATAACTACCTGAAACGGAAAGACTACGCTGCCGTAGAGATCCTGATGCAGGCAATTGTAATCTCCGGCCCGGTACCGGAGTAGCAACGGCGTGGGCCGCGTCTGGCCCGCCTGATGGCAGAGCTGCAAAAAGCCGGTCAGCGTCGGCGGGTACTGCTCCGGCAGGCCCAGGTCGGCCATCCAGCGGGAGGCGATGGAGGCCAGCAGCCGGTACCATTCTTCCCGCAGTTGCGTGACCAGGTCGGGCAACGGTTGGGCAAAGTATTGATACTCGCCCCGGCCGAACCGGAACTGCTCCATCCGGATGTGCCGCCGGAAATGCTCGGGTTCATCAAACAACTGGGCGAGCTGACGGCACTGCGCCGGGTTGAACACGGTGCCCAGTGACGCCCAGCCCGCTGCTCGCAGTGACGGCTCAAGGGAAGCGGCCGTGGCGTTGATCGCGGTGGCGTTGATCATCGGCCCACGCCTTGTGACACGGCACGTTCCTGGTCCAGCAAGGTGCGTTTCCGCTCCACGCCCCAGCGGTAGCCAGCCATTTCACCCGTCCCGCGAATGACCCGGTGGCAGGGGATCACCAGGGCGACGCGATTCGTGGCACAGGCGCGCGCCACGGCTCGGACGGCTTTGGGCTGCCCCAAGGCTTGGGCCACCTCGCCGTAGGATTGAACGCTGCCATAGGGGATCGATTGCAGGTACTGCCACACCTTCATCTGGAAAGCCGTGGCTCGCAGGTCGAGCGGCAGGTCCAGCCGGGGCTGTTGTCCGCGAACGTGCTGCTCCAGCGCCTGCATCCACGTCGCAAACTGTTCCGGGTAAGGCAGCGTCATGGGCTGAAGGCGGGCCTTGGGATATTCGGCGCGCAGTTGGGCCAACAGTGCTTGGTCAGTATCCGCGAACTGGACAAAGCAGAGCCCCCGGTCCGTCGCGCCGATCATCATGCGGCCCAGGGCGGAATCGACCGCGACATACGAGATGGGAAGATCATCACCACCGGCGCGGTACTCGGCGGGTGTCATGCCGAGGCGCGTGTCCACCTTTTCGTAGACCCGGCTCAGCGAGCCGAAACCGGCCTCGAAGATGGCGTCGGTGACGGAGCGTTGCTGGCGGAGTTCGGTCTTCAGGACCTCCAGCCGGCAGGCTTCGGCAAACTGGCGCGGGGTGACGCCCATGACGGCCTTGAAGGTTCGCTGGAAATGGAAGCGGCTTAGGCAAGCCTGGGCGGCCATCCCAGCCAGTGTGAGCGGCTCCTGGGCGTGGGCGCGGATGTACTCGGATGCCTGGCGGATGCGGTCGGTATCCGGGTCCTGCCCGATGGCCGCCAAGGGGCGGCAACGAAGGCACGGCCGGAATCCCGCCCGTTGCGCATCCGCTGCGTACTGAAAGAAACGGACGTTCTTTCGCAAGGGACGGCGGCAAGCGCAGGATGGCCGGCAGTAGACGCCGGTGGTGATGACGCCAAAGAAGAACTGGCCATCAAACGACGGGTCGCGCCGCTCTAGGGCTTGCCAAAGGTGCTCTGGATCCGTCTGCTGAGTTTCGGTGATATTTCTCATGATGCCTTGTTTCTCTGGATCCAGCATGAAGGTTCCGCGCAGTTGCTCCCATCCGTTTGTTGCGGGTTGATTCAAAAGGTTAGTTTCCGGCGGCCGGTCACCGCCGGCAGGGAGGCGCGGATACGATTCACGCATCCGGTAAGTGTCCCGATAAGCATGGGTAATGCTTGGGCCGTCTGCGCTAGTCGCGTTATCGATGCTGGCTTCGGATTCACCCGCCGGGACAGGGGGGCAAGATCCGGCCACTTTGCGTGCACTCGACCTGGAACAGCTGCTGGCCACGCCGGTCACCTCGGTGAAGCGCAAGGAAGACAGCTTGGCGCGCACGGCCGGAGCGGTTTACGTCATCACACAGGAGGAGTTGCGGCGCTTTGGCGTCACCAGCATCCCGGAGGCGCTGCGGCTTGTGCCGGGCATGAATGTGGCTCGGGTGAGCCTGACCAGCTGGGCCGTGAGTGCGCGCGGCTTCAATGGCGGCTTCGCCAACAAGCTGCTGGTGATGATTGACGGCAGGACGGTATACAGCCCGATCTTTGGGGGGGTTCATTGGGACAGCCAGGACGCCATGATCGAAGACGTGGACCGTATCGAGGTGATGCGCGGTCCGGGGGCGGCGATGTGGGGAGCCAATGCCGTGAATGGCGTCGTCAACATCATCACCAAGACCTCCCAGCGGACGCAGGGGACGCAAGTGACGGTGGGCACCGGCACGCAGGACCAAGCGTTGACCCGGATCCGGCACGGAGCAGCTGCCGGCCGCCACGGTTTCTACCGGACCTATGCGCAGCACACGCTGCGGGTGGGTGACGCCAGCGAAGATCCGTCGCTAGGGTTGGCGCGGTGGAGCTTTCTGCAAGGCGGCTTCCGTGGGGACTGGACGCCCACGGATTCCGACAGTCTGACAGTTCAGGGAGATACCTACCGCAGCGGCACCAAGACGGCCAACCATCTGGCTTCGTTTAAGCCTCCGTATAGCGAAGTGAGCATCGACCGCGGGGAGATGACCGGCGCCAACGTGATGTCCCGTTGGGAGCGAACGCACCGCGGCGGCGGGACCACGTCGGTGCAGTCGTACTTTGATCACTACGGCCGGGAATCCGGCTTGATCAATTACACCGTCCGGACTCTGGACGCCGATCTACAGCATCGCCGCCCTCTGGGGAGCCGTCATGAACTGGTGATGGGTGCCGGGGCGCGGTCCATCTGGGACCAGACGCGGACCTCGCGCGGGTTCAGTTTTGGAGAGAGCACCCGGCAATACGGACTGGTCCATTTCACCCTCCAGGATGAGGTGACGCTGCGTCCGGAGCGCCTGGCCTTGACCGGGGGCGTCCGTCTGGAGCGGAATAGCTTCACCGGCTGGTCCGTCCAGCCTACCGCGCGGCTGCTCTACACGCCATCGAAGAGACAAACCCTGTGGGCCGCGGTGTCCCACGCCGTGCGGACGCCGTCTCGGGGTGAACTAAGTCTCAACTTGCTGCTGGCGGTGCAGCCGGGGCCGGGTGGCCTGCCGGTTGCGGTACAGACGGATGGTTTACCCAGCTTGCGCAATGAGCTGGGCAACGCGGCGGAGCTGGGCCACCGGTGGCAGTGGCGAAAGCGCTGGATGTTTGATTCGACGGTGTTCTATTCCCGGACCAACGGTGCTGCGCAACTGGTGACCGGCAGACCGACATTACAGTACGCGGCGGGCGGCCCCTATCTGTTGGCGCCGCTGAGCTACGCCAACGGCTTGCAGGTTGGTTCTTCCGGGTTTGAATCTGCCGTCCGTTTCGAGGCCGCGCGCCGGTGGCGTTTGGCGGGCAATTACACCTTCCTGCACGTCAAGCCGCGGTCGATGCAGGCGGCAGCGGGCCCGGCACTGGATCCGCTGGCGATCATTCATAACTCGTCCCCGCACCAGTTTTCGGTGCGTTCGGAATGGAACCCCCGGCGGCGGTGGGAGTTTGATACGGCCTACTTCTGGTATGCCGGCTTGATTCCCTCCAGCTATGCCATCGGGCGGCACCAACGTTTGGATGCGCGGCTGGGCTGGGCGATGAGTGAGTTCTCCGAATTGTCCGTGGGCGTGCAAAACCTTCTTTCGCCCCGTCGCATCGAGTTTCCCAAATACATTGGACCCGCCCCGGCTCCCCAAGCGCCGCAGATGTACGTCCGGATGGGTTTCCGTTTCTAGCGCCAGATGTTTTCCGCTCCCAATCCGATGGGCCCGCGTCGATCCCGGTGGCTTCGCTGGGCGGCGCAGCCCGGGGCGCGTCTGCTGATGGGGGCACTGGCCTTGGCCGCGATGGCCGGCAGAATGGAGGCGGCGGATCCTCCGGTCTCCAGCCGCACGCTGCGCGCGGCGCTGATCCTGCAGCTGGTCAACTTTGTGGAATGGCCGCAGCCGTCAAGCGGCGTCACTTCGGTTTGCGTGGTGGGTGATGAACTGCTGGCCACCTCCTTGCGTCAGGCACTCGACAACCAGACGGCCTTGCGCCGGCCGCAGATTGTTTCGCTGACCGGGCTGAAGGACTTCAAGGAAAGCCGGGAATGTCAGGTGATGGCCGTCGGGGACTACGACGAGCGCCAGGTGCGGGCCTATTTGGCGGCTCAACAATCCCGTCCCGTGCTGACGGTGGGGTCCGGGGAGGAGTTTCTCCGCCAAGGAGGGATGGTGCGGTTCCGCTTGGACGATGGGCGGATCGCCATCGAGATCAACATGGGGCCGGTGGAGCGCGCCAAGCTTCGCTTCAGCTCGAAACTGCTGCGCCTGGCGCACCTGGTGAATCTCGACAAGGAGGGATCGTAGCCATGCAGTGGTGGCACGGACTTTCCTTCCGGAAGCAGCTGCTGGGAGCCATCCTGTCGGCCAGCCTGATCACCTTGGCGCTGGCCTGGGCCGGATCTCTCGCGGTTGAACTGCGCCAAAGCCGCCTGCGGCTGGCCCAGCAGATCAGCTCGTCCGCGCAGATTGTGGCCAACAACGCCTCCGCCGCGCTGGCCTTCTACAATGTGGCCGACGCCGAGGAAGCGCTGCAGGCGCTGAAGGAAGATGCCCGGATCCGCTCCGCCCGGATTTGCAATCAGACCGGCCAGCTGTTTGCGCAGTTCAACCGCGATGCCGCCGCCGCCGGAGTGCAGGCCGGAACGGAAGCCGTTGGTGCGTGCCGGGAGGGTGTGGAATTTACCGCCAGCGGACAAGTGATCGTCACGCGGCCGGTGCTGGCGCGAGGCCGGGCGTTGGGCATGGTGGAGATCCGCGCGGACCTGGAGCCGATGGCCGATGTGGCTCTCCGGTTTCTGGCGGTATCGGGTGTGGTGCTGCTGCTGTCGGTGATGGTGGCGGGCCTGATCGGCTTCTACTTTCAGCGGTTGATCGCCAGCCCGCTACAGCGATTGGCGGAGACGGCCAGCCGCATCACGGAACAACATGACTACACCGTGCGCGCTCAAGCGGAGTCCGGCGCGGAGGTTTCACGGCTGGTTGGTTGCTTCAACGAGATGCTGAGCGAGATTGAGCATCGCGACCGGGCGCTCCAAAAGAACAGCGATCAGCTGGAGGCCACCGTCGCCAGCCGCACGGCGGAACTGGTGCAGGCCAAAGAGCACGCCGAAGAGTCGGCGCGCCTGAAGAGCGAGTTTCTGGCCAACATGAGCCATGAGATCCGGACGCCGATGAATGGCGTGCTGGGGATGGCGGAGGTGCTGCTGGCCACCCAGCTGGATGCCGCGCAGCGAGATTGCGCCGAAACGCTCCAAGGCTCGGCGGCCGGGCTGCTGACACTGCTGAACGACATCCTGGACTTCTCCAAGGTGGAGGCGGGCCGGCTGGACATCGAACATGAACCGTTTGATCTGCATGACGTGGTCTTCCAGACGGCGCGAACACTCTCGTTGATCGCGGACCGCCAGGGCCTGGAACTGATTGCCGGCGTGGGTCCGGCGGTGCCCCGGGTGGTGTTGGGTGATTCGGTGCGCTTGCGGCAGGTGCTGCTGAATCTGCTGGGCAACGCGATCAAGTTTACGGCGCAAGGCGAGGTGGAGCTGGAGGTGGAGCTGCAGGCCTATGAAGACGGCTCCGCCGCGCTGCGGTTCTCCGTGCGGGATTCCGGCATTGGGATTGCGGCCGACAAGCTGGCCCTGATCTTTGAGCCGTTCCGTCAGGCCGATGGCTCCACTACCCGGCGCTATGGCGGCACCGGGCTGGGCTTGTCGATCTGCCATCAACTGGTGCGGCTGATGGGCGGACAGATTGTGGTGCACAGCAAGGAAGGCCAGGGCAGCGTGTTCTTCTTCTCGTTGCCGCTGGCCGTTCCCGCCGACGCTACGCCCGAGTTGCCGGCGGTGCTGACCTCGCCGCTGGCGGGCAAGGCGGTGTTGCTGGTGGACGACAGTCCCGCGCATCTACGGGTGCTCGAAAGGATGGTTGCGGCTCTGGGGATGCGTCCCTTCCTGGCTCAGACGGGCGAGGAGGCGCTGCGCCACGCGGAGGCTTTGGGCCAGCGGCTGGAGCTGGTGGTGCTGGACGCCCGGTTGCCGGATGCGGACACGGCGGCCTTGCTGAACAAGTGGCCCACGACGCTTGACCCTGGGCGGTCGGTGTTGATGTTGGCACCTCCCTCCGGGGCGGATTCCGGGTCGGCCCGGTTGGCCGGGTTGGGGTTGCGGCACCGGCTGCTGAAACCACTGTCGCCGGGGGACCTGCGCCGGGCATTGGAGTCGATGGTGACAGTTCAAGTGGCGGAGCCGAAGCCGGCGGCCGACGCCCAGCCGAGCGCGCCGCGGTGCCTGCCCCGGCGAATCCTGCTCGCCGAAGACAACGCCGTCAATCGCAAAGTGGTGCTGGGGCTGCTGAGCCGCGAGGGCCACACCGTGATCGCAGTCAATGATGGCCGGGCGGCGGTGGAGGCCTATCAGGCCGAGAGCTATGATCTCATCCTGATGGATGTGCAGATGCCGGTGCTCTCGGGCCTGGAAGCGACTCAGGAGATCCGCCAGCTGGAATCCGGTTCCGGCCGGCGCATCCCCATCGTTGCCCTGACGGCCGGGGCCTTCGCAGAGGACCGGGCGGAGTGCCTCCGGGCAGGGATGGATTTCCACCTCACCAAACCCGTCAGCCGCGCCTCACTGCTGCGCATGATTGAGGAAAGCTCCCAAGCCCCACCAGTCCAGCCGGACGCAGTGGCGACGATTGAGGCTTGACCGGCGCGGTGGGAGCCGCGCCTGCGCTTTAGCAGGCTACGAAGAATAGTCGGAGACCGCTTGCTGACGCGCGCGGCTCAGCTTTCGGGGATCAGTTCGCCCAGGCCAATCTGGCCGTGGATGCGTTCGGCGGGGTGGGCGACGTCGCCGCCGCCGAACCAGACCTTCAGGTGTCCGTTCGGCTGCAGTTCGACGTGAGGGTCGCAGACCACCTTGGCGTTCCAGGGTTGATCCCCTTCGATGACGAAGCCCTTTACCTTCTCCCAATGGACCCGGTCGGTGGAACGGGCTAAGCCGAGCCGGCGCACTTCGTTCCGGGCGCGGCCGGTGTAGAGCATCCACCATGTTCCCTGCGAGCTCCAGACGGCGGGCTCGCCCAGGCCGTTCTCATCAAACGCGCCGGGTTCGCCGGGTTCGAGCACCGGGTTGGAGCGCAGCTTGGTCCAGTTTCGATGACATACGGATCCGATACACCCCGTTCATCCCAGCTGCCACGCGGGCCGACGTCGAGCGCGGGTGAGGCATCGCGATCCCATTCGCGGCCGTCTTTGGAGCGGGCAAAGGCGATCTTGGGGATGTCCGGGCCCAGCACGTGATACCAATGCCAGTACTGCCCGCCGTGATAGATGATGCTACCGTTGGCGGCAATGTAGCCACCTTCCCAACCTTGGGGGGCGAGTACGCGCTGGCCGTCGAGGGCGGTGTACCAGGTCTTGCCGTCGAATACGGAGTAGAACAGCTTGCCGTTGGCCATGCTGGGGTTCAGCACGTCCACTTCGCCGGTACCCGGGCGGAGCAACGGCTCCTTGGGAGGCACCCAGCGCCAGCGGACTTCACGGCGCTCGCCTTCTGGCGCGGGCAGAGAAAAGTCGGCGTAGCGGCCGCAGCCGGCCAACATCACGAACGCGAGCGCACTAGCGCAGATAGAGAAATAGCGTATGGCTGCGCCCTTCACCGTCATCTTCAATCGTGATCGTCTTTTCCGGATTCCAGCCGCCCACTTCGAAGTCGTGCGCGATGACTCTGGTTCCTTTTTTCAATTGCTTGTCCAGCATCGGCCGCACCTTTTCATTCGACAGTGGCAATAGATAGATGGTGATCACGTCCATCTGGGTGTAATCCTGCACCATGATGTCGCCGTGGATGATGCGGGCGGTTTTGTCGAGACCGAGGCTCTTGATCTTGGCGGAGCTCTGTTTGTAGAGAGCTTCATCGAACTCAATGCCGGTCGAGTCCGCACCAAACTTCTTGGCGGCCATGATGACGATGCGGCCGTCACCGGAGCCCAGGTCCACCATCTTTTCGCCCTTCTTCAGGCCCACCACTTCCAGCATCTTCTGGACCACCGAATCGGGCGTTGGGTAATAAGGTGCCAGCTTTTCCGTTTCCTTCGGCTGCTGGGCGACCAGCAAGGTGAGGGCGAGCGCGGCGGCGGTCATCATGGGCAAGATCTCCTAGGGTTCAATGTGGACGCGGACCCGGTTGCTTTCACGGCCGGCCACTTCAACGGAAAGTTCCGCCGTGCCACGGTTCACCAGATTGGGCACCAGCGCTTCCACCAGGTAAAAACCAATATAGCCGGGTGCCAGCACGGCGCGTGTTACTTCCAGCGGCTGCCCGTCCAGCAGCACGCGCACGGCGGCTTCCACGGTAGGCGGCGCCTCCAGTGGCGCTTCCACTCCTGCCGGCCATTCCGGCCGGACGCGGCCCAGGCCAGTAGCCAAAATCTGGAGCCGCATCCCGGAGCGCGCCGGACGCAGCGCATCCAGCAACACGCCGGAATCGCCATCAATCAACATCGGCGCGCCGTCACGCTCAAACACGGCGGGCGCGGTCCGCTCCAGCGGCACAGTCAGGCTCCAGGCGCGGGCGGCGGATTCCAGTTGCAGCAGCAGTTCCCGGCCTTCGGCATTGAAGGGAACCTGCAACTGCGTTTCGCCCGCCAGCGAACCCAAGCCTACGGCTCCGCGGACCCGCAGGCCCTCGGGCCCAAGAATGCTCAGCAGGGCACCGGGTGCCGCCGCCCGGGGCCGCAGATCGGCCGCGCTGACCAGCGCTGGCAGTTGGCGGCGGTGCGGCGCCAGTGCCGCATAGATACCCCAGCCTTCAAAAGCCGCGAACAGCTGATTGCCGTTTTCATCCAGTTGAACATCGAGGGCTTTGGCGTCCGGCAGTGCGCCACCGAGTTTGCGCCAGGAGCCGCCTAGCACTGGAGCGCGGAGGTCCAGGGTGGCCACAAAGATACCTTTTTCGGTGGCCACATAGACCGAGTTCGATTCGCTGTGTGCCGTGACGCCATAGATGGCCGTTCCGGCCAGATTGAGTGAAACATCGTCCCAAAGTCCGCCGCCGTCGACGGTCCGGAAAAGTTTACCGTCCCGGATTTCCAGCGTCGTCAGCAGGTCGGTGGCCTCGCTCCACCGCCGGGTAGCGGCAGGAGCGGCGTCAGCCACCCGCGCCCAGCCGTCCCGCTGCCATTCAAA
>JAPKYX010000183.1 GCA_026394075.1 Acidobacteriota bacterium
ACAGGCTGAGAGCCCGCGCCACCTTCCAGCGGTCTAGGCCGCCGACTGGGCGCGTTGTTCCAGGAAACTGCTGATCGCCTCCGCGGCCTCGCGGCCTTCGCGGATCGCCCACACCACCAAGGACTGGCCACGGCGCACGTCGCCCGCGGCGAAGACGCCCGGGGTTGAGGTGGCGTAGTTGTTGGCGGCGACATTGCCGCGCGCGTCCAGCTTGACCCCGAACTGGTCGGCGCGGTCGGGGCCGATAAAGCCCATGGCCAGCAGCACCAGGTCGGCGTCCACCGTGAAGGCCTCACCGGTGGCGATGTTGACGGCCTCGATCTGCTTCACATTGCCGTTGGAATCGCCGATCAGGCGGGCGGTCTTTACTTGATACCGGCGCGGGTCGGGCGTCCATTCTTCATGGGCGCTCTCGATGCGCTTCTGGCGCGGGTACATCGGCCAGGGCTGCTCCGGCAGACGGGTGCCCTCGGGCGGCGGTTCGATCATCAGTTCCCACATCTGGACGTCGGTGCAGCCCTGGCGGATGGCGGAACCCAGGCAATCCGCACCGGTGTCACCACCGCCAATGATCACCACCCGCTTGCCCGTCGCCATGATCGGCTCACCCGTGACGGGCAGCCCGATCGCGCGCCGGTTGGCTTGCGGCAGATACTCCATGGCAAAGTGGACGCCGTTCAAGTGACGGCCGGGCACATCGAGATCACGTCCCGCCTCCGCGCCATTCGACAGCAGTACCGCATCGAACTGCTTGCTCAGCGTTGCCACATCGATATCCACGCCGACGTTGACGCCACAGCGGAACTCAACGCCCTCGGCTTCCATCTGCGCCGTGCGCCGGTCGATCACCCACTTCTCTAGCTTGAACTCCGGGATGCCGTAACGGAGCAGGCCGCCGGGCTTGTCGGCCTTTTCAAACACGGTCACCGTGTGTCCGGCGCGATTGAGCTTGAGCTGTTGCGCCGCCGCCAGGCCGGCCGGGCCGGACCCGACGATCGCGACGCGGCGATGCGTGCGGCGTACCGGCGGCTCCGGCTTGATCCAGCCTTCCTTGAAGGCATGCTCAATGATCGTCTTCTCGATCACCTTGATCGAGACCGGCGGTTCATTGATGCCCAGCACGCAGCTCTGCTCGCAGGGGGCAGGGCAGATGCGGCCGGTGAACTCCGGGAAGTTGTTGGTGGCGTGCAGTTCGCGGATCGCCTCTTTCCAACGGCCCCGGTAGACCATGTCGTTCCAGTCCGGAATCAGGTTGTTCACCGGGCAGCCCACGGTGTCTTGGCCGGTATGGCAGAACGGCACGCCGCAATCCATGCAGCGGGCGGCCTGGGTCTGGACGCGCTCTTCGGGGAAGGGCTGATAGACCTCGAACCAGTCGTTGATGCGTTCCGCCACCGGGCGGCGCGGCGCGGTCTCGCGCCCGTATTCCTTAAAGCCTGTGATCTTTCCCATCGGTTTTCTCTCGCGGTACTCTCGAACGGCGCGGCCTTAAGCCGCCACTGTAAATCTCGCCACGGCCTCTAGGCCGCTACCTTATCCGCATTGCGCGTCATGCCCAGCACCCGCTTCATGTCGTGCGGGAACACCTTCCAGAACTTGGGAGCGAGCGTGCTCCACTCAGTCAGGATCCACGCGCCGCGCGGCGACCCGGTTTCGATCACGTGTTTGGTGATCAGATCCCGGATCAGCTGTTCATCGGAGGCATCCAGCGGGTCCAGGTCGACACTGGATTGATTGCAGTGCGTCGCCGCGAACTCGCCGATCTCATCGAGCACGTACGCCACGCCGCCCGACATGCCGGCCGCGAAGTTGCGCCCCGTCTCGCCCAGGATCAGGGCGACGCCCTTAGTCATGTACTCGCAGCCGTGGTCGCCCACGCCCTCCACCACCGCCGTAGCGCCGGAGTTGCGGACGCAGAACCGTTCCCCGGCGCGGCCGTTAAAGTAAGCCTCGCCCGATGTCGCGCCATAGAGCACCACGTTGCCCACCAGGATGTTCTTCTCCGGTGAGAACGTCGCGCCCTTGGGCGGGTAGACCACTACCTTGCCGCCCGACAGGCCCTTGCCCACATAGTCGTTGGCATCGCCTTCCAGCATCAGCGTGACGCCGCGCGAGAGGAACGCCCCAAAGCTCTGTCCAGCCGAGCCCAGGAAGCTGAAGCGGATCGTGTCATCCGCCAACCCCTCTGACCCGTAACGCTGGGCGATCTCGCCCGACAGCATCGCCCCCACCGTACGGTGCACGTTCTTGATCTCAAACCGGCCTTCGACGCGTTCGCCGGAATCGAGCGCCGCCTGCGCCTTGCGGATCAACCGATGGTCGAGCGCGCCGCTTAAGCCGTGGTCCTGTTCGATCAGGCAGCGGCGGCCCACCGAGGCGGGCACCCGCGGGTTTTCGAGAATGGCCGACAGGTCGAGGCCACTGGCCTTCCAGTGGTCGATCGCCTTGCGCATCTCCAGCTTGTCGACGCGGCCCACCATGTCGTCAAAGTTCTTGAAGCCCAACTGCGCCATCAGCTGCCGCACTTGCTCGGCGATGAAGAAGAAGAAGTTGATGACGTGCTCGGGTTGGCCGTGGAACTTAGCCCGCAGCGCCGGGTCCTGCGTGGCGATGCCCACCGGGCAGGTGTTCAAGTGGCACTTGCGCATCATGATGCAACCCAGCGCCACCAGCGGTGCCGTCGAGAAGCCGAACTCTTCGGCCCCCAACAGCGCGCCCACCACCACGTCACGACCGGTCTGCAGCTTGCCGTCGGTCTGCACCTTCACGCGAGAACGCAGGTCGTTCAGGACAAGCGTCTGCTGCGTTTCGGCCAGGCCCAACTCCCAGGGGGAGCCGCGGCGAGGCCCCCGTGCCGCCCGTGTCGCCCGAGATCAGCACCACGTCGGCGTGCGCTTTCGCCACACCGGCGGCCACCGTGCCCACGCCCACTTCGCTAACCAGCTTCACCGAAATGCGCGCCTTGGGGTTGGCGTTTTTCAAGTCGTAGATCAGCTGCGCCAGATCTTCGATCGAGTAGATGTCATGGTGCGGCGGCGGCGAGATCAGGCCGACTCCCGGCGTCGAGAAGCGCACGCGGGCGATCACTTGATCCACCTTGTGCCCCGGCAACTGGCCGCCTTCGCCGGGCTTTGCCCCTTGGGCGATCTTGATCTGCAGTTCCTCGGCGTTGACCAGGTAGTTGGTGGTGACGCCAAAGCGGCCGCTGGCCACCTGCTTCACCTTCGACTTCTTCGAATCGCCATTGGCCAGCGGTATGAAGCGCTCTTCGTCCTCACCACCTTCGCCCGTGTTGGAGCGGCCGCCGATGCGGTTCATGGCAATGGCCAGGGTCTCATGCGCTTCTTTCGAGATCGAACCAAAGCTCATCGCTCCGGTGGCGAAGCGCTTGACGATCTCGCTGGCCGGTTCCACATCTTCCAGCGCCACCGGCTGCCCGGCGAACTTGAAGTCCATCAAACCGCGCAGCGTGCAGAGCTGCTTGTTCTGATCGTCAATCAGATGCGCGTACTCTTCAAAGGTGGCGAAGTTGTTGTTGTTCACCGCGTGTTGCAGCGTGGCCACCGTGGAGGGGTTGATCAGGTGATACTCGCCACGCGCGCGGTAGTGATAGTTGCCGCCGGCGTCGAGCTCCGTTTCGCCTTCGCGCAGTGGCTGGAAGGCGTAATCGTGCTTCATCTGCGCTTCACGCGCCAGTACTTCCAGACCAATGCCATTGATGCGTGACGTGGTGCCGGTGAAGTACTTGTCCACCATCTCCTGCTGCAAGCCGATGGCTTCAAACACCTGTGCGCCACGGTAGCTTTGCAGCGTCGAAATTCCCATCTTTGAGAAGACCTTCAGCAGTCCCTTGCCGATGGCCTTCTTGTAGTTCTTTAGGGCCTTCTCGAAACTCAGGCCTATCAGACCTTTGTTCGAAAGATCTTCCAGCGTCTCAATCGCCAGATAGGGGTTGACGGCGCTGGCACCGTAGCCGATCAGCAGGCAGAAGTGCATCACCTCGCGCGGCTCGCCGGATTCCACCACCAGCGCCACCTGGGAGCGCGTACCTTCACGCACCAAGTGGTTGTGGACGGCCGTCAGGGCCAGCAACGACGGAATCGGGGCAGACTCAAAGTCCACGCCGCGATCCGACAGAATCAGCAGCGAATAGCCGTCCTTGATGGCGAGCGAGGCCCGCTTGCACAGGCCGTTCAGCGCCCGCTCCAGTTCCTTCTGGCCGCCATCCACCATGTAGAGCGCGGGCAGCGTCATGGCCAGGAAGTCGCCCTTCGACACGCGGCGGATCTTTTCGAGATCACGGTTGGTCAGGATCGGGTGTTCCAGCTTCAACGTGTGGCAATGCTCGGCTGACTCTTCGAGGACGTTGCGCTCATTGCCGATGTAGCTGGTCAGCGACATCACCATGTCTTCGCGGATCGAATCAATGGGCGGATTGGTCACCTGCGCAAACAGCTGCTTGAAGTAGGCAAACAGCGATTGCGGCTTATCCGACAAACAGGCCAGCGGCGTATCCGCGCCCATGCTGCCAATCGGCTCTTCACCGTTGGTGGCCATGGGCGTCATCACCATGCGCAGATCTTCTTCGGTGTAGCCAAAGCAGCGCTGGCGTTCGAGCAGCGTATTGGGGTCAAACGTGTAGACGCGCGGCGGTTCCGGGAGTTGGTCCAGCTTGATCTGCTGGGCGGCCACCCACTTGCCATACGGCCGGCGGCGGGCGAGCTCGGTCTTCAGCTCGTCATCCGGGATGATGCGCTTCTTTTCGAGATCCACCAGCAGCATCTTGCCCGGCTGCAGACGGCCCTTTGATTCCACTTCCTCGGGCGGAATCGGCAGCACGCCGGCTTCCGAGGCCATGATCAACTGGCCTTTCTTCGTCACCAGGTAACGAGCCGGACGCAGACCGTTACGGTCCAGCGTTGCCCCGATCACGCGGCCATCGGTGAACGCCACCGCTGCCGGGCCGTCCCAGGGCTCCATCAAGGAGCCGTGATACTCGTAGAAGTCCTTCTCCTCGACGGGCATCGTTGGGTCGCCTTCCCAGGCTTCCGGGATCAGCATCGCCATCGTGTGCGGCAGTTCGCGGCCCGCCATGCGGAGCAGTTCCACCGCGTTGTCCAGGCAGGCCGAATCGCTCTGGCCTTGCCGGATGATGGGGAACATCTCCTTCATCCGCAGCTTCCCGTCGGGTCCGTTGAAGATGGCGGAGGACATCTGCTCCTGCCGGGCGTACATCCAGTTCACGTTGCCGCGCACGGTGTTGATCTCGCCGTTGTGGCAGATGTAGCGGTAAGGGTGGGCCAACTGCCAGGTGGGGAACGTGTTGGTGGAAAAGCGCTGGTGCACCAGGCAAAGCGCGCTTTCGGTATCCGGGTCGGCGAGCTCCTTATAGAACAGGGCAATCTGCGGTGCCAGCAACAGGCCTTTATAGACGATCGTCCGGCCGGAGAGCGACGGCATGTAGAAGAAGTCCCGATCGCGGATCTCGGTGGCGGCGGCAATCTCCTTTTCGGCGCGCTTGCGGACCACATAGAGACGCCGCTCCAGCTCGTCCTCATTGGCGCAGCTCGTGCAGCCGATGAAGATCTGCTCGATGTAGGGCTGCGAATCGCGCGCCAGGCGGCCAATGGCGTCGGAATTGATCGGCGTGTCGCGCCAACCCAACACCTCCAGGCCCTCTTCTTCCACCACGCGTTCCAGAATGCCCTTGCACATCAGGCGCTGCTGGCGGTTCACCGGCAGAAAGCACATGCCGACGCCGTACTTGCCTTGCGGCGGCAGCGTAAAGCCCAGCCGGTCGCATTCCTTGGCAAAGAACTTGTGCGGAATCTGGATCAGGATGCCGGCACCGTCGCCCGTATCCGGGTCGCACCCACAGGCGCCGCGGTGGGTGAGGTTGATCAGGATCTGGATGCCCTGCTCAATAATCGAGTGCGACCGCGTGCCATCGATGTTGACGATGAAGCCGAGGCCACAGGCGTCCTTTTCGTTTTGCGGGTGGTAAAGGCCTTGCGGGGCGGGCAGTGCGGGGTCGAAACGTGCTTGGTCCATAGGAAATCGCCTCCAGACGTTGGGGGTTTTCGAAGAATAGCAGTACCTTCTTTCATTCGTCAAACTGATGATGTATTATTAGTTGGTCTAATGTACTCACTGAAGTTCTCCGACCTCCGCCTTTTTCGCGAAATCGTTCATTTGAAGAGTGTTACCAAGGGAGCGGAGGAATGCGGCGTCACCCAATCCGCCGCCAGCCAGCACTTGAAAGAGCTGGAGCGGCGTTTCCAGATGCCCCTTCTTTGCCGTCGGCCGTTGCGCCTGACCGCCGCCGGAACAGCCTATCTTGACTTCTGCCAGCAGGTCCTCCGCCAGCATGAGGAATTGCAGGCTCTAGTGGCCAAACTGGGGGCGGAACCCCGCCACTGTGTCCGGTTTGTGGCGATCTATTCGCTCCGTTTGCCCGAACTGAACCGCCTACAGGAGGAGTTCCGGCAGCGCTACCCGGCTGCTGAGCTGACGGTGGATTACATGCGCCCGGAGCGGATCTACGAAGCGATCCGGGACGGCCAAGCGGACTTAGGGCTGGTCAGCTATCCCAAGGCCTCGCGCGACGTGGCGGCGATTCCGTGGCGGGAAGAAGAGATGGTGCTGGCAGCGGCCCCGACGCACCGGTTCGCACAGATGCCGTCCGTGCACCCCATGGCGCTGGCGGGAGAACCGTTTGTGGCCTTCGATGAAGACCTGCCCATCCAGCGCCACCTGGACCGATTTCTGCGCGAGCAGAAAGTCACCGTGAAGAAGATTCTCCATCTGGACAACATGGATTCCGTGCGAGAGGCCGTGGCGCTGTCCCAAGGCGTCAGCATTCTGCCGAAGCCGGTGGTGAAAAGCTGGGTGGAAATTGGCCGTCTTGCGGCCATCCCGCTGGTCCCGCGCAGCCTGCGGCGGCCGCTGGGCATCGTCCACTCCAGCCGCGAACCGCTCTCGGCCCCAGCGCAGGCGTTTTTGGACTTGCTGCTGGAGAACGCTCTGCGGCGGGGGTAAATCGGCTCAGCGGCGCAGCAGCGCTACTGGCTGATGATCACCGTTTCCGGCGTGGGGATCACCGGGAACTGCTCACTTTTGGCGAAGCCGGCTTCCGAAAACATGCTGGACAGCTGGCTGAAGGTGTAGGCATCGCCCGCGGGCGTCGAGGCCAACATCACCAGCGGGAAGACGGCGGAGCCGGGCGGGGAGACGCGGTCCTCGTTCGGCACAAACTCAAGCGTAAACACCCGTCCGCCGGGCTTCAGAGCAGCCTTCATGCGTTTCAGCAACGCCACGTTGGCGGCGAAATCGAAGTGGTGCAACAGGTTGGTCAGCAGGATGACGTCGTAAGGACCGCCCAGGTCCACTTGAAAGGCATCACCGGCAATCGTTGAGACCTGGCTCGTCAGGCCCCAGCGGGCGGCGTTGGCTTGCGTGATCTCCAGCACATTCGGCCAGTCGAGCGCGGTGATGTGCGCTGCCGGGTTCTGCTTGGCGATCTGGAAGCCGAACAGTCCGTGCGAAGCCGCCACGTCGAGCACCTGCAGAGGGCCCGGCTCCGGCCCGTTCACCATGCCCGCAATCTGCATCGCGGCCAGGCCCATCATCGCTTCCATGGCATGGGCAAAGTCCACCCAGCCTCCGTACTGATCGGCAGTGGCGCCTCGGGCGTCACTCGCCACACCGCCCTTGCGGACGGCTTCGGTGAGCGTGCCGAACTGCGCCAGGATCTGCGGCCCAGCGAGGAAGCGCGACATCGCGCCGACATAGGCCGGTGAATGGCGATTGAGGAACGCGCCGCTTTCCGCGGTCAGCGAGTACTGATCGCCTTGCTTGGTCAGCAGGCATTGGACGGTTAAGTAATCGGCCAAAATGCGCAGCCCACGCTCGGAGGCGTTGCAGCGGGCGGCCAAGGCACTGGCGGTGTTGACGCCTTCGCCGATGGCCGTGAAGAGATCCACATCGACGGCGGCTTTCAGTGCGGCCGTTTGCTGGTAGGCCGTCATCATGCCGAACAGGCGGCCGGGGTTGAGCGAGGCGTCCATGGGCTTAGGCTACCAAACCGACTGACCGCCTCTGACCGGGCAAGTTACCATTGGATCGGCCATGTTTGCGGCAGTGTTTTTCTGGCAACTCTGGATGGTCCAACTGGCCGGCAACTCCGCCTGCGCGCCCTGCCACGCGGGTGAGATGGCCCGCCATGCCCGCTCCGGCCACGGGCGCGCGCTACGTCCGGCGGCACCCGACGACCATCTGCGGGGCCTCACGCGCGCCGAAGCCAATGGCACCCGCTACACGTATCCCGCAGGGAATCGCGTCGAGATCACCAAAGGTGGGGAATCGCTACAGGCCGTATTTGATTGGGCCTTCGGCTCCGGCCTCTATGGCATCACCTACGTCGGCCAGCGCGAGGGCCGTTGGGTGGAGCACCGGCTGACCTACTATCTCGATTCGAAGACCGCCGACTTCACGCCCGGACATCGCCGCTCGCCGCCCGCGACGCTCGATGACGCGCTGGGTGTGCGGCAGTCCGTGGCCGATGCGCGCCGCTGTTTTGGCTGCCATGCGACGGGCGTCCAGCCGGGCGACGATGCGACCGGTCCGGACTTGAAGCAGATGACCCCCGGAGTCCAGTGCGAACGTTGCCATGGCCCCGGCGCGGCGCATGTGAAGGCCCCCACGGCCAAGAACGTTCTGAACCCGGGGCGCTTTCCCGCCCGGCAGCAGGTGCTGATTTGCGGCGAATGCCACCGCACGCCACCGGCCCAGAATGCTTCCCGCGAGCCGGAGCTGGATGATCCGCTCTCGGTACGCTTCCAGCCGGTCGGCTTGATGGCCAGCAACTGCTTCCAAAAATCCGGCAAGCTGAGCTGCCTCACCTGCCATGACGCCCACGACGCCCCGCAGCGCCAGAACGCGGCCTTTTATGACGCCAAGTGCGTGGGCTGCCACGAAGGCACGGGGTCCAAGTTGCGCCGCTCCGCGCAGTGCAAGCCGGATTGCGTCAGCTGCCACATGCCCAAGTCGACCCCCGTGCCACACCTCACCTTTACCGACCACCGCATCCGCGCTTACTAACTCCCCGTCGTGTTGGAATGCCGGTCATGTTCGAATAGGGGCATGAGCCGATTCTTCCTTGCCCTGACTCTGGCCGCATCGTCCGCGACTGCCCAAGCCCCCGCCACTTCGAAGACCTACGAAAGTGTCGACGCCGTGCTGTGGACGCAGACCAGCGCCGAGTATCAAGCCAGTACGCGCCAGGTCTATGTGGCCGCCCGCGCGGCGCTGGATCGGGCGCTGGCTACACCCTCCTGGGTGGCGACGCTGGAGGGCGGAAGCTATATCGACCCGCGGCCCATGGTGCCGGCGGTGATTCTCGATCTCGACGAGACAGTGCTCGACAACTCGGCCTATCGCGCGCAGTTGGCGAAGGCCGGGAAGCATTTCACTTTGGAAAGCTGGAACGCATGGGTGGCGGAAGGCCGGGCCGGACTTGTACCCGGGGCACGGGAGTTTCTGCTCTATGCCCGGATGCGCGGCGTCTGGGTGCATTACGTCACCAACCGTGACTGCAAGGCGGATGATGCAGACCCGACCCGGAAGAACATCAACGCGCTCGGCGTACCCGGTATCCTTCACTGCCGCACGGATACGTCCGACAAGTCTCCCCGCCGCAACTCGCTGGTCGCGCAGTACCGCGTGCTGCTGCTGATCGGCGATGACTTGAACGACTTCGTCACCGCCGCCACCACACCCGAGGCTCGGCAGAAGCAGATGGAACAATACGGCGCCCTGTTTGGGGACCGCTGGTTCATCCTGCCCAATGCCATGTACGGCAGCTGGGACCGCTTCTATGGTGACGACCTCGCCAAGAAGCTGGCTGCGCTGAAGCCATAATTTTCGCTGGGCGCTCTCGAACGGCACGCGATTTCGCATAAGATGATGCCGTATGCCTCAAATTCAAGGTCCCGCCATTTTCCTGGCGCAGTTCATGGGCGATTCCGCCCCCTACAACACACTGCCGAATATCACCGAATGGGTGAGCAGCCTCGGCTATAAGGGCGTGCAAGTGCCCAGCTGGGACGGGCGTTTGCTCGACATCAAGAAGGCCTCCGAGTCGAAGACTTACTGCGATGACATCAAGGGTCAAACGAACGGTCTCGTGATTACGGAGCTGGCTTCTCACCTGCAAGGCCAGCTCGTAGCCGCCCATCCCGCCTATGACGAGATGTTCGACGCCTTCGCCCCGGCCGCTGTGCACGGCAACCCGAAGGAGCGCGCCAAGTGGGCGGTGCAGCAGTTGAAGTACGTCATCAAGGCGTCCAAGAACATGGGCCTTACCGTCACGCCGTCGTTCACCGGCGCGCTGCTGTGGCCTTACATCTACCCCTGGCCGCAGCGCCCGGCGGGTTTTGTCGAGGAAGGCTTTAAGGAGCTGGCCAAGCGCTGGATCCCGATCCTGAACTACGCCGACACCCACGGCATTGACTTCGCCTATGAGCTGCACCCCGGCGAAGATGTCTTCGATGGTTCCACGTTCGAGATGTTCCTCGAAGCCACCGGCAACCACCCGCGCGTCAACATCAACTACGACCCGTCGCACTTCGTGCTCCAGTGCCTGGACTACGTCGGCTTCATCGATGCCTACGGCCCGCGCATCAAGGCGTTCCACGTGAAGGATGCTGAGTACCGCCCGTCGGCCAAGAGCGGCGTCTATGGCGGCTTCCAAGGCTGGACCGGCCGCCCTGGCCGGTTCCGTTCGCTGGGCGATGGGCAGGTGGACTTCAAGCAGGTCTTCTCCCGCATGACGGCGGCCGGCTACAAGGGCTGGGCCGTGCTCGAATGGGAATGCTGTTTCAAGGACAGCGTGCAGGGGGCGGCCGAAGGCGCTCCGTTCATCGCTTCGCACCTGATCGACGTGCCCACCAAGGCCTTCGACGATTTCGCCGGCGCCGCCACCGACGCCAAGCGCAACCGCCGCATTCTGGGCCTGGGCTAACCCGGACGTTCTCGGAACCGGGGAAGCATTCCTTCCCCGGTGAACTCGATCAGCATAGGCGCGCAACGGGAGAGGCCCCTCCTGCCGGTCGGGGCTCGGTCCGAGGCGCGTCCCACGAGATGAACCGTTCGCCCGCCCGGAACCGAGCCCCGACCCGCAGGAGGGGCCAGCCCTCAAACGCGCCGACGGGCCAGCCAGATTCGACCCCGGACACTAAACCGCCAGCAGCCCCCGCAAATCATCCACCCGGTAGCCGTGTGACAGCGCCACTTCTCTTGAGATCCTGCCGGAGCGTGTCAACTCCGCCAACGATTGCTCCATGGTGTTCATCCCCGCCGCCCGCCCGATCGTCAACTGGGAGCGTAGCTGTTGATCCTGCCCCTGCCGGATCAGGTTCCGCACCGCGTCAGTGGCCATCATGATTTCCAGCGCCGGGTAGCGCGATTTGCCGTCGACGCTCGGCACCAGTTGCTGCGCGATCACGGCGGATAAGGCGAGCGACAACTGCAACCGGATCTGCGACTGATGCGAAGTCGGGAAGACGTCCAGGATGCGCGAGACGGCCTGCGCGGTGTCGTTGGTGTGCAGCGTGGAGAGCACCAAATGCCCGGTTTCCGCGGCCGTCAACGCGGTGGCGATGGTCTCCGGGTCCCGCATTTCGCCAATCAGGATGACGTCGGGCGACTGGCGCAGGATGCTGCGCAGCGAGTTCAGGAAGGCCGGCGTGTCGCGGCCCACTTCGATCTGCTCAATGATGGCGGAACGATTCGCGTGCACGTACTCCACCGGCTCTTCAATGGTGACGATGTGGCATTCGCGCCGGTCGTTGATGCGGTCCACCAGTGCGGCCAGCGTGGACGTCTTGCCGCAGCCCGTGGGCCCGGTGACCAGCACCAGGCCTTGGCGCAGGTTGGCCAACCGGTCGAGCGTGTCCGGCAGGTGCAGGTCTTCGAGTGTGGGGATGGTGCGGGGCAGCAGCCGGATGCAGCACGCCAGCGTGCCGCGCTGGTAATGCACGTTGGCGCGAAAGCGGCCCGTGGAGCCGGAATCGAAAGCCAGATCGACGGACTTCTCCTTTTGCAGCGTCCCGTATTCGCCGGGCGTCAACAGCGGCAGTACCAGACGCTGGATGTCGGCGTCGGTCAGGCCGGCCCCAGGCAACACCGACATCTTCCCCCGGCGCCGCAACGCCGCCGGAGCGCCCGAGACCAGCAGGATGTCAGAGGCGTCCTGCTGCACCGCCAATTCCAACAGTTCCGACAATGCCGCAGCCGTCGTGGAGGCCTTCACCGTCGACTCGCGCGACGACGCGCGGTTCAGCTCCGCCACGATCTGGTTCAGCTCACGCTGGTAGTCGGCCATCCTGTTGCTAGTGTAGTGGCTTGATCCGCGGCCCGCGATCACCGAGAATCAGGGGTATGCGACATTTCGGATTTGCGCTGGCCATCAGCGGAACTTGGGCTATGCATTTGTGCGCGCAGGTGCCGGGTGAAGTGCATGGAGTGCCGGCTCGTGCCGGGGCCGAGGATTATCAAGCCAAGGCTGAGGTGGGTGGCGTGACGATCGCGGCCGACTTTGTGGGCCATGCGGTGCCCACACCAGGCGGGACCTTCACCAATGAAGACTATGTGGCCATCGAGGTGGCCTTCTACGGGAAGCCCGAAGCGAAACTGAAGCTGACCTGGGAAGATTTCTCGCTGCGGGTCAATGGGAAGAAGATGCCGACGCCAGCAACGCCATTTGGGATGGCCTTGAAATCGCTGAAGGACCCGGAGTGGCAGCCGCCGGTTTCGGCCGAAGAAGGGAAGTCGAAGGGTGGCGTCAGCGGGGGCGGCGGAGGGGCCAACGATCCTAAGCCGCTTCCGCCGAAGATGCCGTTTCCGCTGCGTCGGGCGATGGAGTTGAAGGTGACTAAGGCCGTGTTGGCCGAAGGTGAGCGTGAGTTGCCGCAGGCTGGTCTAGTGTTCTTTCCGTATCGCGGGAAAGACGAAGGCATCCGGCAGTTGGAGCTGATCTACACGGGCGCCGCGGGGACGGTAACGTTAACCTTCGAGCGGTAACGCTTTTGTGCTGAGCCGCGCGCGTCAGCAAGCGGTTTCCAGGCTACTTGCACCAGCCTGCTAGTCTTTTGCCTTGGCGATCGCCGCATACTGCGCGCTGACCGCGCGGCAATAGTCGTCCGGGGCGATCAGAATCTGCAACCCTCGCTGACCCGCCGAGATGGAAATGACATCGAACAGGATGGCCGTCTCGTCCAGCCAGACGGGGTAGTTCTTCTTGCCGCCGAGTGCGGTGACCCCTCCGCGGATGTAGCCGGTGAGTGGCAGCACTTCGTTGAGCGCGACGGTGTCGATCTTGCGGTCGCCTGTGGCCCGCGCCAGGGCTTTCAGGTCAAGCTGGGCGTTGCCCGGGACGACCGCCAGGCAGACGCCTTGGCGATCCCCACGCGCCACCAGCGTCTTAAAGACCTGCTCCGGCGGCAAGCCGATTTTGGCCGCGACGGTCTCAGCCGCCAGATCGGCGGGGTCTACTTCGTACTCGCGCAACTCATAGCCGATGCCCAGTTGATCGAGCAAGCGGCAGGCATTGGTTTTGGCGGCCATCCGCGTTCCCGCAGTCCTAGTTCTTGGGCGGCAGGGAAGCCGCGGCGATCTGCGCAATGTCGAGCAGTTTGGGCGGGTTTGCCCCGCCGACCTGTACCAACGCATCGCGGAACATCGTGTTGCAGAAGGGGCAAGCGGCGGCCACGGTGGTGGCTCCGGTGGCCACCAGTTCCTTGGCGCGGGTTTCACTGACGCGGTCGCCATGCTCCTCACCCAGGAAGGCCAAGCCGCCGCCCGCACCGCAACAGAAGCTGCGTTCCCGGGCGCGCGGCGGGTCGATGACGGTGCCGCCCAAGCCGGCGACGGCGCGCGGCTCATCGTAGACATCGCGATAGCGGCCCAGGTAGCAGGGGTCGTGGTAGACCACGGTTTCGGTCGACTTGCTCGCGGGCAGCTTGTCCTGATAGCGGTGCAGGAACTCACTGTGGTGTTCGACGTTGGGCGTTTCGCCGAACTCTTTCCAGTCTTCGGTCATCGTGCGGACGCAGTGCGGGCAGATGGACACGATCTTCTTGGGCTTGGCCGCGCGGATGTTGTCCAGGTTCTGTTCAGCCAATTGGCCAAACGCCAAGTCGTTACCCAGACGGCGCGCGGCGTCGCCGGTGCAGCGCTCTTTCTTCAGCACGCCGAAGGTGACATTCAAGTGCCGCATCACTTGAACGAGCGACGAGACAATCTCGCGGCCCTTGGGGTCATAGGAGCCCATGCAGCCCAACCACAAGCAGTATTCCTGCGTGCCGTCATAGAGCGGCAATTCCTGCTTGGCGATGAACTTGTCGCGCTCGCCTGACGACATGCCCAACGGGTTGCCGTTGCGTTCCAGGTTCAAGAACAGCTTGTTGCCGTAGTCGTCTTCCCATTCGCCCGTGTTCACCGCGCCGCGGCGCAGTCCGACGATGACGGGCAGATGCTGAATGCCCACCGGGCACTGGAACTCGCACGCACCGCAACTGGTGCACTGGAAGGCCGCTTCCTGCGATTCGTATTTGCCCATCAGCGTTTCTTCGCTGGCGGGCCCAAACTCGTTCAGATAGCCGCGCAGGCCCAGGATGATCTCCTTGGGGTTCAGCGCCTTGCCTGTGTTGTGCGCCGGGCAGTGCTCCGTGCAGCGGCCGCATTCAACGCACGAATAAGCTTGCAGCGAGACGATCTGCGTCAGATCCTTGCCGGTCAACAGGCCGAAATCTTCATCGCCATCCAGCTTGGGGATCTTCGAGAAGCCATCGCGCCGCAGGAACACCGTGAACGGGCTCAACAGCAAGTGCAGGTGCTTGGTGTGCGGAATCAGCGGCAGGAAGATAAACAACGCCGCCGTGTGCAGCCACCACAAAATACGCCCGGCCACCGTCGGCCCGTCATGGGTGGGCAGAGCATAGTCGGCCAGATAGGTCCACATCAGGGTGAAGATCAGGAACGAGATGAAGCCGCTTTCCCAGGAGACCTTCTCACCCAGCCATTTCGGCCTCACCAGAAAACGGCGCACCGCCAGGCCGGTGATGGAGATCATCACCATCACCGCAAACAGCGACGCCAGCAGAAAATAGAAGCGGCCGAAGAAGCTGTCCGGGTCGAGCAGCGGGAAGCCAAAGCCCTTGCCGATGTGGTCCACCGTGATGACGCCAAAGGCGCAGAAACCCCAGAAGACAAACGCATGCGCGATGCCCGGCAACGGGCGCTGCTGGATCACCTTGGCTTGGAGCATCACTTCCCAGACGAACTCCCAGACGCGGCGTCCGACCGGTGCCAGCACAAACTCGCCGTCCTTTTTCGACGCCAGAATATTTTTCAGCATCGGCTGAAAGCGACGCCAGAAAAGACTTACGGAGGTGACGAGGATGGCGGAAAGGAAAAGAATTTCCGCCCAGTGCGGTTGAACCATACTTCTACAATACTGTCTCCGGCGGGGAATCCACTTCCGGGGGCGCAAACATAAGGCTTCCTCCCCGGCTTCGGTAAGGTGCCAGAGTGAGGGCCGCTCAGTTGCAAATGACGATATGATCAGAGGGTTGGAATCTTCATGTCCTTGCATCTAGTGGCCGGCGCGGCTGGATTTATTGGCTCCCATCTTTGTGACCGCTTGATCGAGGAAGGGCACTCCGTTGTGGGGGTGGACAACTTCATCACCGGTTCGGCCGAGAATCTCCGGCAATTGCACGACCATCCGCAGTTCCGTTTTATCCAGGCCGACGTTACCCACCCCGGCTGGGATGCGGGCATCGCCGCGGAGCAGTTCGAATACGTCTGGCACCTGGCGTCTCTGGCCAGCCCGGTCGATTATCTGAAGTACCCCCTGGAAACGCTGGAAACCGGTTCCACCGCCAGCCGCAATCTGCTGGAAGTGGCTCGCCGGAACGGGGCATCGTTTCTGGTGACCTCCACCAGCGAAGTGTATGGCGATCCGCTGGAGCATCCCCAAACGGAGCAGTACTGGGGCAATGTGAATTCGATCGGCCCACGCTCCTGCTACGACGAATCGAAGCGCTTTGCCGAAGCCATCACGATGGCCTATCACCGCGTGCACGGTGTCCGGACCGCCATCGCCCGCATCTTCAACACCTATGGCCCGCGCATGGCCCTGAATGACGGCCGCGTGGTGCCGGCCTTTGTGGACCAGGCGCTGCGGGGCGAAGCCCTTACCGTGTTTGGCGACGGCAGCCAGACGCGCAGCTTCTGCTACGTCAGTGATCTGGTGGAAGGGTTGATCCGGCTCATGCATTCGGGCTTCCATGAACCGGTGAACCTGGGCAATCCGGCGGAAATGACGATGCTGGAATTTGCGCAGTCCATCCAGGCCAAAACCGGTACCCAGTCCGGTCTCGTCTTCCGGCCCTTGCCGCAGGACGACCCCAAGCGGCGGCGTCCGGACATCACCCGAGCCAAGCAGGTGCTGGGCTGGGAACCCCAGGTTGTCTTTGACGAAGGCATGGCGCTGACGATCGAGTATTTTTCGTCACTCGTGCCCGCTTAAAGGGTGCCAGCCTAAACCGGCCGGACCCAGACGCGGTTGGCCGCGGCCGGTTCAACCGACCTCCGCTTACCTTCGACGCTCACCTCAACAGCGGCGGATGCGATGCCCGTCGCCCCTGATCCCGTCGGCGCTGCGTGCACAGCCTCCAATAGAGCGTGCGGCCGGATGCCCAGTCCATCCAGATATTCCAGCAACGGCCTGTCCCGCTCGAACACATACTCGACCACGCCCCGTCCCTCCAACTCCGCCAGCGGCCTCAGCCCTCGCGCCCGGCGTTGAGCCGCCGTTTCCAGCTGCAGCGGACTGCCATGCGGGCAGGGCCCGGCGCCACCCAGCTTTTCATCCAGCAATCGCTCAAAATCAGCGCTGATGGCATGCTCCATCTGCTCGGCTTCATCATGGATCTTGTACCACTCCATGCCGAACACCTCGGCCAGCATCCGCTCTATCAGATGGTGTCGGTAGAGCAAGCGGTTGGCGATGTCGGCACCGGCGGTGGTGAGGGTGATGTGGCCGTTGGGCGCGACGCGGATCAGCCCATCGCGCACCAGGCGGCGGGTGGCCATGGTCACCGCCGGTGCCGAAACGCGCAGCCAGCGCTTCAGCGTGGCCGCGATCACGGCTTCGCCCTCGGCCTCTGCTTCCGCAATGGCTTTCAGGTAATTTTCTTTGGAGATCGTAATCCGCAAGCGTTAATGCTATTCTCTCGTGAAACCCATGCTGTCACGAATCTGTCTCAATTCCACCCTGATTTTGGGCCTCACTTTGGGCCTCAACGCCCAAGAAAAAGTTGACCTGGAAGTCGTGCACAAGATCCGCAAGGAGGCATTCGAGAACTCCAAGGTGATGGATCATCTGTTCTACCTGACGGACGTTTCCGGCCCGCGCGTCACTGGTTCGCCCGGCTACACCAAGGCCGCCAATTGGGCGATGAAGCGGTTGGTGGAATTGGGTGTGTCGGACACGCACCTGGAAAAATGGGGACCGTTCGGCAATGGCTGGTCTTATTCGAAGTTTGTGGCCACGCAGGTGGAGCCCGCCTTTTCGCCGCTGATCGGCTTCCCTCTGGCGTGGACGCCCGGCACCAACGGCCCCGTGCGCGGCGAGATCCTGCTGGCCACCATCCGCCTGGAACCGGACTTTGACAAGTGGAAGGGCAAGCTGAAGGGCAAGATCGTCCTCCTTGACCCGGCCAAGGATCTCTCGCTGCAAGACAAGCCCTCGCTGCAACGCTGGAGCGATGCGGAGCTGGCTGAGCGGGCCATGGCCCCGGAAGCCGGGCAAACGCCGCGTGCGGCTGAAGGCGCCCCGGCGCGCGCCGCCATGCCGGGGATCGCCCCCGGGCAGCCCTTCTCGATGGAGAAGGTCCGGGCGTTCATCGACAAGCGCAACCAGTTCCTGCGCGATGAAGGCGCCCTGGCCGTGCTGACCGTTGGCACGCGCAACGACGGCGGCACGATCTTCGGCACCTCCGGCGGCAGCTTCGACCCGAAGCGTCCCGTCCCGCCGCCCACGCTGGCCATTGCGGCCGAGCAGTACAACCGCATGGTCCGCCTGGCCCAGCACAACATCCCGGTAACGGTGGAGCTCGACGTTGAGACCAAGCTCCACACGGAAGACCAGTACAGCTACAACGTGATCGGCGAAATTCCCGGCACCAGCAAAAAGAGTGAAGTGGTGATGCTCGGCGCGCACCTCGATTCCTGGCACGCCGCCACCGGAGCCACCGACAACGCCGCCGGCAGCGCCATCATGATCGAGGTGATGCGCATCCTGAAGACGCTGAACCTCAAGATGGATCGCACCGTCCGCATCGGCCTTTGGAGCGGGGAAGAGCAGGGTCTCCTAGGCTCCCGCGCCTATGTGAAGGAGCACTTCGCCGACCCCACCGACATGAAGCTAAAGGGCGAGCACGCCACCATGGCTGGCTACTTCAACATCGACAACGGCACCGGCAAGATCCGCGGCATCTACATGCAGGGCAACGATATGGTGCGGCCGATCTTTGAGGCGTGGCTTTCGCCGTTCAAGGATCTGGGCGCCACCACCGTCTCCATCCGCACCACCGGCGGCACGGACCACTTGGCCTTCGACGGCGTCGGCCTCCCCGGCTTCCAGTTCATCCAGGACCCGATCGAGTACCAGACCCGCACCCACCACTCCAACATGGACGTCTACGACCGCGCCGTGCCGGAGGACTTGAAGCAGATGGCCGCCATCGTAGCCAGCTTTGTCTACAACACCGCCGCCCGCGAAGAGAAACTACCGCGCAAGCCCCTGCCGAAGCCCCGCCCCGCCGGAGCCGGCTTCGGCGGCCCTCCGGCGGGCAACTAGCCCTGCCTGATCGTCAGTTCGAGATCAGGTAGCGTGCGCGAGAAGCCCCGGTCAGCGTTCTGGCCGGGGCTTCTTATTTCCTCTAACATGGACGTCTACGACCGCGCCGTGCCGGAAGACTTGAAGCAGATGGCGGCCATCGTGGCCAGCTTCGTCTACAACACCGCCGCCCGCGAAGAGAAACTACCGCGCAAGCCCCTGCCAAAGCCCCGCCCCGCCGGAACCGGCTTCGGTGGCCCCAGCGCCGGCGGCCCTCCGGCGGGCAACTAGTCCAGCCTGATCGTCGGTTCGAGATTAGATTGAGTGCGCGAGAGGCCCCGGTCAGCGTTCTGGCCGGGGCTTCTTGTTTCCTCTAAGTCCGGTTCTTTTGAAACCTCAATCGAGCAGTTTCGCTTCCGCCTTGCTCCAGTAGCGCGAGAAGCGTTGCAGGTTGACGTGGCCCTTCAGTTCCACGAAAACGGGCGGCGGTATCACATCCACCGCGACCCGTTCGCGCAATTCCGCAATCCGGGCTAGCAGCCAAGGGTCCGGGGTGTCCACCGTCACGACGCCCTCGTCAGCCGCGAGTTCCGCCAGCAGTTGCACCGTGGACCCGCGATAGATCTCGACTGGTAGCTCCAGCAGTGTCTCGTAGACGAACATGATCCGTTTCAGGCCCCAGCCGCACGCGGCCAGGTAGTCGTCGTCAAAGACGAAAAAGGCTCGGCTGCCGGGCGGTAGCCAGTCCGCGCTGAGGCAATCCGGGTGCATCCAGGCGAGCTTCATGCCGCACCTCCGATCTGGAAAAGGCGCGCTGAGAGATCAGGGTAGGTGGCCTCGAAGGGGCATTCGGTCTTCGCGCCGCAATCCGGGCAGAAGCGGCCACTCGAGTACTTTTCCAGATTCTCGCGGTTGAAGACGTAGGGCTTGTGCGAGAACGTGGAGGCTACCCATTGCCACGACAGATTGTTCGAAGCGGGGTCGCCGTCCAGCAGGTGGACCAGAAACCAGCGGGCTCCGGCCTGCCATTGCACCCGCCGCCAATGGACCACGTAAGCGGCCAGCCACATGCGGGCGTGGTTGTGGAGATAGCCCGTTGAACGGAGTTCACGGCTGAAGCGATCCATGCAAGCAAGTCCCGTTCGGCCCCCGTCAATGTCGGCGGGAAGTTCGGCGGCATAGTCGGCGGTTGTCCAACCCGTCTTGTACTCCTCACGGTCCTGCCAAATACCGGCGCCCCATTGAAGGTAGAGTCGCTGCCAGTAGTCCCGCCAGGCGAGCTCACTGATGAATTTTGCGATCGCCTGAGCGGAGCCCGCCACCGCCACGGCCCGCGTCTTAACGGAGGCGAGGCTAAAGATGCCATGCCGGATGTAGGGCGAGAGGCCGGAGACCTGGCCGTCCAGATGATTCCGGGTAGCGGCGTAGCGTTGTGGCTTGAACTCGGCCAGCCTGCGTTGCGCTTCAGCCAAGCCGCCTAGCCAGGGACTCATGTCCGGGTCTCGCTCCACTGCGGCCGGGAACTGTTGTTGCAGGTAGGCGGCCAGCTCCGCGCGCGAACTGAACTGTTTCTTCAACGGCTTCATCTCAATGGATGGATGCCGGGAGCACCGGTCCGAACACAAATTAACGCCGCTCGATCCCCGAAAAGATGGGTCTGTTCTAAAGGGATTGACCCTTCACACCGACGAATATTTTCGATACACTCTCGGCCGTTAAGGAACTTCTATGCATTTCCCTCGCGTGTCGGTGTTTGTGCTTGGTCTCGCGGCGCTGGGTTGCGCCAGTGCCCAGGACCAAATGAATCAAGCCCACGCGCCCATCTTCCGGCCACCGCCGTCGAAGGAACTGGGCCGCTTGACGGACCGCGTGGCTGCTCAACTGCCTCCGGCCACCGCTGCCGGACCCATTGCGCGCCGCAATTTCGTTGATCAACATATCTTTGCGACGCTGGCCGCCGAGAAGGTTTCACCCGCACCCCTGGCCACTGATCACGAGTTTGTACGGCGAGTCACGCTGGACCTGACGGGACGCATCCCGTCGCCCGATGAGGTCCGCAGCTTCGCCGCCAGCCGCGACCCGCGGAAGCGCGACCGGTTGATTGACCAGCTGCTTCAAAGCGAAGCCTTTGTCGACAAGTTCACCTACTACTTCATGGACCTGTTCCGCGCCAACGGCAAGATGGGCCGCGGGCAGGAGCTGTTCCATTACTGGATGAAGGAGAACCTGCGTGTCGACCGGCCGTATGACGACGTGGCCCGCTCCATGATCGCGGCCTCCGCCAAGTCGAATCACGTGGTGGCGGCGGCGAACGTCATCGCTCGCGAGCATGTCCAGGGCAAAGCCCAACCGGACGATGCCGAGGACTGGGGCATGGTGCAGCAGATGGACACGCACGATGAACTGAATGTCCTCTATGCGCAGCGCTTTCTCGGGTTGAACCTCTCCTGCATTTCCTGCCACGACGGGCAGGCGCATCTGGAGAAAGTGAATACGTGGCTATCCAAGACGCGCCGCGTGGACTTTTTCCGCAATGCTGCCTTTATGGGGCGCAACCGGTACCTGATGTATTGGGAGAAGGGCATGCCGCAATCAGGCGAGTTCCTGATTGATGACGCGGGCCCCGGCTACAACACCAAAGGCGCCAGCATGATCCGCGTGCCGCGCTTTGGCGGTGCCAGTGACCCGGCCTTCATCATGACCGGCGAAAAGCCGCAGGCGGAAGAGGAGCCTCGGGAAGCGCTGGGCCGCATGCTGACTGCCCACCCGCAGTTTGCGCGCGCCACGGCCAACATGTTCTGGGCCAAGCTGATGGGCACCGGCATCGTGGAGCCGTTCGATGACTTCGATCTCGACAATCCGCAGCAGGCCTCGCATCCGGAACTGCTGGATGCTCTGGCGGCGGACTTCCGCGATCACGGCCACAGCCTGCGCCGCTTGATCCGCACCATCTGCCAATCGAGCGCCTATCAGCTGTCGGCGCGGTATCCGGGCGAGTGGAAAGAAAGCTACACCCGGTTGTTCGCGCGCAAGCTGGTGCGGCAACTGACGGCGGAAGAGGTACATGATTCGATTGCGGCAGCCACGACGCGTCCGGCGGACTTTAAGGTGCGCGGCCAGCCACGCTCCTGGGCGATGCAGATGTCCGGCCCCACCGGCGGCGGCGACATCAAGCACTTCATGTCCACGTTTGGCCAATCGAACCGCTCGAACCCGCCCAAGAATCCGGTGGGCTCGCCTTTGCAGGCGATGCTGATGATGCAATCGCCGGTGGTGGGGGATCGCGTAGTAGCGGAGAAAGACAGCCGCGTGCAGCGGTTGCTGGATACTTACTCTGACAATGCGCGCGTCGTGGACGAACTGTTCATGGCGACCTTGTCTCGCCCGGCGACGGCCACTGAGAAGGAGATCAGCTTGGCGGCCTTCAAGCCGGACCGGGTGCGGGGTGCGCAGAATCTCCAGTGGGCGCTGCTGAATCAGGTCGAGTTCCTGTTCAACTATTGAGGTTTTTCAACATGCGAACTGTGGGCGACATCTATCCTTCGCGGCGGGACCTGCTGAAGTTCGGCGGTCTGGGTTTGGCCGGTGCGGCGGCGGAAGGCATCTGGCCCCTGCAGGCCGCCAGCGGCAGCAAGGTCACGCCGCGCGGCAATGCCCGCAACGTCATCTTCTTTGAACTCTCCGGGGCTATCAGCCACGTCGAAGGCTGGGACTTCAAGGAGACCGCCGGGACGCCCAAGGATCTCGACATGCGGCCTGTGGCACGGGATCTCTACATGTCCCAGTTGCTGTTCCCGCGGCTGTCGAAGCAGATGTCGAAGTTCGCCATCGTGCGGTCATTACTGAGCCATGAGGAAGTCCACTTTCGTGGCCAGTACTACCTACAGACCGGCCGCCAGTTGAATCTCGCCTTCGCCAAGGAGATCCCGTCGGTGGGCTCGGTGATCGGGATGGAGTTGGAAGCTCGGCGGCGCGAGAAGGATACCTTCCCCACCTACCTGTCGCTGAACCTGGACAAAGGCGCTGCGGGAGCGTTGGCGGCGGGCTTTCTGCCGCCGCGATTTTCGGTGGTCGACATCAACCCGGAATCAGCGGTGAAGGGCGGGGCACTGGATGAGAAAGCGGTCCAGTTGCTGGAAGAGCGTTGGCGGTTGTTGAAGGCGTTGCGCGATACGGACCGGAGCCGCGCCCCGGCCCTGGGACGGGACATGGCCGGGTATCTCGACTATTACGACACCGCGCACCGCCTGTTGACGGACGACCGTTGGCCCGCGTCGTTCCGGCTCGCTGAGGCTGACAAGCTCCGATACGGGAACACCTCCGTCGGTGTCTCGGCCATGTTGGCGCGCAATGTTCTGGCGCAAGATGCTGGAACACACTATGTCCACATCTGCCACCCGGGCTGGGACCATCACGTGCAGATCTGGGACCGCTCCGCGCCGAGTCATCACTATAAGCTCTGCGAAGAGCTGGACCCGGCGCTGTCGAGCTTGATGGAAGATCTGGCCGCAACGCCGTCCCAGACCAACCCCACGCGGACGTTGCTCGATGAAACGCTGGTGGTGGTGATGGGCGAATTCGGGCGCACGCCCGGGGCGTTGAATAACATGGGCGGTCGTGACCATCACAACAAGTGC
>JAPKYX010000015.1:0-12485 GCA_026394075.1 Acidobacteriota bacterium
AACTCGGCCTCATGGAAGAACTGAGAGCCATCGTCTTCCACCAGCAGGGTGGGTTTGGTGGGCCGGTAGTCGCGCAGCACCTTTTCTACCGGGACAGTCTCCACCGGCGGAATGGTGACCGCTTCCAGGTCGCTGTCGATATCGGCACTGCTCAAGCCCAATGCCTGCGCGTACTGGCGGACGAAACTGCGCGAGAAGAAGCCGCCCGGAATCTGGTCCAGCCGGTCCTGCTCGATCGCCTCCAAATAGGACAAACGAATACGGGTTCGTGTCGCAATTTCTGCCAGGGACAGGCCTTGCTGTTCGCGGGCGGTCCGCAGCTTTCTTCCCAAGGAAACCATATCTTCTGCTTTTTGAACGGTCTACGTCTTATAATACTACATTCACGATGAATCCCTTACCCCTGGAGGGGAAGCTGCGTATTTCCGTTGTAGTGGTGAACTGGAACCGGCGCGAGCTGCTCCGGGAATGCCTGGATTCATTGTCAAATCAGACAGTTGGCGCGGTGGACATTTGTGTAGTGGATAACGGTTCCACCGACGGGTCAGTGGAGCTGATTGGTGAATCATACCCGCAGGTACGCCTGATCCGAAACCGGGATAATCGCGGCTTCTGCGAGGCCAATAATCAGGGAATATTTACATCCGTCGGCGAGTTCGTGGCGCTGCTTAACAATGACGCCCGGGCGCAGCCGGACTGGCTGGAGCACTTGCTGGCCGCCTTTGAGCAGCCGGATGTGGGGATGGCGGCGTCGAAGATCCTGGTGGCGGAGCGGCCCCATCTGATTGACAAAGTGGGCCATCTGATCTGGCCCGACGGTCAGAACCGGGGACGCGGCACCGGTGAGACCGACCACGGTCAGTACAGCCAGGTGGAGGAAGTGGCTTGGCCGGACGGCTGCGCCGCGATGTATCGCAAATCGATGCTGGATGAGATTGGCGGCTTGGATGAAGATCTGTTCGCCTACGCCGACGATGCCGAACTGGGCTTGCGGGCGCGGATTGCCGGATGGCGGTGCTTGTACATGCCACAAGCCGTGGTCTACCATCATCGCGGGGCCACGCTGGGCGTCGCCAGTGGCCGGCGGCTGAAGCTGATCGAACGCAACCGGGTGCTGCTGGCGGTGAAGCTGTTTCCGTTGAGCCTACTGTGGCTGAATCCGTTTTACTATGGCCTACGGGTGTTGGCGGGGGCATGGGCGGCTTGGCGCGGTGAGGGAGAAACGAAGCACTATGCCGGATGGTCTGGCAAACTGACGATGGTGCGAGCGCTGATCGAGGGGGATCTCGAAGCGCTGGCGATGGTGCCCCGGATGTGGGCCAAACGAAGGGAGATTGAGCGATTCCGGAAATTGAGCCCCGCCCAGATCCGTCAACTGCTGCGGCAGTACCAGATCCCGCTGCGAGCCCTCTCCAATCAGGCGAACTAGCCGGGGCCACCACGTCCGGTTCCGTGGAGGAGGAGTGCCCGCTGTGCCACTATGGCCAGGCGCGGTCTCTGTTCCACTGCACGGACCGGCTCTATGGCACCACCAACAAGTCCTTCCTGGTAGTGGAATGCGTTAAGTGCAAGTTCCTGCGGCTTTTTCCGCGACCGACCGGCGAGGAACTGGCCGGCTACTATCCCACCGGGTATTGGTTTCAACCCCACGATGCGGCCAGCCAGGCAGCGGAGGTTTACCGCCGGTTGGTACTGGCCGACCATGTCCAGTTTGTCGAGACGGCGTTGCGCCGCTCCAAGCTGACGGGTCCGGTGCTGGATGTCGGCCCCAGCGGCGGTCTGCTCGCGCGCCTGCTGCGGGACCGGGGCCGGAAGGTGGTGGGTCTCGATAAGTCCGCCGAGGCCGCGGGCATCGCCTGGCGCGTCAATGGCGTGCCGGTGGTGGCGGGCGATCTACTGGCGGCGCCGTTTGCGGAGGGCAGCTTCGCGGCGGTGACGATGTTCCACGTGCTGGAACACGTCGAACAGCCGGGTGAATTTCTGGATGCAGCCCGGCGCCTGTTGAAGCCCGGTGGCCGGTTGGTGGTGCAGGTACCCAATGCCGCCAGCTGGCAGTTTCTGATTCTGGGTGAGGCCTGGAACGGCCTGGATGTTCCGCGCCACTTGTGGAACTTCCGGGATACGGATCTCGAGTGGCTGCTCCGCGACCGGGGCTTTACGGTGCGGCGGCGGAAGCATTTCTCCTTGCGTGATAATCCGGCCGGCTTGGCCACATCAATAGCGCCATCGCTCGACCCCATGTCGCGCCGCGTCCGGAAGGTACCGGAATCGACGGCGGTGGCAGTTCTCAAGAACCTGGCTTATCTCGCGCTGACACTGGCCTGCTTGCCCTTTGCCGCCCTGGAAGCCGCCTGCCGCGCCGGGTCCACCATCATGATTGAAGCTGAGCCGAAATGAAAACTGCCACCACCGCCGGAGACCGCCGGGGCGTGTGGCGACTGCCGCGCTACATCCTCAATTTTGAGGCGCGTATCGATGATGCCCTGGACGCCTTTGCCGCCTCGCTGGCACCCGGTGCGTTGCTGCTAGACGCGGGCGCGGGTGAAGCCCAGCACCGGGCACGGTTCCCCGGGCAGCGCTACGTGGCGGTGGATCTGGCAGTGGGCGACGGGCAATGGGACTATTCGCGCCTGGACGCGCTGGCCGATCTGCAGGCCCTTCCCTTCCCCGACCAGAGTTTTGACGCGGCGCTGAACATCGTCACGCTGGAGCACGTCCGGGAACCAAAGCTGGTGCTACGCGAGATCGCCCGCGTGCTGAAGCCCGGGGGCCGGTTGTTGCTGGTGGTGCCGCTGGAATGGGAAGTCCACCAGGCTCCGCACGACTACTTCCGCTACACGCGGCCGGGCCTGGAGTATCTGCTGGGTGAAGCGGGCCTCCGGATCGAATGGATCCACCCGGCGGGCGGGATTTTCCGGTTGCTGTCGCGCCGGATGCTGAGTGCGATCAAGGTCCACTGGATCGCCGCATTGCTGGCTCCGCTGGCGTTGCTGCTGCCGTTGCTCGATGGTCTGGACCGGGAGCGTAACTCAACGCTGGGTTATCTGGGCGTGGCTCGCAAGGGCTAATACGTTCACTGGACCGGGCCGCACTTACAGGCTCTGCAACATCCAGTCCAGATAGCTCTGATAACCGCGGGCGGCGTCGTCTCCACCCATCGGGGAGAGATAGTCACTCACCGTGAACGCCACTAAGCCACCGGCCGAATAGGGTGCCGCCACCTGCATTTGCGGTAACAGCAGCGGGAAGGGGGCCGGGATGGCGCGGAAGGAGCGACCATTGAATTCGCCGTCCACTTGCCGGAACGTTTCGACGATGACGCGCAGTTCCTTCTGGGTCTGCTCAGCCGCTTGCTTCATGGCATCCAGATACTGCCGCAGATAGGCCAGCGGCAGGTTGCCGACGCCGATGCCGTCCTGGAACATGACGGTGGTGAAGCGTGTGCGGGCCAGCAGATCCGTCCAGAACGTTTGTAACCGCGCGGGTTCCGTGCGGGCACCGCCGTAACCGGAGATCGTAATCGCCTTGCCGGGTGCCAGCCGTTCCAGCTCAGTACTCAACCGCGAGAAATGATCGACCAGTAGGTCCCGCGGCTGGCCGGCGGGCCACATGAGATCGTCCAACTCCTCGGAGATATAGAAGCCGGCAAAGGCGCGCTCACGGCCATAGAGACGGGCCAGTTCGGCGGCGGCCACAGCGGAGCGGCGGTACTGGTCCGCCATGTAGCCGGCTAACTGCGGACCGGGCTTGGCGTTCTGCCAGAAGCCGGAGTGAAAGGCGAGCCCCAAGTGCACAGCCATGCCGGATTCGCCGGCCAGTTGCAGGATTTGGCTCACCGGTGCGGTCTTGCCAGCTTGACCTACTGCGCCTAGTGGATTGACTCCGGGGGAGTAGTAGTTGATGGCGTCATAGACGGTCCATTGGACGTAGATCTCTTTCAGACCAAGCGACCGATAATAACGGAAGGTCTCCTGCCAGCGCGCTTGCGGCCAGTTCCAGTGGTCAGCCCAGAGCTGAATGAAGGTAGCTGAAAAGCGGGCGGAGCCCGGGGGCGTGGTGATGGGAGCCGCGGCGGCCGGTTGCGCCAACCCCACGGTGAGGGCGGCCAACAGGACCAGCGGAGTGGTCATGCACCGCCCTGCCCGCCCCGTGGTGTTCCCCATTCCCCAATTCATGTTTTTCCTGGTACTCAGTACTCATCGGGGTGAAAGGGTATGGCAATAATTTGGCGGTGAAGAAAAAAGCCTTATACTAAATGGTAGGAAAGGCCTATGGATTTTTCGTTTGTTCTGTTCCTGGTGATTGTGGCCTGCGGTGTTCTGGCCGGTGGAGTTTCCGGCATTCACCACTTGCGAAAGAAGAAAAAGCCCGTTGTTCAACGGGATCTCTGGTACCGCGGCGAAGTGGACGCATTGAAGTTGAAGTCCGCGAGTGCGGGCCGCCCGTAAGAAGGATCATGCTTGGCCCGGGTGTCATCCCGGAGCGCACTTAGGGCAGTGAAACTACCCGGCGGTAGCCGCTAAGTGCTTGATAAAGATCAGCACTTCCCCCGACGCTGTTCGGCGTAGCGTACTCCGGCAGGCTGAACGCCAAGGGCGCCGGGCCCGCCAACACCAACTGCCGTTCGACGCGACTCAGCGGTGCCGCGACAGCTTCAAAAGGCGTTTCGCGCATCATCTGAAAGATTTCGACGACGGGCAGAAACGGCAAACGGCGCAATGCTCCGTAGTAGTCCGGCAACTCAGCGAGTGTCAGTTTTCCGGCGCCAATTCCGTCCTGGAACAACAGTTGATTGACGCCGGTTTCACGCAATAGGCGACGCCAAAATTCTGCCAGCGCCAATGGCTTCAGCGCTCCGTTGGAAAAGCCGGAGACGGCAACGGGAGCGCGCCTGACACGCCGCACGGCTTTGACGGTGGCCTTTAGATGCCGGACCAGCTCCATCCGGGTGGCCGGGGTCTGCCAGCGGACATCGTCCACTTCGGTGGTGATGTACCAACCCCGGAAGTTTGGCTGGTGGGCAAAGGGCTGCAACCGCGGCAGCAGGGCGCGACAACGGGCCTCGATGCCGGCAAAGGCGGCGGCGCCGTCGCTCCAGTAGCGGGGCTCGTGGACCAGGCCCAGGTCAATAGACAAGTCGGAGGCGAAGACGGGCGGCAACAGGTCCAGCAGAGGCTCGTCGCCGTCCTGGGTCCATTGCACGATCAGGCGGCTGGCTCCCAAAGCTCGCAGGTGGAGCCACAGCTCGCGCCATCGGGCTTCCGGCCACTGGCGATGCTCGCGCGTCAGTTGGAGAAAGGTGCCCGAGAAAGGCGCGGGCGGCGAGGCCAGCAGAAGGGATAACCATTGACGACGCGTCATCACCGGTGCTGCCGTCTCCTTCCGCCGCCAACGCTTGCGTTCTACGCGCGCCGTTTGCGCAATTCGTCCACGGTCACCGCCAGGATGATCACGGCCCCGATGATGGCTTGCTGCAAGTACGGCGAAATGCCCAGCAGGTCGCTGCCATTCGATAGCAGGCCCATGATGAACGCGCCGATCAGCGTGCCCACCACGGTACCCTCGCCCCCGCGCAAGCTGCCGCCACCGATCACCACCGCGGCGATCGCTTGCAGTTCGTAACCCTGGCCCGCGGTGGGCTGCCCGGTCATTAGGCGGGAGGCCTCAATCATGCCCGCTAGGCCCGTCAGCGCGCCGCCAATGGCATAGACCGACACGGTGTGGAATGCCACCGGAATACCGGCGTAGTAGGCCGCATCCGGGTTGCTGCCGATGGCAAACGCATAGCGGCCCAGCTTGGTGTGTTCCAGCAACACATGCACCGCCACGGCGCACACCAGCAGGATCCACAACACAAACGGCACACCGCCCAGGATCCCTTCGCCCAAGTACGAGAAGCTCTGCGGGATGTTGTGCACCGGCAGACCGTTCGAGACGATCAGCGTAATGCCGCGCACAATGCCCAGCGTGCCCAGGGTAACGATGAACGGGTTGATCTTCAGGCGTGTGGTTAGCAGGCCATTCATGAAGCCCCAGAACATGCCCGCCACAATACCGACGGCGACGCCCACGACAATCGGCTGGCCTTTTTCGAGCGCCATGGTGCCCATCAGCCCGCCAAAGGCCAAAATCGAGCCCACCGACAGGTCGATGCCGCCGGCAATGATGATCATCGTCATGCCTAAGGCCATGATGTTGATCACCGCCGTCTGACGGATGACGCTGGACAGGTTGGTCTCGGTCAGGAAGTTGGGCGTGGCGATGCTTAAGCCCACAAAGAGGATGATCAGGCTGGCAAAGGGCAGCAGCCGTTGCAGGCTGATGCCGCCGGGGAGGGTCAACTTCATGCGGCGGACTCCTGCGGGGCATCGTGGAACGCGGCCAGGCGCATCACCTGTTCCTGCGTAGCTCCTCGACCCAACTCGCCGGTCAGCACGCCCGCGCGCATCACCAGGATGCGGTCGGCGATCTGCAACAACTCTGGCAGCTCGGAGCTGACCATCAAAATCGCGGCACCCTGCCGCGCCAGTTCATCCATCACTTCGAAAACCTCAGCCTTGGCGCCAACGTCGATCCCTCGCGTCGGCTCATCAAACAAGAATACCCGGGCACCGCGCGCCAGCCACTTGGCGATCACTACCTTTTGCTGGTTGCCGCCCGACAAGCGTCCGGCGCGCTGCTGCGGTGATTCGGCGCGAATCCGCAAGCGGGCGATGAAATCCGTGGTCACCTGATGGGCGGCGGCATGGTCGACCACGCCGAGGCGGCTCACTTTGTCGAGACTGGCCAGGTTGGTGTTCTCGCCAATTGACCGGGCGGTGGCCAGCCCCGTCCGTTGGCGGTCTTCCGGAATCAAGGCAATGCCCGCCGCCGCGGCGTCCTGCGGGGAGCGCAGGCGCAGCTGCTTTCCATCCAGCAGGATCCGGCCGGATGAGCATCGGTCCACGCCAAAGATGGCCCGGCAAAGCTCCGTGCGGCCCGCACCCACCAGGCCGGCCAGCCCCACGATCTCGCCCGCGCGGACATTCAGGCTGATCTGCTTCAGCAGCGGCGGCACCGAAAGCTGCTCGATGCTGAGCACGACCTTGCCCGGCTCGACGGGCTGCCGCGCGTAGAGAGCGGATAGCTCACGGCCCACCATGTGGCGGATCAGTTGATCGGTGGTCAGGTCCGCCATCGGCGCTGAATGCACGGTGGCACCATCGCGCAGCACCGTCACTTGATCGCCGACACTGCGGAGTTCATCCAGGCGATGCGTGATGTAGATGACACCCATGCCGCGCGCCTTTAAGGTCCGGACGATCTTGAAGACCTCGGCGGTTTCGGCGTCGGAGAGCGATGACGTCGGCTCATCAAAGATCAACAAGCTGGAGCCTTGCGAGATGGCGCGGCAGATCTCCACCAGCTGCTTGCCCGCGGGACTAAGCCGATCAACTCGCGCTTCGGCGTTCAGCGGAAAGCGGTGCTCCTCGATCAGCTTCGCCGCCCGCGCCACCACCTCGCGGCGCTTCACCCAGAAACTCTCTTCGCGGCCCAGGAAGATGTTCTCGGCCACCGACAAGTGCGGGGCGAGCAGGCTCTCCTGATGGACCATGGCGATGCCCAACGCGGAGGCGTCCGCCGGACGCGTGAAGGAGACAGGTTTGCCCTTCCATTCGAACGTCCCGCCATCGGGTTGCAGCAGGCCCGCGACGATCTTCATCAGCGTCGATTTACCCGCGCCATTCTCACCCATCAGCAGATGCACCTCGCCTGATTGAACGGTGAGGTTGCCATTCCGCAGGGCCGTCAGACCCCCGAAACGCTTTTCGATCCCTTGCAGTCTGAGAAGCATCCGAAGAGTATTAGTCTACATGGAACAGTTCGAATTTAGCTCGCTGATCCTGGCCCCGGTGGAAAAGGTGTTCGCCTTTCATGAGCGGCCCGACGCCATCCAGTTGCTGACGCCCGCGATTATGATGCCCCGCGTGCAGCGCCTGCGCGGCTCCGGCTTGGAGGCGGGGGTGGAACTGATCGTCACCACGCTCGCCGGGCCGTGGCATGCGCGGCACACGGCGTATGAGAAGAACCGGCTATTCGTGGATGAGATTGTCGAAGGCCCGATGAAGCAGTGGCGTCACGAGCATCGCTTTGAGGCCGAGGGGCAGTACACGCGCTTGACCGATTCCATCCGCTTCGTCCCCAAGGGTCCAGCGTTTCTGGTGAAGCTCGGCCTGACGGGCCTCTTCTGGTTTCGCCACCGGGTGACGAAGCGCTGGTGCGAAGGATCGCAGGCCTAAAGCAGGGAGATCCCCAAGCTGAGGACACTCTCCGGGAGAGCATGCAGACCGAGCCCCGACCCGCAGGAGGGGCCTGCCCTCCAAGCACGCGTCCGTCTCCGGCGGCGGGCAACAATGATCCGCGGCGGATCTGTGGTCGCGTAACCATTCAGCCGCAATGGGAGAGGCCCCTCCCGCAAGTCGGGGCTCGGTTACGCGCGTTTGACTTCGAGCAGCGTGGGAGCGCTGTCCACCGATTTGCTCATGGTGGTGAGCGAAGGCTTCTTCTCGCTGTCGCTCCAGTCCAAACGCATGTCCTGGCAGATCTCATCCAGCATCCCGAGCGTGGCCCGGCGCAAGGTGAGCGCAAAGCAATTCAGCAGCAGGTTGTCGCAGACGGCGTTGATCAGGCGCGGGATGCCTTGGGTGCGCTTGTGGATCTCGGCGATCAGTTCATCGCCAAATACCGTCTGGTTGGGCATGCCGGCTTTGGCCAGGCGGCTGATGATGTAGTCGCGCGAATCTTCCAGGATGAACGGCTTCAACTGGCAGCGGAGCACGATGCGCTGCTTCAACTGGCGCAGGTTCGGCGAATCCAGCTTTTCGTCAAACTCCGGCTGGCCGGACATGATCACCTGGATCAGCTTGCCGATCTTGGGGTTTTCCAGATTGCCCAGCAGCCGCACTTCTTCCAGCACATCCCATTCCAGGTTGTGCACTTCATCGACGATCAACACCGTCGTCCGGCCTTCGTTGGCCTGCTGGATCAACAGCCGGTTCAGGGCAAACAGGACGTCGGTTTTCGATTTGCGGTCGCACGTCAGGTCGAGATCGTAGGCGATCATCTCGAAAAACTGTGCCGGGGTGATGCGGGAGTTGAAGACGAACGCAAACTCGGTGCCCTGCGCATCGAGATAGTCGCGCAGGCATTCGAGCAGAGTGGTTTTGCCGGTACCAACTTCGCCGGTGAGGACGATGAAGCCCTTGCGGCTTTGGACGCCATACATCAGGTTGGCCAGTGCTTCTTCGTGTTGAGAACTACGGTAGAGGAAGGCCGGGTCCGGGCTGAGATTGAAGGGGTTTTCCCGGAAGCCGAAGTATGCGTTGTACATAGAGTGAAATTTCGGGGCTGCGCAGACCTCCGAGGCACCCGCTCATTTACGAGCGTAGCATGCGCAACCCATCTAGCTAATCGGCAGCTACTGGCGGGATAGGAGCCGGGAATTCGCAAAGCCCCAACTCCGGTGAATTTCACCACCAAAGATTGATCCCAGAAATGAGCCGGGCTAGTACGTCCGTACTGTCTGACATTTCATTTACTGCTGCAACTGATAGGCAGGATGCATCTTACGCAGTGCAGACCACCAGCCGGACGCGCTAGTCGACGGCTACGCGGCTGATAGACTGAGAATCGTGGTGGAGGCCGCCTGGCTCCGCCGCTCCAAGGAACGCATGCTTCGAATGTCCATTCCGGTGCTGCTGGCTCTCGCCCTCCAACCGGCCATCGCCCAGCGGGTGATGATGCCGGAGCCGATGCTGGAGCTGCGCGAACGAATGGCCACGGTACGCCCCGCCCCGGCCACGCGGCTGGCTGCCGGTCGCTTGAAGACGGCAACGGTGGATACGTCATCCGAGGCCTACCGTCTGCTCGACGCCGCCTACACCGCCTTGCGCGAGGAAGACCTGGACCGAGCGGTCGAGAACTTCGAAAAAGCCATCCCGCTGCAACCCGAACGCACGGACATCCGTAAAGATCTGGCCTACACCTACTTGCGGATCGGCGAAAACGAACTGGGGCGGCGGCAGTTTGAGAAGGTGGTGGAACTGGACGCAAAGGACTACCGGAGTCAACTGGAGCTGGCATTTTTGGATTACGACACGGGCTTGACCGGACTGAAGGCGAAGGCTCGGGAGCTGTTTGTCGCGGTGGCCAGGGATGGGGATGCGGAGGCTCAGTCGACGGCGCGGGGTGCGGTGAGCTTTATTGACGCCTCCACCGCCATCGCGATAGCCCCATTCATTCGCGCTGTCCAACTCAATCCGGGCGACTTTTTTTCCCAGTTTCGGCTGGCGGCATTGCGAGAAGAACGCAATGAGTATGAAGCTGCCTTGGTGGGGTATCGCCTTTCTCGTCCCGGCGGAAGCACCGTTGCCGACATGTCTGAAGGACGAGTACTAATTCGACTCAACCGGAAGCAAGAAGCGCTGGTCGCCCTGGCCCGGGCTGCGGCGGCCACGGACAATTTTTTCTGGGCCGAAGAGGCGCGCGAGTTGGCGGCCACGCTGGAGAATCGATGAAGCTAGCCGCATTCTTCCTGGCAGTGAGCCTTTACGGTGGGATCCCAACCTATGGCGTTCGGGGCAGCGCCGATGGTTGGGCCAAGCTGTTTGAGGTTCAAGGCTTTGCGCGGAATGACGCATCACCAGACCTGTTGGTGCTCCGGCCAGATGCTCCCGTTCCAGAAGATTTGAAGGAGCGGATTGCCGCTGGGCTCATCGTCGTTGTGGAAGCAAATCGGGATGCCGCCGAGTCTTTGGGAATCGGCGTCAGGCAGGGAGGCCTGACCCGGAGGGAACTAGACACGCGTAGCCCCGAACAGACGATTGTTTGGGCAGACGAAGTTCGCGTTCTGGCAGCTTCGCTTCCGGTGGAGGCCACAGTTTACTCGCGCGACCGATGGACTGGTATTCCATTGATGGCCAGTTGGAAGTCTGGCCGAGGGGCGATCCTTTGGTTGGCAGCGCCATTGCCAGCTGACGGCTACGGCCGATTCCCGTTTATCCTCCACGCACTTTCTGCGGTCGGGTTCCGTTCTCCATTGGAGAGCAAGAGGACCTGGGTTTTCTTTGATTATGCTTACCGATCCCGCACCGATCCGGAGTACTTGGCGCGTCAATGGCGCAACAGTGGCATTTCCGCCGTACATGTGGCAGCTTGGTACCACTTTGATCGGGATCCGGTTCGCGATGCCTTTTTGGAGAAACTCATCACGGCCTGCCATCGACAGGCCATCCAAGTTCATGCCTGGCTTGAGCTGCCTCACGTAAGTGATAAGTTCTGGAATGAGCATCCGGAATGGCGGGAGAAAACTGCACAGTTGGCTGACGCCGCGGTGTATTGGCGGAAGTTGATGAATCTGCAGCGGCCCGAGTGCTTGGCGGCGGTGCGGCGCGGCACGGCCGATCTATTGGCCAGGTTTGACTGGGACGGCGTGAATCTGGCTGAGCTTTACTTTGAATCCTATCTAGGTCCTGACGACCCGTCACAGTTCACGCCGATGAATGACGATGTGCGATCCAGTTTCCAACGCCGCCACGGATTCGACCCGGCGACCCTGTTCCGCGCAGATTCGCCGAATTATTGGAAACTGAATCCGCCGGCACTTCGCAAGTTCTATGAGTTCCGCGTGGAACTCATCTCTTCCATGCATGCGGAATGGCTTGGCTTTCTGGCTGGCCTTCGGACACGGAGCGGTGATCTACTCGGTTTGTCAATCACCACCGTTGACGATCTCTACGACACTTCGATCCGCGATTTCGTCGGTTACGACGCCCGGCAGCTTGTAAGATTGCTAGATACGATCCCCTTCACTTATATCATCCAGGACCCCGGCGTATTGTGGCATTTGGGACCGGAGCGTTACGCAAAGATGGCGAACCTCTACGCCAACATCACCCCCCGGCAGGACGAGTTGGCGATCGACATTAACGTCGCCGCCCGTCATCTGCTCGCCTATCCAACGGAAAAGCAACTTGGCACGGAGCTACTTCAGCAGGCACGAATTTCCAGCCAGAGCTTCGCTCAGGTCATGTTCTATTCTGAGAGCTCCATCCTGCGCCTGGATCGGAATCTTCTCGGCACCACCGGAGCGATTGCCACCATCGCGGAGCAGGGACCCACAACTACCGTAGACTCGGCGGATGGCGTCGGCTTGGCCTGGACCGGCCCCGCCAACGTCAATGGCAAGCCCTGGCCCTACCAGAGCGACACCGTCCTCTGGCTTCCAGCGGGTAAGTTCACCATTACTCCGCGAGAGAGCAAACCACCCCTGCGGCTGATCGACTTCAACGGCACCATCCGGAGCGTGGAAGAAGTGGCGATTGGCGATAACACCGGCATCGCCTTTATCTACAAGTCCGTCTCGCGCTCAATTGCGGTGCTGGACCAAAAGCCCGGAGCCATCTGGATCGACGGCAAGGAAGCTCAACCCACCCTGCTGACCCGCC